>NZ_JBFASK010000014.1:0-125471 GCF_040677675.1 Streptomyces sp. NPDC053755 | reverse complement strand
GGCGCGGGGTCCCGGATCCGCGCGGAGCGCCGGGACGGTGAGGAACGACGGGTCCGGCGCGAGCCCCTCGCTCGCGAAGAGCCCCGGGGCGGGGCCGGCGAAAAGCTCAGCGCTCCCCGCCCGGGACCCAGAGCACGTCCCCGACCTCCTTGTTCGCGACGCGCGCGAGGATGAAGAGCAGGTCTGACAGCCGGTTGAGGTAGGTCGCGGTGAGGGCGTTCATCGACTCGCCGTGCACCTCGATCGCGGCCCAGGTGGAGCGCTCCGCCCGCCGGACCACCGTGCACGCCTGGTGCAGCAGGGCCGCGCCGGGCGTGCCGCCCGGAAGGATGAAGGAGCGCAGCTTCTCCAGCTGCTCGAGGAACCGGTCGCAGTCCGCCTCCAGCTTGTCGACGTAACTCTGCTCGACCCGCAGCGGCGGGTACGCCGGGTCCTCGACCACCGGGGTGGACAGGTCGGCGCCCACGTCGAACAGGTCGTTCTGGACGCGGACGAGGACCTTCACGACCTCCTCGTCGAGCCGCCCGAGCGCGATGGCCGTGCCGATGACGGCGTTGGCCTCGTTGGCGTCGGCGTAGGCCGAGATCCGCAGATCGGTCTTGGCGGTCCTGCTCATGTCGCCGAGGGCGGTGGTGCCCTGGTCGCCGGTACGGGTGTAGATGCGCGTCAGATTGACCATGGGCCCAGCCTAGTTACGCTCCGGCCCCGTGGAACGTCCGTGTGCCGACCGTCACGGCGACCACCGCCACTCCGACGGCGGCCGGCCCCCCACAGCACGGTCGTCGTGGCGCGGTGACCGAGGCACCCGCCCGGCATCGCGTTCCCGGGGCCTCCCGCATCCCCCGGCAGACCGCGGGCCGCAAGGCCGCCACCGTGTCCCGCGAGGTACTCGACCTCCTCGACGGGATCCAGGAGCTGCCGCGCGACCGGGTCCCGGGCTACGCCGTACGGACGCAACGCTTCCGTCCGGTGGCCTGCCGTGAGTGTGACGTCCGTCAAACGAGGCGTGACGCGCGTTACTTACCGGTCACACAGCGCCTCACGCCCGCTAATCTCCGCCGGAGAGCCAGAAGTGAACAGGCGTTAAGGGGTGGAACATCGTGGCCAGGAAGCTCGCCGTCATCGGGGCCGGACTCATGGGGTCCGGAATCGCGCAGGTCTCGGCCCAGGCGGGCTGGGACGTCGTCCTGCGTGACGTCACCGACGCCGCCCTGACCCGTGGCACCGACGGCATCAAGGCGTCGTACGACCGCTTCGTCGGCAAGGGCAAGATGGACGCCGCCGACGCCGAGGCCGCCCTCGGCCGGATCACCGCCACCACCGAACTCGACGCGGTCGCCGACGCGGACGTCGTCGTCGAGGCCGTCTTCGAGAAGCTGGAGGTCAAGCACGAGATCTTCCGCTCGCTCGACCGGATCGCCAAGGACGGAGCCGTCCTCGCCTCCAACACCTCCGCCATCCCGATCACCAAGATCGCCGCGGTGACGGAGCGCCCGGAGGCCGTCGTCGGCACCCACTTCTTCTCGCCGGTGCCGATGATGCAGCTCTGCGAGCTGGTCCGCGGCTACAAGACGAGCGACGCCACGCTCGCCACGGCACGGGAGTTCGCCGAGTCGGTCGGCAAGACCTGCATCGTGGTCAACCGCGACGTCGCCGGCTTCGTCACCACCCGGCTCATCTCGGCGCTGGTCGTCGAGGCCGCCAAGCTCCACGAGTCGGGCGTCGCCACCGCCGAGGACATCGACATCGCCTGCAGGCTCGGCTTCGGCCACGCCATGGGCCCGCTCGCCACGGCCGACCTCACGGGCATCGACATCCTCGTGAACGCCACCGGCAACATCTACACCGAGACGCAGGACGAGAAGTTCGCACCGCCGGAGCTGATGCGCCGGATGGTGGACGCCGGTGACATCGGCCGCAAGAGCGGGCAGGGCTTCTACAAGCACTGACGCCCGGCGGTCGTCCGGCGATCACCCCATGGGGTGAATTCGGTATCAGTTCGCTTACAAGGCGCAACGCTTCTGCGCCGACGACAGTCAGTTGTTGCAAAGACGGAGCACTCCCGGGGAGCGCATATGCACATCAGGGGCGACCATGTCGAGCTGGTCGTCGGGGGCCGCCTCGACGTCCGTAGCGCGGCGGACGCCCGTACGGTCCTGCACTCGGCCGTCGACGACGGCGTCGGCGACCTCGTGCTCGACCTGACCGGTCTCGACTCCTGGGACGCCACCGGTCTCGGGGTCATCATGGGCGCACACCGCCGCGCCGGCCGCTGCGGCCGCCGGCTCGTGCTGCGCGGGGTGCCGCCCCAGATGCAGCGCCTGCTGGTGGCCACCCGACTGCACCGCATCCTCGCCATCGAGGGCGGCCTCGCCGCGGAGTCCCTGCCCCGCGTGTGAGCGCGGCGCCGGGCGTCGGGGGCACGTCTCTTCGGCGTACCGCCTGTGAAGCCGCTGTGTGAACCAGGCGTCACACCCCAATCCTCACGAGACCGTGACGTCTTGGGCGGGCCGGCACCCCGGATGTTCCGGGATCCGCGCGAAAGGTCTAGGGTTCGGTCGCCCGCCCTTTGACGGAACCCACCCGGCGGGCACCGGACCAGAAGCGTCAGCGAGCGTGCAGATCGGCCGGGAGGGGCTTCGGCGCGCACCGCTTTTGGGGGCTTTGATCATGGACCCGATGAACCGGGGGCCGGAAGAATACGGCCACGACCACGAAGGCGACGACGCCCCGGACTCCCGAGGCGGCGCCCCCGAGCGCGGCCCCGTCGCGACGCCGACGCCCCCACGCGTCCGCACCGCCCGGCTCGTCGCCGGCGACCTCCTCCTCACCGTCAACCCCGTCGACGGCAGCGAGATCGAGACCTGCCCGCCCGGGGAACGCCCCGCGGCACCGCGCCGCCGCACCCCCGAGGAGCGCGCCGACGCCGCCCGCGCCGCCGCCCCGCCCGTGCCGGCGGGCCCCGCCGCCCCGCCCCTGCCGCTGATCGAGCGGCAGGAGGAGCGCGAACGGCTCGTCCAGCTCCTCGGCCGGGGCCGCTCCGTCCGCCTCTCCGGCCCCGCGGGCTCCGGCCGCACCGCGCTCCTCGACGCCGTCGCCGCCGACTGCGCCGGCCTCGCCCCCGACGGAGTGGTGCGTCTCTCCGGGTACCACCGCACACCCACCGAGCTGCTGTACGAACTCCTCACCGCCGTCCGTCACGCACCGGACCACCGGCCCGACCGGACCGCCCTGCTCGCGCTCGTCCACGAGATCGGCGCCATCGTCGTCGTCGACGACCTGGAGTTCGGCGGCGCCACCCTCGACGAGCTGCTGACCGCCGCCCCCGAGTGCGCCTTCCTGCTCGCCGCCACCCCCGACGTGCCGGCCGCCTCCGCCGACGCCCACCTCGAAGAGGTCTTCCTCGCCGGACTCGGCCGCGCCTCCGCCCTGGAGCTCCTGGAGAACGCCGTCGGCCGCAGCCTCACCGAGGACGAGGCCAACTGGGCCGGCGACCTCTGGTTCGAGTCCGAGGGCCTGCCCCTGCGCTTCGTCCAGGCCGCCGCCCTGCTCCGCCAGCGCGACCGGCTGCGGATCACCCCGGCCGAGTTCGACGCCTTCGGCACCCAGGAGGAGCCCCCCTCGGAGTTCGACGCCTTCGGCGCCCTCGCCGACGCCTTCGGACCCTCCGGCACCCCCGGCACGACCGAACCCGCGGCGGAGCGGCCCGACGAGGCCGCTGACTTCGAGCTGCGCGACATACCGCTGCCCAGCCTCGGCGAGGGCGCCGCCCCCGCCGCCCTGCTCGCCTCCCGGCTCAGCCATTCCGCCCAGGAGACCCTGCGGTTCGCCGCCGCCCTCGGCGGCGAGGTGCCGCACCAGGCCCACCTCCCCGCCCTCGTCGGCGACACCCACGCGGACGCCGCCCTCGGCGAACTCCTGGACTGCGGACTGCTCTCCCCGGTCGGCACCCGCTACCGCCTCGCCGCCGGCGTCCTCACCCAGCTCCTCGCCCACGGCTACGCCGCGGACGCGGCCGACCGCGCCCACACCGTCGCCCAGCACTACGCCTGGTGGGCCGGGCACCCCTCCGTCACACCCGCCCGGGCCGCCGCCGAATCCGACGCGCTCCTCGCCGCCCTGTCCGTACTCGTCCCCGGAACGGAATCCGAGCACCCCGCCGCGGCCGTCCTCCTCGCCCGCAGCGCCGCGCCCGCCTTCGCCGCGGGGCTGCACTGGGGCGCCTGGGAGCGGGCCCTGCGCAGCGGCCAGGAAGCCGCCCGTCTCGCCGGAGAAGTGGCCGAAGAGGCCTACTTCCACCACGAGCTGGGCGTCCTGGCCCTCTGCTCCGGGAACCTTGAGCGGGCCCGCGCCGAACTGGAGGCCTCCATCGGCCTGCGCGGCGCGCTCGCCGACAAGCGCGGGACCGTCGCCGGACGCCGCGCGCTCGCCCTGGTCGCCGACCGCGCCGAGGGACCGCCGTCCGCGGACCTCGTACCGGGCGAAGGGCCCGCCTCGCCGCCCCGCGGCATCCCGGCCGTCCTGGCCAAGCCAGCGGCGTCCGCACCCGCCAGGCCCGCCCTCCCCAAGGCCACGCCCGCTCCGACGCCCTCGCCGGCCGCCGCGTTCCCGGACTTCATGGAGGAGGGCCCGACGCTCATCTCCCGCCCCGACACCGTCCACGGCGGCGAGCAGCGACGCTCCGGTGCCGGGTGGCGCGTCCTCGCCGGAGCCCGCCGCAACCTCGTCGCGGTCGGCACCGGAGCGCTCCTCGCCGCCGTGCTCGGCACGGTGGTGACCATCGGGGCCACGTCGGGCAACGGCGACGACCCCGGCACCGACCGGGTCACCTCCGACCGCACCACGAGCGACGGGAGCGTCGGCGACGACGGCATGGACACGGAGGAGCCGACCGAGGGGTCGACGACCCGCCCCTCCGACTCGGCCTCGCCCGGCCCGACGGACTCGCCCACGCCGGGCGCACCCGGCACGACGGACACCCCGTCCTCCCCGGCCGGATCGACCGCGACCAGCCCCACGCCGGACGCGCCCACCACGTCGACGTCCGGGCGCCCGGTCCCGACGCTGAGCCCGACCACGAAGCCGACGCCGACCAAGCCGACGCCGACGACGACCGAGCCGACCGCGGATCCGACGGCGACGGAGACGACGCCCCCGGCCACGACGACCCCGCCGGTCGAGGGCGAGAACCCCAGCAACTCCGCCTCCGCCACGGACGGCGGCGCCCCCTCCACCGGCGCCCCCGCCTGACCGGGCCCCACGGCACGACGGAAGGCCCCGGGCGCGTCCATCGCACCCGGGGCCTTCCGCCGTGCCCGTACCGCCGAAACGGCCGGCCCGAACGCCTCAGAAGAGCCGCAGCTTGTCGTCCTCGATGCCCCGCATGGCGTCGTAGTCGAGCACCACGCACTCGATGCCGCGGTCCGTCGCCAGCACCCGCGCCTGCGGCTTGATCTCCTGCGCCGCGAAGACGCCCTTCACCGGAGCCAGGTGCGGGTCGCGGTTCAGCAGCTCCAGATAGCGGGTCAGCTGCTCCACACCGTCGATCTCGCCGCGCCGCTTGATCTCCACCGCGACCGTCCCGCCGTCGGCGTCCCGGCACAGGATGTCCACCGGGCCGATCGCCGTCGGGTACTCGCGCCGGATCAGCGTATGGCCGTCGCCGAGGGTCTCGATGCGATCGGCGAGGAGCTCCTGGAGATGCGCTTCCACGCCGTCCTTGATGAGGCCCGGGTCGACACCCAGCTCGTGCGAGGAGTCGTGGAGGATCTCCTCCATCGTGATGATCAGTTTCTCGCCCGCTTTGTTCACCACGGTCCAGACGCCGGCCTCGCCGTCGGCACCCTCCTTCAGGGTGCACGGAGGGGACATCCAGTTGAGCGGTTTGTACGCCCGGTCGTCCGCGTGGATGGAGACACTGCCGTCTGCCTTGACCAGGATCAGACGGGGCGCGGAGGGCAGGTGGGCGGTGAGCCGGCCCGCGTAGTCCACGGAACAACGGGCGATGACGAGACGCATGGTCGGCAACGCTACAAGAGAGACGCTCTTCCGCGCGATTCGGCTCTTAACGCCCGCCCAACACCCGTCGGTTATTGGCCGGTTGTGCTCCCAATCTCCTGGTGCGCTCCGCACCGCGCGCTTACCGTGGAAGCAGGAGGTCGCCGTCCGTGCACGCTGCGTGTCGCACGGGGGTCCTTCGCCCCTGCCCGTAAGACCCCGCACAACGGGGTCGCGAGAGGAGAACCCATGTCGCTCGACGTCTCACCGGCGCTGTTGGAACAGGCCGAGCGAGGCGAGGTCGACGAAGCCGACTTCGTCGACTGCGTCCGGACCTCCCTGCCCTTCGCATGGGAGATGATCAGTTCTCTGGTGGCCCAGCTGAAGGTCGACGGCGGCGAGTTCGCCGACAACCAGACGCCGCCGCCGAACGAGCAGGCACGTGGCCAGCTGTTGCGTGCACTCGCCAGTGACGCGATCCGTGGTGCGCTGCAGCGACACTTCGGCGTGCGTCTGGCCTTCCAGAACTGCCACCGCGTGGCGGTGTTCCCGCTGGACCCCTCGGTGGACGAGCGGCTCGCCCGCTTCACCTCCGTCCGAGGCCAGCTGCTCAACCAGTCGCCGGAGCTGCGCGACTGCTGAAGCATGGTGCTGCCGCTCCGCATCGGGGGACACCCGAACGATGCGACAGATGCCGGAGCGGCGGCATCCGGCCCCTCGACATCCGTCGACGACCGAACACGAGCGATCGAGCATGACCCGCCACCCCCCACATGCCTCACCCCAGGCGCGGCAGCACCTCGGTGCCCAGCCGCCGTACGTTCTCCTCGGTGGCCGCGAGATCGCCGGAGCCCTCGGCGAGCAGCGCGAAGCGCGTGATGCCCGTACGCTCCGAGGTCGCCGCGAGCCGGTCCGCCGCCAGGCGCGGGGTGCCCACCGGGTGCAGCCCGCACAGCAGCTCCGTGTACGCGACGGGATCCCGCATCGAGCGGTGCCGCCCGTCCACGGTGACGTGGGCGTCCAGGCCCTGCTTCAGCCAGCCCGGCATGGCCTTCACCAGAGCCTCGGCCGCGTCCGCCCGCGAGTCCGCGATCTGGACCACGCCCGCCGAGACGTGGCCGGCGCCGATCCGGGCGGTCTCGTCCGGGGTGCGTCCGGCCTCGCGGGCGAAGCGTCGCCAGGCGGCCACCATCTCGGCCTTCTCCTCGTCGCCGCAGTGCATCCCGAGCAGCATCGGAAGCCCGCGTTCGGCCGCCAGCCGGACGCTGTTCGGGGAGGTGCAGGCGACCACCACCTCGGGCGAGGCCTCCCCGCCGATGAGCTCGCCGGCGCGGGGGACGACGGCCACCTCGCGGAAGGCGAATCGTTCTCCCGCGGCCCCGACCCGCGGTTCGGACAGCCACCGCAGCAGCAGGTCGAGCGCTTCGGGGAAGCCCTGGTCGTACGCCTCCAGGCCGGCCCCGAACACCTCCAGATCGACCCATGGCCCGCCCCGGCCCACCCCCAGGGTGAACCGGCCGCCGGAGGTGAGGTGCAGCAGCGCCGCCTGCTCGCCCAGGGCGACCGGGTGGACGGTCGGCAGCACGCTGACCGCCGTGCCGACCCGGATGCGGCGCGTGCGGCCGAGCAGCAGCGCGGCCAGGGTCACGGCCGACGGACAGACGCCGTACGGAACGAAATGGTGCTCGGCGAGCCAGACGGAGTCGAGCCCCGACTCCTCGGCCACTTCGGCGGTCCGCACCGCTCGGTGCAGCGCCTCTCCCTGGCCCTGGCCCGGGAACTGGGCGGCCAGAACAAACGTACCCACGCGCATCGCCTTCTGCCTCCTTGCGGCCGACGCGGTTCTCCCCCCTCGTACCGGCAACAACGTCTGACACGTGCCAAAGGCAACGGCCCCTCGTGAAGTTCTTGCGATTTTCCGCTAACTCCGCCTGGAGGGGGGGCAGGGCCACCTCGTCGCGGCCCGTAGGCTTGAAGGAACCGTCCGTGTACCCGGCCCCCGTGAGGTGATTCGTGTCCCCGCGTCGCAACCGCCCCCATGGCGGCGAGAAGCCCGATCCCCTGGGCGCGGGAGCCGACCGGTACGGAGGCTCGCAGCGCACCGAGTCCTGGCAGGGCGAGGAGTGGTGCGTGCGGCACGTGGCCGGGGCGAGCGCGCCCGGCAAGCGCTACCGCTGCCCCGGCTGCGACCAGGAGATCCCCGGCGGCGCACCCCATGTCGTCGCCTGGCCCGAGTACGGCGGGGTGGAGGACCGGCGCCACTGGCACAAGGCGTGCTGGAACGCCAAGGACCGCCGCACCTCGCGGGTGCAGCGGTCCCGGAACGCGCCGAAGTACTAGGGCGTGTGGCGGAAGTCGCGCCGGCGGTCAGACGTCCCGGCTGTTCAGCAGGGCGTAGGCGCCGCCCATCGCCAGCGCCGTGACGCCCAGCAGGATCCACACCGGCTCCCAGCCCGCCGGGCCGGAGTCGGCGACCGCCGACCGGCCCGCGTACAGCGCGATCAGCTGGCTCGGGATCGCGTACGCCAGCAGCCACTCCTGCAGCTTCGCCAGCGACTCCGAGAACATGAACATCGCCGCGACCAGCGGCAGCAGCAGCACACCGATCATGACCGTGATCGCACCCGCGGAGTGGCGGACCATCGTGCCGACGGCGAGCGCCAGCAGCCCCACCAGGGCGATGAACAGCCCGGCGCCGACCGTGGCCCGCAGCCACTCCGAGCCGCTGGGCTCGACCGCGTCGATCATCGCCACCTGCGCCATCGCGACGACGGTCGCGGTCACCGTCGTGACGGTGAAGACGAGCAGGAAGAAGACGATCGCCTTCGCCGTCAGGATCCGGCCCCGGCTCGGGCACGCGGTCATGGTGGTGCGGATCATGCCGGTGCCGTACTCGGAGGCGATCGTCAGCACGCCGAGCGTGATCACGCAGATCGAGCCGAGGAGCACACCGAAGAAGCCGAAGCCGAGCGCCGACTCGTCCTGCGGGGAGACGCTCGACGCCGACACCACCGCGGCCACGCCCAGACCGATGCCGAGCATCAGCAGCACCATGACCCCGAGCGTCCACATCGTGGAGCGCACCGAGCGGATCTTGGTCCACTCCGAGGCGAGAGCGTCACCGAGGTGGGCCCTGCGGACCGGAATGGGGGAGACGTACGAGTAGGGGGTGGTCATCGGGCGTCCTCGGCGTTCGGGTCGGGCTCGCTCTGCGTCGCGTACGGGTTCTGTCCGGGCGGCGGCGGGGCGTACCAGCCCTGCTGCGGCACCTCGGGCGCCACGTACGGGGCGGGCTGCTGCTGGAGGTGGGCCGGCTGCGGCTGCTGGAGGTGAGCCAGCTGGTCCTCGGTGGAGCGGTAGTCGACCGCGCTCTGCGTCATCCGCATGTACGCCTCCTCCAGCGACGCCTGGTGCGGCGACAGCTCCCAGAGCCGTACGTCCGCCTCGTGCGCCAGGTCGCTGATGCGCGGCAGGGGAAGGCCGGTCACCCGCAGCGCCCCGTCCGGCTCGGACATCACCCGGCCGCCGGCCTCGATCAGCGCGGCGGTCAGCTTCTCCCGGGGCTCCGGCTCGCCCTGCGGGGTCCGCACGCGGGCGAAGTCCGCGGAGTTCGCCGAGATGAAGTCCTTCACGCTCATGTCCGCGAGCAGCTGGCCCCGGCCGATCACGATCAGGTGGTCGGCGGTCAGCGCCATCTCGCTCATGAGGTGGCTGGAGACGAAGACCGTGCGGCCCTCGGCGGCCAGCTTCTTCATCAGGTTGCGGACCCAGAGGATGCCTTCGGGGTCGAGACCGTTGACCGGCTCGTCGAACAGGAGGACCTGCGGGTCGCCGAGGAGCGCCGCCGCGATCCCGAGCCGCTGACCCATGCCCAGCGAGAAGCCGCTGGAGCGGCGCTTGGCGACGTCCTGGAGGCCGACGACCCCCAGCACCTCGTCCACCCGCTGCGCCGGGATCCCGGCGAGCTGGGCGAGCGACAGCAGATGGCTGCGGGCGCTGCGGCCGCCGTGCACGGCCTTGGCGTCGAGCAGCGCGCCGACCTGCCGGGGTGCGTTGGGAAGCTGCCGGAAGGGGTGCCCGCCGATCGTGACGTGCCCGGACGTCGGCCGGTCCAGGCCGAGGATCATCCGCATGGTGGTCGACTTGCCGGAGCCGTTGGGCCCCAGGAACCCCGTCACTGTCCCGGGCCGCACCTGGAAGGAAAGGTTGTACACGGCCGTCTTGGCGCCGTAGCGCTTCGTCAGGCCGACTGCCTCGATCATTCTCCAGCCCCATCGACAGGTCAGGTCGTCGTCGGGGCCGTGGCCGTCGGCCCGAGCCCCCCGTATGAGCTAGGAGCTTATCGAGCCATTGACGGTTCCGGCGAAGCATGAGACATCAGCTACGCGTCCCGCCGCTTCAGGACCAGATAGCCGCCGATCAGCGAGGCCGCCACCCACAGCAGCATGATGCCGAGCCCGCCCCAGGGGCCGTACGGGGCCTTCTCCGTGTTCATCGCGTCCGGCAGGACCTGCATGATCTTGGAACCGGCCTGGTCGGGGAAGTACAGGGCGACCTCCTTCGCCTTGGGGACCGCCGACAGGATCTGCGAGATCAGGAAGAAGAACGGCACCAGGATGCCGAGCGAGAGCATCGACGAACGCAGCATCGTCGCCACCCCCATCGAGAAGATCGCGATCAGGCCCATGTAGAGCCCGCCGCCGATCACCGCCCGCAGGACGTTGTCCGCGCCCAGCGAGGTGCGGTGCTCGCCGAGGAGCGCCTGTCCCAGGAAGAACGACAGGAAGCTGGTCGCCAGCCCGACGACCAGGGCGAGCGCCCCGGCCACCGCGATCTTGGAGAAGAGGAACGAGGCACGCTGCGGGACGGCGGCCAGCGAGGTGCGGATCATCCCGGAGCTGTACTCGGTGCCCACCACCAGGACGCCGAAGACCACCATCGCCAGCTGGCCGAGCACCATCCCCGAGAAGCTGATGAACGTCGGGTCGAAGGTCGCCTGCTCGGCGGCGGACAGGTCGTCGAACGTCGACTTGAGCAGCGCGCACAGCGCCGCGCCCATCGCCACCGTCACCAGGAGCGCGCTCGCCAGCGTCCAGACGGTCGAGGAGACCGTCCGGATCTTCGTCCACTCGGACTGCAGGACCGCGGATACGGCTGCCATCGTTCAGGCTCCCTTGGTGGTGTCGCCCCAGCGGGGGCCGGTGGTCGTCTCGCCCCAGCGGGGACCGTCCGCGCCGGGCGCGTCCACGCCCCGCACGTCCGTGCCGTGCGCGTGGTACTCCACCGCACCGGCCGTCATCTGCATGAACGCCTCCTCCAGGGAAGCCCGCTGCGCGCTCAGTTCGTGCAGCACCAGCCCGCTCGCGGCGGCCAGTTCACCCAGCTTCTCGGTCGTGGCGCCGTCCACCTCCAGCGCGCCGTCATCCGCTTCGACGGCGGTGAAGCCGTTGGCGTGCAGGACGTCCCGCAGCCCCTCGCGCTGCGGCGAGCGGAGTCGTACGTAACTCCGCGAATTCTGCTGGATGAAATCCGCCATCGACGTGTCCGCCAGCAACTTCCCCTGACCGATCACGATCAGGTGATCGGCCGTCAGGGCCATTTCACTCATCAGATGGCTGGAAACGAAGATCGTCCGGCCTTCGGCGGCGAGCGCCTTCATGAGATTGCGGATCCAGTGAATTCCCTCGGGGTCCAGACCATTGACGGGTTCGTCGAACATCAGGATCTCGGGGTTGCCGAGAAGGGCCGAGGCGATTCCCAGCCGCTGCCCCATGCCGAGGGAGAAGCCCTTCGACTTCTTCTTCGCGACCTGCGTCAGGCCGACCAGGTCGAGGACCTCGCCCACCCGGTTCTCCGGAATGCGGTTCGCCTGCGCGAGGCAGAGGAGGTTGTTGTACGCGGACCGGCCGCCGTGCATCGCCTTGGCGTCGAGGAGCGCCCCGATGTACTTGAGCGGCTCCTGGAGTTCGCGGTAGTGCCTGCCGTCGATCCGGACCGTCCCGCTGGTCGGGTTGTCCAGGTCGAGCATCATGCGCATCGTCGTCGACTTGCCGGCGCCGTTGGGTCCGAGGAAGCCGGTCACCATGCCCGGCCGGACCTGGAAGGAGAGGTGGTCGACCGCCGTCTTCGCGCCGTATCGCTTCGTGAGGCCCTCGAGCTCGATCATGCGTACCAACCTAAGGGCGCGAAAAACCCTCCGCCACTGGAATGGCGGAGGGTTTTCCCCTCTGTTCACGGGCTCGGCTCGCCTCCGGGGCGCGTGGGGCGGCCATCGGCGGTCGACGTGCTCGGCCCCTCGTTCCTCGGGACCTGTGCGCGTTCTCCCTCTCGACGGCCGCGCGCCCCTTCGGCTCGCTCGCCGCAGGCCCAGGGGCCCAGGGCCCTGGGGCTCAGCGCGACTGCTGGGCCGGGACGCCGCGGGGGGCCGGCTCGTCGTCGATCGGGGAGCCGGCCGCCGCCACGGCGGCACCGGTCAGCGTGGCCAGCATCTCGCGGACGTTGGTCAGCTGGGCGTTGATGGAGTCGCGGCGGTTCGTCAGAGCGGCGAGCTCGCGCTCCGATTCCGAGCGGATCCGGTCGGCCTTGGCGTTCGCGTCGGCCACGATGTCCTCGGCCTGGCGCTGCGCGGTCTCCACCGTCTGGCGGGCACGGCGCTCCGCGTCCGTCCGCAGCTTCTCCGCCTCCAGGCGCAGCTGCTCGGCGCGGTGCTCGATCTCGGCGAGGCGCTTCTCGGCCTTGGCCTGGCGCGAGGCCAGGTCGCGCTCCGACTGCTCCCGGCGCTTGGCCAGGTTCGTCTCGAAGTCCGCGGCGGCCTGGGCGGCCTTGGCACGGGTCTCCTCGAAGAGGGCGTCCGCCTCCTCGCGCTTGGACTGCGCGTCCTTCTGCGCCTCGCCACGCAGCGAGTTGGCCTCGCCCTGCGCCTTCTCGACGATCCGGACGCCCTCGTCCTCGGCCTTCGCCTTGCGCTCCGCCGCGAACGACTCGGCGTCGTTGCGCACCTGCTGGGCGGCCGACTCGGCCAGCTCGCGGTGCTGCTCGGCGGCGCGACGGGCCTCCTCGCGCAGGTCCTTGGCCTCCTCCTCGGCGAGGCGGAGGATCTTCTCGACGCGGGCGCCCAGACCGGCGTACGACGGCTCGGCGTCGGTGACCTGGGCCTGGGCGTTCTGCGTCTCGAGGTGGAGTTCCTCGATGCGCTTTTCCAGAGAGGTGATTCGGGCCAGAGCACTGTCACGGTCGGCGACGAGCTTGGTAATGCGGTCGTCCACCTGACCGCGGTCGTAACCACGCCGCACGAGCTCGAAGCCGAAGGGGGAGGAAGTGTCGCTCATGGGGTTCCTGTCGAATGAGACCGGTGAGGTGTTAGGGGGAATCCTAGGGGCCGAAGCGGCGTGTCATCGAGCGGATGCCCGTTTGATCTGGAGAATGTCCAGCCTTTTGAGTGGCTACCCCTCGGAAGGCTTGCCACTCGAACGTGTAACCCCCGCCGACGCACCCGCCTTGGCGGCCATCCCCCCGGCGGATTTGGCCCCGGCGGTCGGTGTCTCGAAAGACTCCAACGCTTCGAGGACGTCCTGGACACGGGAGATCTCGGCATTGATGTCCTCGCGACGGCGCACCAGCACGTCCAGCTCGCGCTGACCCTCGGAGATCATCTTCTCGGCCTCGCTCTCGGCCTCCGCCTTGATCCTCTCGGCCTCGCCGACGAGCGACGACTTCTTCTGCTCCGCTTCCTTCAGGAGCGCCTCGGCCTTCTTCACGGCGGCGATCCGGACCTTGCTCGCCTCGGAACTCGCCTCCGCGATCAGCTCCTTCGCCTTCGCCTCGGCCTCGGCCTGCTGCTCGGTCGCCGCCTTCACCAGCTTGTCCACACGCTCGCCGGCCGTCTTCATCTGCTCGGCCGTCTCGCGCCGCGCCCGCTCGTGGAGCTCCTCGATCTCGCCCTCGATCCGGGCCCGCAGCTCCTCGGCCCGCTCCCTTATGGCCGTCGCGTCGCCGCGCGCGCCCACCAGGAGCTCGTCCGCGTCGGTGCGCGCCTTCTCCACCAGCGAGTTGCCCTCGACGGTCGCCTCGGCGACGATCCGCTCGGCCTCCTTGCGGGCCGCGCCGACCATCGTGTCCGCCTGCGACTCCGCCTCGGTGGTGGCGCGCAGCGCCTCCTCCTGCGCCTTCGCCATGAGCTGGTCCGCCTGCTCGGCGGCGTCCGAACGCCGCTTGGCACCGGCCTCGCGCGCCTCGTCGAGCGTACGGTCCGCCTCCGAACGCGCCTCCGAGCGCATCTGCTCCGCCGCCGACTCGGCGTCCTCGCGGACCCTTTCGGCCTCCGCCCGGATCCGCTCGGCTGCCTGCTGGGCCGCCCCCACCGTCTCGGCGGCCTCGGCCCGCAGCCGCTCCGCCTCGTCGGACGCCCGGGCCACCGTCACCTCGGCCTGCTGTGACGCGTCGGCCGCCAGAGACTCCGCGAGCTCCATGGCCTCGGCCGTGATCCGCTCGGCCTCCCGGGTCGCCTCGCCGATGAGCTGGTCGGCCTGCTCGGCGGCGTCCGAACGCCGCTTGTCGGCGGCCTTGCGGGCCTCGTCCAGCACCTGGTCGCTGTCGGCCAGCGCGGCAGCCCGCAGCGCCTCCGCGTGCGCCTCGCCGTCCTTCTTGACCTGCTCCGCCTCGCTCCGCAGCCGCAGCGCGTCCCGCTCGGTGGTGTCCCACAGCTCCGCCGCCTCGGCGGTGATCCGCTCGGCCTCCGCCGTGGCCTCGCCCACGAGCTGGTCGGCCTGCTCGGCGGCGTCGGCGCGGCGCTTGTCGGCCGCCTCGCGGGCTTCGTCCAGCACCCGCTCGCCGTCGGCGCGGGCCGCCGCCCGCAGCGCCTCGGCCTCCGTCTCACCGTCCGCCCTGACCTGCTCGGCCTGGTTGCGCAGCCGCTCCGCCTCGGCGGTGAGCCGCTCGGCCTCGGCCGACGCCTCGCCGACCAGCGTGTCCGCCTGGGCCGCGGCCTCGGAGCGGATGCGGTTGGCGTCCTCGCGGGCGTCCGCACGGGTGCGGGCCGCGTCCTGCTCGGCCGAGGCCAGCGAGTCCGTCGCCTCGGTGCGGACCCGCTGGGCGTACTCCGCGGTGTCCGTGCGGAGCTTGTCCGCCTCGGCGATCGCGTCCGTGACCGTCCGCTCGGCCAGCGCCTTGGCGGCCTCGGAATCCTCCTGGGCGCGCGTCCGGATGCGGTTCGCGTCCTCGGTGGCCCGCTCCCGCTCCTCGTACGCGTCGGCGCGGACCCGGTCCGCCTCCTCCTGCGCCTCGGACCTGGTGCGCTCCGCCGCGTGCTCGGCGGCGCTGCGCAGACCGGCGATCTCCTCCTCGGCCTGCTCCTGCAGACCGGCGACGGAGTCCCGGACCTCCTTGGCCGTCTGCTCGGCGGCGGACACCATCTCGGTGGCCCGGCGGTCCGCCTCCTCGACCAGACGCTGGGCCTCGGCCTGCGCCTCCTCCACCCGCTTGCGGGCGGAGGCGAGCAGCTCCTCGGACTGCTCGCGGGCGTGCTCGCGCTCCCGGCCGGCCTCGGAACGGGCCGACTCCAGCGTCTCCTCGGCCTCCCGGCGGCGCCGGTTGGCCTCCTCCTGCGCGGCGGCCAGTGCCTCCGCCGCCTCGGCGGCGACCCGCTCGGCCGCGGCGGCGGCCTCGGCCCGGACACGGTCGGCGGTCTCCTGCGCCTCGGACTTCAGCCGTTCGGCCTCCGCCGACGCCTCCGTCCGCAGCCGGACGGCGACGCTCTCGCCCTCGGCGCGCGCGGTGGACGCGTCCGCCGCGGCCTCCGTGCGCAGCCGCTCCGCCTCCTGCTCGGCCTGAGCCTGGAGCGTACGGATCCGCTCGGCGGCCTCGGTGCGCAGCCGCTCGGTCTCCTCGGCGGCCTCGCGGCGGATCCGCTCGCTCTCGGCGCGGGCGTCGGACAGCTCGCGGCCGGCGTTCTCGACCCGCGACTCCGCCTCGGTGTGCAGCCGGGTCAGCTCCTCGGCCGCCTCGGCGTGCCGGGCCGCGGCGGCCCGTTCGGCCTCCTCGCGCAGCTCGGTCGCGGTCCTCTCGGCCGCCTCCTTGACGGACTCCGCCTGCTCCTCGGCCTCGGAGCGCATCCGCTCGGCCTCGGCGCGGGTGCGCTCCAGCGTCTCCTCGGCCTGGGTCCGCAGCGTCTGCGCGCGCTCCATCGCCTCGGAGCGGACCCGCTCGCTCTCGGCGCCCGCGCTCGCCCGCAGCTCGTCGGCGTCGGTACGCGCCTTGGTCAGCAGCTCCTCGGCGGTCCTGGCCGCCTCCTCGATCTGCTGGACGGCCTCGCGCCGCGCCTCGCCGCGGATCCTCTCGCCCTCGGCGATCGCCTCGGCGCGCAGCTGCTCGGCCTCGCCGCGCAGCCGGCGCGCCTCCTCCTGCAGCTCGACCGTCTTGGCGCGGTACTCCTTGGTGTCGTCCTTCGCCGAACCGAGCAGCTCCCCGGCCTGCTCCTCGGCCTGGTTGCGCAGCCGGTCGGCCTCGGCCTCGGCCTCGCGCCGGATCCGCTCGGCCTCCTCCGATGCCTTGCGGGTGGTCGCCTGGGCGTCCTCGGACGCTTTGGTGAGGACCTCTTCCGCGGTCCTCGCGGCCTTGGCGAGGGCGGCCGCGGAGTCCTCGGCGGCGACCGTACGCGCCTTCTCGGACGCCTCCGAGACCAGCTTCTCGGCCTCCGCGCTCGCCTCGCGGAGCTTCTCCTCGGCCTCCGCCTTGAGGGACTCGGCCTCCTTGGTGGCCTCGCCGACGAGCCGGGCGATCTCCGCCTTGGCCGTACGCGTGCGCTGTTCGTTGACCGACTCGGCGGACGACAGCTGCTTGGCGGCCGCCTCCTTGGCCTCGGTGAGCGCCTTCTCGGCCTCCGCGCGGGCCTCGCGGAGGCGGTCCTCGGCCTCCTGGAGGCGCTGCTCGGCGGCGCGGGACAGCTCGGTGGCCTGCCGGCGGGCCTGGTCGGTCTCGGTGCTGGCGCTCGAGCGGAGCCGCTCGGCGTGGCTGGTGGCCTCCTGGGCCTGGGTGGACGCGGCGTTGAGGAGCCGCTCGGCGTCCTTGCGGGCGCGCAGCAGAATCGCTTCGGCCTCGGCACGGGCGGCCTCGGCCTCCGCACCGACGCGCTGGCGGGTGTCCTCGGCGAGCCGGGTGGCCTCGGCGCGCGCGGCGGCGAGCGCCTGCTCGGCCTCGGCGCGGGACTCCTCCATCAGGCGCCGTGCCTGGGACTCCGTACGGGCGCGCAGCTGCTCGGCCCAGGCGACGTTCTCGTTGACGTGCGCCTCGACGGTCTGACGGCGCTCGGCCAGCTCCTGGTCCAGGCGCTGACGGCGCTGGACGGCCTCCGTGTGCAGCTCGGCCTGGAGCCGTGCCTGGTGCTCGGCGTGCTCCTGGAGGATGCGCTGGGTCTGGGCACGGGCCTCTCGCAGCTCGCGCTCGGCGTCCTGGCGCAGCTGGTCGGCCTGGATCTGCGCGTTGCGCAGCAGCTGCTCGGCCTGGTAGCCGATGTCCGCGCTGTCGTAGGCCGGGCGGGATGCGATGGTGCGGCGCGCCTCGTGGAGCTTGGCGCGCAAGACCTCGACCTGGTAACCGAGGTCCTCGGCGTGCTGGACGGCCTTCTCCCGCTCGGTCTTCAGCCGGTCCATCTCGGCTTCGAACCGCGAAAGATGGTCGTCTTCAGCTCGGTGGCTCTCCTGGCGTTCGTAGCCCCGCACTGCGCGGTCCCATCCGTCCCCTGGTCGCAAACACTCCAATGAGATCCGTTCCCCGGCGAACGGGCCCCCCGGGGAATGGTGACAGATCGGATACCCCGACTACGACGCCGCATGGCGTGCGGCACCGACCGGCCCCGGCCCGGAGCCGCCCACTCTACCGGGCCAGGAATCCGGAGGTCAGTGCTCCGCCGAGGAGTGGTCACCCGACGGCTCGGCGGACGTGACCAGTTCGGTCAGTACGCCGTGACAGTCCTTGGGGTGCAGGAAGGTGATCCGGGAGCCCATGGAGCCGATCCGCGGCTCGTCGTAGAGGACCCGCACACCCTTGCCGCGGATGTCGGCGGCGTCGCCGTCGACGTCCGCGGTGCCGAAGGCGATGTGGTGGACACCCTCGCCGTTCTTCGCCAGCCACTTGCCCACCGCGGAGTCCTCGCGGGTGGGCTCCAGGAGCTGGAGGTAGGAGGCTCCGCCGTCGGAGGTGTCGTTGATCTTGAGCATGGCCTCGCGGACGCCCTGCTCCTCGTTCACCTCGGAGTGGAACACCTCGAAACCGTAGGTCGCACGGTAGAACTCGACGGTCTTGTCGAGGTCGAAACAGGCGATCCCGATGTGGTCGATTCGCGTCAGCATGGTCCCAGTGCATCCCCCGCGCAGTGGTTACGCAACGTGCGCGCCGTCACACCGGCCGGCCGGTGACCCCACGTGGCACCGCTCAGTACATTGGCGGTAAACCCTCGTTCACTCCTCATCTCAAGGGGCTGTGCCTCATGTCTGGAACGACCGGTACCACCTCAGTGATCGTCGCGGGCGCCCGCACGCCCATGGGACGGCTGCTCGGCTCCCTCAAGTCCTTCTCGGGCGCGGACCTCGGCGGCTTCGCCATCAAGGCCGCGCTCGACCGCGCCGGCATCGGCGGCGACCAGGTGCAGTACGTGATCATGGGGCAGGTGCTCCAGGCGGGTGCCGGCCAGATCCCCGCGCGCCAGGCCGCCGTCAAGGCCGGCATCCCGATGAACGTCCCGGCCCTCACCATCAACAAGGTGTGTCTCTCCGGGCTCGACGCCATCGCGCTCGCCGACCAGCTGATCCGCGCGGGCGAGTTCGACATCGTCGTCGCCGGCGGCCAGGAGTCGATGACCAACGCCCCGCACCTGCTGCCGAAGTCCCGTGAGGGCTACAAGTACGGCGCGATCGAGATGCTCGACGCGATGGCGTACGACGGCCTCACCGACGCCTTCGAGAACATCGCGATGGGCGAGTCCACCGAGAAGCACAACACGCGTCTCGGCATCGCCCGCCCCGAGCAGGACGAGATCGCCGCGCTCTCGCACCAGCGGGCCGCCGCCGCGCAGAAGAACGGCATCTTCGAGGCCGAGATCACCCCGGTCGAGATCCCGCAGCGCAAGGGCGAGCCGGTCGTCTTCTCCCAGGACGAGGGCATCCGCGGCGAGACGACCGCCGAGTCCCTCGGCAAGCTCCGTCCGGCCTTCGCCAAGGACGGCACCATCACCGCCGGCACCTCCTCGCAGATCTCGGACGGCGCCGCCGCCGTGGTCGTGATGAGCAAGGCCAAGGCGGAGGAGCTCGGCCTGGAGTGGATCGCCGAGATCGGCGCCCACGGCAACGTCGCCGGCCCGGACAACTCGCTCCAGTCGCAGCCGTCCAACGCCATCGCCCACGCCCTGAAGAAGGAGGGCCTGGGCGTCGAGGACCTCGACCTCATCGAGATCAACGAGGCCTTCGCGGCGGTCGCCGTCCAGTCAATGAAGGACCTGGGCGTTACCCCGGAAAAGGTGAACGTCAACGGCGGCGCGATCGCGCTCGGCCACCCCATCGGCATGTCCGGCGCCCGCGTGGTGCTGCACCTGGCGCTGGAACTCAAGCGGCGCGGCGGCGGCGTCGGCGCGGCGGCGCTGTGCGGCGGCGGCGGTCAGGGTGACGCTCTGATCGTTCGCGTACCCGGCAAGTAGCACCGGAAGCAAGGAGCGGTTGAACATGGTGGACGTCCCCGAACTGGTGGCCCAGGCACGGGAGGGCCGGCCGCGCGCCGTGGCCCGGCTGATCTCGCTGGTGGAGGGGGCGTCCCCGCAGCTGCGCGAGGTGATGGCGGCGCTCGCGCCGCTGACCGGCGGCGCCTACGTCGTGGGCCTGACCGGCTCGCCCGGCGTGGGCAAGTCGACGTCGACGTCCGCCCTGGTCGCCGCCTACCGGCGGGCCGGGAAGCGGGTCGGCGTCCTGGCGGTCGACCCGTCCTCCCCGTTCAGCGGGGGAGCGCTGCTCGGCGACCGGGTCCGGATGTCCGAGCACGCCTCCGACCCGGGCGTGTACATCCGCTCGATGGCGACGCGGGGACACCTGGGCGGTCTCGCGTGGGCGGCCCCGCAGGCCATCCGCGTCCTGGACGCGGCGGGCTGCGACGTCGTCCTCGTCGAGACGGTCGGGGTCGGTCAGTCGGAGGTGGAGATCGCCTCCCAGGCCGACACCTCGGTCGTGCTGCTCGCGCCCGGCATGGGCGACGGGATCCAGGCCGCGAAGGCGGGCATCCTGGAGATCGGCGACGTGTACGTGGTCAACAAGGCGGACCGGGACGGCGCCGACGCCACGGCGCGCGAGCTGAACCACATGCTCGGCCTCGGCGAGGCGCGGGGGCCGGGTGACTGGCGGCCGCCGATCGTCAAGACGGTCGCGGCGCGGGGCGAGGGCATCGACGAGGTCGTGGAGGCCCTGGAGAAGCACCGCGCCTGGATGGAGGAGCACGGGGTCCTGGCGGAACGGCGCCGCTCGCGCTCGGCGCGCGAGGTCGAGACGATCGCGGTCACGGCCCTGCGCGAGCGCATCGGCGACCTGCACGGCGACCGCCGCCTGGACGCGCTGGCGGACCGCATCGTCGCCGGGGAGCTGGACCCGTACGCCGCGTCGGACGAACTGATCGCGAGCCTGACGGGCAACTGACGGGCGGGCGGCCGACGAGTCCGCCGGTCGGTCTCGAAGTCGGCAAGGGCCCGGTACGCGCACGCGTACCGGGCCCTTGCCATGCCGGTGATCAGGCGTCGTCCCGGGTGACGTGGGAGTCGTCCGGGGTGTCCCGGCCGTCGTCCTGGGCGCCCTGCCGGGTCCCGGCGCCGTCGTCCCGCGCGTCGTCCTGCCCGTCGTCCTGCCCGTCGTCCCGCGCGTCGGCGGCGTCCTCCTTCGTGTCCGCCCCCTCGCCGCGGTCCGCCGTGAGCTTCCCCGTCGTGGGATCGACCCGCCAGGCGCCGGAAGCCGTCTCCACGTCCCAGCCCGGCGAGCGGCCGTCGTCGCCCAGGTCGACCGAGGTGACGAAGCCCTTCGCGGTGGCGGCCTCGGCGGCCTGCCGCGCGTCGACGGAGGCGCCCCGCAGCGCCCGCCGGGCGTCCTCGTCGTCGTCCTTCTCCGTCTCCTTGCCGAGGACCTTGCCCGTCGTGGCGTCCACCTGAACCGTGTACGAGGTCGTGCCCTTGCCGAGGATGCCGACCTCCCAGCCCCGGTCCTCCGATCCCTCACCCTCGCCCTCGTCGTCCAGGTCGAGGTCGGCGGAGACGGTCGTGCCGGGCTGCGCCGAGAGGGCCGCGTCGATCGCCTCGACGGCGGTCACCTTCGCGTCCGACGCCTCCGCCGTGCCGCACCGGCCACCCGCACTGCCGCCGGTGCCCGCGCCGTCCGCGAACGCGACCGCGGTCCCGCCGCAGACGACCGCGGCCGCCGCGACGGTGGCGATGACGATGTTGCGCTTCATGAGGTCCTCCGACCGGTTCGCTCGTTCGTTCCGACACGGACCACTCTGCGGAACCCGACCTGAAGCCACGCTGAAGACCTGAAGGCGTCTTCAGGTGCGGTGCGGGAACCTGGTCCCCATGCTCCCTCCCGTCGCCCACCACCACCCTGACCGGGACGCTCCGCGTCACCCCTCCCGTCGTCCCGTCGCCCACCACCACCCTGACCGGGACGCTCCGCGTCACCCCTCCCGGCTGCTGATCGTGGAGGACGAGCAGCGCCTCGCCCTGTCCCTGGCCAAGGGCCTGACGGCGGAGGGCTACGCCGTCGACGTCGTCCACGACGGCCTGGAGGGACTGCACCGGGCGAGCGGCACGGCGTACGACCTGATCGTGCTCGACATCATGCTGCCCGGCATGAACGGCTACCGGGTCTGCGCCGCCCTGCGCGCCGCGGGCGACGACGTGCCGATCCTGATGCTGACCGCCAAGGACGGCGAGTACGACGAGGCGGAGGGCCTGGACACGGGGGCGGACGACTACCTCACCAAGCCGTTCTCGTACGTCGTCCTGGTGGCCCGGGTCAAGGCGCTGCTGCGGCGCCGGCACTCCGGCGGCGGCACGCCGCCCGTGCTGGAGATCGGTGCGCTGCGGGTCGACACCGCGGCCCGCCGCGTACACCGCGGCCAGGAGGAGGTCCCGCTCACCGCCAAGGAGTTCGCCGTCCTCGAACAGCTCGCCGTGCGCCCCGGCGCGGTCGTCTCCAAGGCGGAGATCCTGGAGCACGTCTGGGACTTCGCCTACGACGGCGACCCGAACATCGTGGAGGTGTACATCAGCACGCTGCGCCGCAAGCTGGGCGCCGCGCTGATCGGGACGGTGCGCGGCGCCGGATACCGGCTGGAGACCCCGTGAGCCGCAGGCCCTTCGCCTCCGTGCGGGCGAGGACCACGCTCGGCGCGACGCTGGTGGTGGCACTGGCCCTGATCGCCGCGGGCATCGCCGTGCTGCTGTCGCTGCGCGGCAACCTCACCGGCCGGGCGGACGCGGAGGCCGACGCCGCCGGCCGGGAGATCGCCGCCCGGATCGCCGCGGGCACGCCCTACCCCGCCCTCGACCTCCCGGACGGGGACGACCACCCGGTCCAGGTCGTCGACGCGCGGGGCCGGGCGCTCGCGGTGAGCGAGGGACTGACGGCCATCAGCGGTACCGGCACCTCCGACGTCCGGCCGGAGACCGGCGCCGAAGCCGCGCGGGACGACGAGGAGGACGACGATCCCGACGCCGGGGGTGCGGGCGTCGTCACCGGGCACGGCCAGGGGCGGGCCACGGTGGACGGCGAGAGCGCGGAATACCGGTTCGCCGAGGTGGAGGTGACGGACCCCCGGGGCGGAACGGTCCTCGTGCACGCCGGCGCGCCGCTGGCGGCGCAGCGGGACGCGGTGCGCACCGCGTCCGTCGTCATGCTGGCCGGCCTGCCCGTACTGCTCGCCGTGGTCGGCGCCGTGACCTGGCTCGTGACGCGGCGGGCGCTGCGGCCGGTGGAGTCCATCCGTCGCGAGATGGCCGAGATCACCGCGTCGCAGGACCTCTCCCGGCGGGTGCCGGAGCCGGGCACGCACGACGAGGTCGCCCGGCTCGCCCGGACCACGAACGAGACGCTGGCCGCGCTGGAGACCTCGGTGGAGCGGCAGCGGCGCTTCGTCGCGGACGCCTCGCACGAACTGCGCAGCCCCCTCGCCAGCCTGCGGACGCAGCTGGAGGTGGGCGTCGCGCATCCGGCGCTCCTCGACGTCCCGGGCGCCGTCGAGGACACCGTACGGCTCCAGCGGCTCGCCGCCGACCTGCTGCTGCTCGCACGGCTGGACGCGGGGGAGCGGCCGGCCCACACGCGGGTGGACCTGGCGGAGTTGGTGCGCGTGGAGGTCGCGGACCGTGCCGGAGACGGGACCGACGTCCGCGTGGAAGCCGAGGAGGGCGACGCGGCGGAGGGCTCCCGGGCCCAGCTGTCCCGGGTCGTGGCCAACCTCCTGGACAACGCCCGGCGTCACGCGCGGGAGCGGGTCACGGCCACCGTCCGGGCGCACGGCCCGTGGATCTACCTGGAGGTCGCGGACGACGGCACGGGCGTCCCCGAGGCCGAGCGCGAGCGGGTCTTCGAGCGGTTCGTCCGGCTGGACGACGCCCGCGCCCGCGACGAGGGCGGTGCGGGGCTGGGTCTCGCCATCGCCCGTGACGTCGCCCGCCGCCACGGCGGCGACCTCACCGTGACGGCCGCCGCGTCCGGGGGCGCGTGCTTCGTCCTCCGGCTGCCCCGGGCCGGAAGCCCGGAGCAGCCGGAGGCCTAGCGTCGTGTCCGGCGGGTCCCGCCTGGGCCGCGACGCCCCGCACGCGCGATCCGGACGCCGCGGCCCCCGCCCGTCGGGCGGGGGCCGGTACTCTCCGGACGCTCCTCAGGGCTTGCCCCGGCGGCCCCTGAGCTGGTCGGCGACCGGCTTGAGGGACTCGTGCAGATCGGCGAGGGCCTCGGGGCTCAGCTGGTCGATGAAGTGCCGGCGCACCGAATCGACGTGGTGCGGGGCCACCTTGCCCATGGTGTCCATGCCGTGGTCCGTCAGGACCGCGAACAGACCGCGCCGGTCCGACTCGCAGTTCTCGCGTCGCACGAGTCCGGCGGTCTCCATCCGGGTGATCTGGTGGGAGAGCCGGCTCTTCGACTGCAGGGTCGCCGCCGCGAGGTCGCTCATCCGCAGGCGCCGGTCGGCCGACTCCGACAGGTTCACCAGGATCTCGTAGTCGTTCATGGTCAGGCCGAAGGGCTGGAGGTCCTTCTCCAGCTGGTACGTCAGCA
Source organism: Streptomyces sp. NPDC053755 (assembly GCF_040677675.1). Taxonomy (NCBI): domain Bacteria; kingdom Bacillati; phylum Actinomycetota; class Actinomycetes; order Kitasatosporales; family Streptomycetaceae; genus Streptomyces; species Streptomyces sp. NPDC053755. Next base: position 101,178 of record NZ_JBFASK010000014.1, on the reverse strand, counting down.
TTCTGTTGACGTCCAGGTAGGTGCGCCAGGCGCACTGCTCGGCGTCGGTGAGCCAATGGGTGGCCGTCTCGGTCTCCATATAAGGATTCTACCTAAGAAGTTGAATACTGGACGAAGTTGCGGAACGTGACGCCGGGCACCCGGGCCTCGGCATACGGGCGCAGACGTTCGAGGGCGTCACACTCCGCAGACTACCGCTCACAGCCCGAAGCGACGCTGGAGGTCCCCCAGCTGTCCGGGAAGGCGCGGTGCCGACCCCGCCGAACCATGGCCGGAACCATGCGCCCCGGGGACGCCCGGCTGGTGGGGCGTCTCGCCCGCCGCGCGCTCGGGCATGAGCAGCTCCGTCGACTGGAGCAGGACCGTGCCCGCCCCCACGAACTCGAACTGGTGCTCCTCGCCCGAGGTGCCGCCGAGCCCCGTCAGCGCCCGCACCCCGCCCATGACGCCCGTCATGTACCCGTGATCGTAGTGGTGGCACGGCGACGGGCAGTCCGCCCAGCCGACCAGGGCCTGCGGGTCCACCCGCAGCGGGGGCTCCATGAAGACCACCGGGCCGTTCGAGGCGGCCACGAACTTGCCCGTGCCGATCAGCGTCACGAAGCCCGGCACGATCGACTGCTTCAGGGCCAGCGTCGGCTGGTAGGCGAGCAAATTGCCCGAACGGATCGTCAGGTTGCCCTCGTCCAGGTCGTACGAGTTGACGTCGAAGGCGCGGTCGGCGAGCAGCATCTTGCCGCTGCCCTCCGCCACCACCCAGTCGCTCGCGTGCAGCGGCGAGTGGAAGGACGACCGCACCAGGCGGTCGAGCCGGCCGTGGCCGATGCCGTTGAAGTCGATCCGCCCGTAGTAGGCGATCATCTTGCCCTTCTGCAGGAACCACTGGGAGCCCTTGAGCTCCACGCAGAAGGTGTAGGCGTTGACGTTGTCATCCGACGGCAGCGTCATCGGGTCATGGATCACGGGGGCGCTCACAGCTTCTCCTCCGACGCCTGGACGTACACCGCACCACTGCCGCTCAGCTCCAGCTGGAACGCCTCGCCCGAGCCGCGCCCCACCATGTCGCGCCAGCCCAGCGCCGTGGACAGCTTGTTCCGTACGTCGCCGTGATGGGCGACGTACGCCTGCGGGTCCACGTGGACCGCGCGCCCGGGGCTGATCGGCAGCTGGATCACGCCGCCGTGCGCCATGACGGCGACGGCGCCGTGGCCCTTCAGGGTCGTGGTGAAGAGCCCCTGGCCGGTGACCTGGCCGCGGACCATGCCCATGACGCCGCCCTGGGAGCCCATGAACATCGTGCCCTGCTCCAGCGTGCCGTCGAAGGCGAGCAGCCGGTCGGCCTCGACGAACAGCGTGTCGCCGGTCAGCTGGATCACCTGGATGTGGTGACCGCCGTGCCCGAACATCACCGTGCCGCTGCCCTCGACCGTCATCAGGGGCGTCGCCTCGCCGGCCACCCGGCGGCCGATCATCGACATCACGCCGCCCTGGCCCCCGACCGTGTTCGGCGTGAAAGTGACGTCGCCGCGGTAGGCGAGCATCGCGCCGCGCTGGCTGAACATGCGCTGCCCCGGCACGACCGTGGCCTCGACCATCTTCGAGTTGATCTCACGGAACGGCATCAGACGTCACCCCCGACGGTGTTCCGCTCGCTGGGCTGGACGTAGACGAGACCGTCGCCCTCGAAGCGGATCTGGAACGCCTCGCCGCCGCCTTCGCCGAGGAACGTGCGGAAGGTCACACCGGACTGGAAGCTCTGCTGGAGGTTCCCCTGGTGGGCGACGTACGCCCCGGGGTCGACGGAGAGCGGGTACTGGGGGGAGACCCGCAGCACCACGGCCGGGCCGTCGGACATGATGGCGGCCTGGCCGCTGCCCTCGACGGTCGTCGTGAAGAGCCCGTTGCCGGTCGCTCCGCCGCGCAGCCCGGTGAAGGTGGTGCCGGTGCGCAGGCCCGTGTCCGTGCACAGCAGATTGCTGGCCTCGACCCAGAGCTTGTCGCCGTGCAGGGAGACGAGGCTGATCTCGGAAGCGCGGTCCGCGAACCAGCAGGTCCCCTGGCCCTTCACCTCCATCATCTCCATCTGTTCGCCGGTGAGGCGGCGGGTGACCATGCCCCGCAGGCCCTCGCCGCCGCCGGACATCTTCTTGAACGCCATCTGGCCGTCGTAGGCGACCATCGAGCCGTTTCTGGCCTTGACGGAGTCGCCGGTCATGTCGACGGCGAGCACTTTGCTGCCTTGGAGTCGGAACGTTGCCACGCAGTGACGGTACTGGGCCCCCGGATAAAGAGACAGCAAAGTCGGCGTGCACAATGGACGGGCCCTTGTGCATCCGTTCACAAGATCGAACGAAGGTGACCCCACCCGTGGACATCAAGACCGCCTCCTCCCTCCACCGGCTCCGGCTCGTCTCCGCGCCGGAGGCCGTGTCCTTCCTCCTGCTGCTGGTCTGCTCGGTGCTGAAGCGCACCACGGACTTCAACGCGGTGCCGGTGATGGGCGCGATCCACGGCTTCCTCTTCGTCCTCTACGTGCTCTTCTGGCTGGACGCCTGGAACCGCACCCGGTGGAACATCAAGACGGCGGCGCTCTACTTCGTCCTCTCCGTGCTCCCCTTCGGCGGCTTCTTCGCCGAGCGCAGGCTCAAGCGCGAGGCCCAGGACGCGGTCATCGCCTCCCGCGCCCGCCGCGAGGGCACGGTGAACGCGTGATCGTCGCCTTCTCCGTCACCCCGCTGGGCGTCGGCGACGAGGTCGGCGCGTACGTCGCCGACGCCGTCCGGGTCGTCCGCGAGTCCGGCCTGCCGAACCGCACCGACGCCATGTTCACCTCCGTGGAGGGGGAGTGGGACGAGGTGATGGACGTCGTCAAGCGTGCCGTCGCCGCGGTGGAGGCGCGGGCTCCCCGGGTCTCCCTGGTCCTGAAGGCCGACATCCGCCCCGGGGTCACCGACGGCCTGACCTCCAAGATCGACACCGTGGAACGCCACCTGGCGGGCTGATCCGGCGTGCGCGAACGAGCCCCCGAACCCTTTCGGTCCGGGGGCTCACCCGTACGCCGCCGGGAACAACCCGCCCGGGCTACTCCGGTCGACATGCAGATGGTTGTCGCCTTTCGTGAGGGTATCGACTCGTTCGACGACAGCTGGAGGCACCGTGCGGCCGCAAGGCTACGACTACGACACCTACAGCCGACTCGCCGGTCCGCTCACGGAGCCGGATGCGCCCGCCTACGCGGTGCGGTACCGGAGCCTGCTCGCGAAGGAACCGCACCGAATACGCGCCGTCCTCATGATGGGCCTCGCGCCCCTGCTCTCCGCGCTGCTGCTCGTCTACCTCGTCTGGCCCAGCCACTGGACCGTCCGTGAGGGCGCCGCCCGATGGCTCGTCACCTTCGACACCGTCATGCTCGCGTCGATCGGGCTGATCTGCTTCTTCATGCTGGTGAACGTCGCCTCCATCGCCCACGCCACGATGGTCGCGCGCGACCCCGTCCCCGTGTACCCCGAGAAGGGCACCCGGGTCGCCTTCCTCACCACGTACGTCCCGGGCAAGGAGCCCCTCCCCATGGTCCGCGCCACCCTGGAGGGGGCGGTGCGGCTGCGTCACTGCGGCCCGCTGGACGTCTGGCTCCTCGACGAGGGCGACGACGAACAGGCGAAGGTCCTCTGCCGGGAGCTGGGCGTCCGGCACTTCACCCGGTCCGGCGTCCCCGAGTGGAACAGCGGCGCCGGCCCGCACAAGGCCCGCACCAAGCACGGCAACTACAACTCCTGGCTCGCGATGCACGGCGACGCCTACGACTTCTTCGCCTCCGTCGACACCGACCACGTCCCCCTGCCGAACTTCCTGGAGCGGATGCTCGGCTACTTCCGCGACCCCGACGTCGCCTTCGTCGTCGGCCCCCAGGTCTACGGCAACTACACCTCCGCCGTCACCAAGGCCGCCGAGTCCCAGCAGTTCCTCTTCCACGCCCTGATCCAGCGGGCCGGAAACCGCTACCGCGCGCCCATGTTCGTCGGCACCAACAACGTCGTCCGGATCTCCGCCGTCAAGCAGGTCGGCGGCCTCTACGACTCGATCACCGAGGACATGGCCACCGGCTTCGAGCTCCACCGCACCAGGAACCCGCGCACCGGCCGCTCCTGGTGCTCCGTCTACACCCCCGACGTCCTCGCCGTCGGCGAGGGGCCGGCCTCCTGGACCGACTTCTTCAGCCAGCAGCTGCGCTGGTCCCGGGGGACGTACGAGACGCTGATCAAGCAGTACTGGAGGGCGCCCCTCCGCATGCCGCCGGGCCGCTTCCTCAACTACACGCTGATGCTCTTCTACTACCCGATGACGGCCGTCAACTGGTTCCTCGGCATCCTCAGCTGCGTCCTGTTCCTCTGGCTCGGCGCGTCCGGCACCGAGGTCTCCTCCTCCGTCTGGCTGATGATCTACAGCGACGCCGTGGCCCTCCAGATCGGCCTCTACCTCTGGAACCGGCGGCACAACGTCTCGCCGCACGAGCCCGAGGGCTCCGGCGGCCTCGCCGGGATGGCGATGTCCGCGCTCTCCGCCCCGATCTACCTCATGTCGCTCTGCTCGGCGATCCTGCGCACCCAGGGCCGCTTCGTCGTCACCCCCAAGGGCGGCGAGGCCAGCCCCGACCGGGTCCTCACCTTCCGGATCCATCTCTACTGGGCGGCCGTCCTGGTCGCCTCGCTCGCGGCGTCGGTCCACTTGGGCCACACCCACGCGGCCATGCGCACCTGGGCCGTCCTCGCCCTCGCCGTCTCCCTCGCCCCCGTCGCCGTCTGGAGCTGGACGACCCTGCGGGACCGGCGCGCCCGCGCCGAGGCCAGGAGGACCGTGGCCGTTCACCCGGCCGCCGAACCCGAGCAGGTCGCCCTGGTCGCGAAGGTCGCCGCGCCGGCCGCCACCGCCGCCGGAACCGCCACGCCCGCCCCCGCTCCCACGAGCACAGGAGGGAGCTGAGTCATGGCCCACCGGCCGTCGAGGAACCTGAGGAAGACCCTTCTCGGCAGTGGCGCCGTCGTGGTCCTCGCGGCGCTCAACGCCCCGGCCGCCGTCTCCTTCGTCGAGGAGAAGTACCACGCCTACAAGATCGCCCAGCCCGAGTACCGGCGGAAGTACGGCTCCTGGGCGAGGGTCGACGTCCCCGACACGTACCGCATCAACGCCATCCACGCCGCACTGCTGCACACCGGCAAGGTGCTGCTCATCGCCGGCTCCGGCAACGACCAGGAGAAGTTCGACTCCGGCACCTTCGAGACCATCCTCTGGGACCCGGTGCGGAACACCTTCAAGAAGATCCCGACCCCGGAGGACTTCTTCTGCGCCGGCCACACCCAGCTCCCCGACGGCCGCCTCCTCGTCGCCGGGGGCACCGCCCGCTACGAGATCCTCGACGGCGAGGTCAAGAAGGCCGGCGGCGGGATGCGGGTCAAGAACGAGAGCCCCGACAAGGCGGTCACCCTCAAGAAGGGCACCGTCTTCCGCTCGCCCTCGGGCGTCGAGTACGTCTCCACGACCGACGTGACGATCCCCAAGGCCAAGCGCGAGCAGCAGATCTCGTACTTCGAGTCCGGCCAGATGAAGCCCTGGAAGACGAAGGTCACCGCCTCGGAGGTGCGGGTCTTCGTCGAGGCGAAGGAGGAGGGCGCGCAGGCGCTCACCACCGAGGCCGCGCAGTACGAGATCGTCGGTCTCAAGGGCGCCGACGCGGGGAACGTCTACGGCCTCGCCCAGCGGCTCACCACCGAGAAGCAGGACTTCCAGGGCATCAAGGCGGCGTACGAGTTCGACCCGAAGGCCGAGAGGTACATCCCGGTCGCCCCGATGAAGGACGCCCGCTGGTACCCGACGCTCGTCACCCTGGAGGACGGCAAGGTGCTCGCCGTCTCGGGCCTCAACGACGTGGGCGACGTCGTCCCCGGCGACAACGAGATCTACGACCCCGTGACGAAGAAGTGGTCCCAGGGGCCCTTCCGCTACTTCCCGACCTACCCCTCCCTCTTCCTCACCCAGGGCGGCAAGCTCCTCTACACCGGCTCCAACGCCGGCTACGGCCCCGCGGAGAAGGGCCGTGCTCCGGGGCTGTGGGACCTGGACAGCAACTCCTTCACCCCGATCGGCGGGCTGACCGACCCCGACCAGCTGGAGACCTCCGCCTCCCTGATCCTGCCGCCCGTCCAGGACCAGAAGATCATGGTCCTCGGCGGGGGCGGGGTCGGCGAGTCGCCGAAGTCCACCGCCCGCACCTCGATCATCGACCTCTCCCAGGAGAGCCCCGCCTTCCGGGACGGGCCCGCGCTGCCGCAGGGCACCCGCTACCTCAGCAGCGTGCTCCTGCCCGACGACACCGTCTTCACCACCGGCGGCTCGAAGGAGTACCGCGGCCGCAGCGGGAGCGACATCCTCCGGGCCCAGTTCTACGACCCGACGGCCAACGCCTTCAGCGCCGCCGCCGATCCCACGGTCGGACGCAACTACCACTCCGAGGCGCTGCTGCTGCCCGACGGACGGGTCGTCACCTTCGGCTCCGACCCCCTCTTCGACGACAAGGACAACACCAAGCTCGGCACCTTCGAGCAGGAGATCGAGGTCTTCACCCCGCCCTACCTGCACAAGGGGGGCGCCGACCGCCCCGTCCTGGGCGCCGGGCCCCGGGAGATCGACCGCGGCGGGCGAGCCACCTTCCGCACCGAGGACGCGGCCCGGATCACCCGGGCCCGGCTGATGCGGCCCAGCGCCGTCACCCACACCACCGACGTCGAACAGCGCTCGGTGGCGCTCGGCCTGACGAAGACGAAGGACGCGGTGACGGTGGAGGTGCCGCGGGACGGCACCCTGGTGCCGCCCGGCTGGTACATGCTCTTCGTGACGGACGGGGACGGGACGCCGTCCGAGGCGACGTGGGTCCTGATCGGCGGCGAGGACGCGCCCGCCGGGGGACGCGGGGGCGGCGCCGACGAGGCGGCGGGCGCGGGGGAGTGAGCGCGGGGGGCGTGTCCGCGGACGTGAGGCGGGGGGCGCGCCGGGGAAGACGCCCGCCCGCGCCCGCGGGCCGACGACCGCCCTGCGCCTCGGCCCCGCGCCGAGGCCCCGGGCCCCGGCCCCGCGCCCCGGCCCTGCGCCCCCGCCCTACGCCTTGGCCCGGCGTGCCAGGCCGAGGGCGTAGTCGGGCCACCAGACCCCGGCGGCCGGGCCGCCCCGGCAGGTGCCGTCCGACTCGCCGGGGCGCTTGATCCACAGATAGGCGTCGACCAGGTCGTCCCCCGTCCTGTCGGTCGGCGGCAGCCCGAGCGCCCTGCCCGGCGGGTTGCACCAGGCATCCTCCCCCTCGCCGGGGAAGGGCCCGTCGCCGTTGCGGCTGGTGTCCACGGTGAAGTGGGCGCCGCCCAGCATCCCGGACAGCCGGGCGCCGAAGCCCTTCACGGTCTCGGTGGTCTGGAAGTTGGCGACGTTGAGCGAGAAGCCGTCGGCCTTGGCGAGGCCGGCCCGGCGCAGGGGCTCGACCAGCTTGCCCGGGTCGTGGATCCATGCCGGGTTGCCCGCGTCCAGGTACACCCGGGTGTTCGGCTGCCGCTTCAGCCGGTCGACCGCCTCCGACAGCAGCCGGTAGCGCTCGCCGTGGTACTGCGCGGGTGTGCACCCGTCCACGATGTGCGGCACCGCGTCCGGCTCCAGGACGACGACGGCGGACGCGTCACCGAGGGCTGAGGCGAAGGAGTCGACCCAGGCGCGGTAGGCGTTCCCGTCGTGCGCCCCGCCCGCGGAGTACATCCCGCAGTCGCGGTGCGGGATGTTGTAGGCCACGAAGACCGCCGTCCGCCGGTCGGCGACGGCGCCCCGCACCGCCTTGGTGACGTCCGGCACCGGATCGTCGCCGGCCGGCCACTCCGCGACCGGGCGCTCGGCGATCCGCTTGAGCAGCGCGGCGTCCTCGGCCCGCCCCTGCGCCTCGTACTGCCGGACCTGACGGGCCGCGTCGCTGTCGGGGTCGACCCAGAACGGCGAGCCGGCCGTCGGGGCGGCGGACTCGCCGCGAGCCGAGGGCGGACCGGTCGGCGTCCCGGCCTGGTTGCCGGGCGGCTCCTGGCCGGCGCATCCGGCGAGGAGCGCGCCGCAGGCGAGGGTGAGCACGGCGGAGAGGGTGCGGCGGGACATCCAGCCCCCAGGGTCGGGTCGGGACAGACCGGGTCATCCTGACATACCGGTCAGTCCGGCCCGGGCCGCGACACCGTACCGGCATCCGAAGCGCGCGGACCGAAGTGCGAGACGGGGCTGACCAGCATGTGACCAGTGGGTAAGGTCGACGCGTGCCGAAGCCGCTCAGTCTCCCGTTCGACCCCATCGCCCGCGCCGACGAACTCTGGCAGCACCGCTGGGGACCGGTCCCCTCGATGGCCGCGATCACCTCGATCATGCGGGCCCACCAGATCCTCCTCGCCGAGGTCGACGCCGTGGTCAAGCCGTACGGACTGACCTTCGCGCGGTACGAGGCCCTGGTGCTGCTCACCTTCTCCAAGGCCGGCGAGCTGCCGATGTCCAAGATCGGCGAGCGGCTGATGGTGCACCCCACCTCCGTGACGAACACGGTCGACCGGCTGGTGCTGTCCGGCCTCGTCGCGAAGCGGCCCAACCCCAACGACGGCCGCGGCACCCTCGCCTCGATCACCGAGAAGGGGCGCGAGGTGGTGGAGTCGGCCACCAAGGACCTGATGGAGATGGACTTCGGGCTCGGGGTGTACGACGCCGAGGAGTGCGGCGAGATCTTCGCGATGCTGCGGCCCCTGCGGGTCGCGGCGCACGACTTCGACGAGGCGTAGCGGGGGAGGCGCCGGGACGGGGGCCCGGGCGAAGATCGCCCGGAACGTGCCGTTACGCTCGACGCCATGAAATCCAGCGTGCTGACCCGTTACCGCGTGATGGCGTACATCACCGCCGTCATGCTGCTCGTGCTGTGCACCTGCATGGTCTTCAAGTACGGGTTCGACATGGGCGAGGACGTGACCTTCGCGGTCTCCCAGACCCACGGTGTCCTCTACATCATCTATCTGATCTTCGCCTTCGACCTGGGCTCCAAGGCGAAGTGGCCGTTCGGCAAGCTCCTGTGGGTGCTGCTGTCCGGGACGATCCCCTTCGCCGCGTTCTTCGTCGAGCGCAAGGTCGTCCGCGAGACGCTTCCGCTGGTCAGCGGCGCGCAGCCGGCCCCGGCCAAGGTCTGACGCGAACCCCCGCACGGATGTGCGGGGGTTTCCCATCGACATTTACTAGGACGTCCTAGTAAATTCGAAGCATGGACGCTGACGCGATCGAGGAAGGCCGCCGACGCTGGCAGGCCCGCTACGACAAGGCCCGCAAGCGCGACGCCGACTTCACCACGCTCTCCGGGGACCCGGTCGAGCCCGTCTACGGGCCCCGGCCCGGCGACGCCTACGAGGGGTTCGAGCGGATCGGCTGGCCCGGTGAGTACCCCTTCACCCGCGGCCTGCACCCCACCGGGTACCGCGGCCGCACCTGGACCATCCGCCAGTTCGCCGGCTTCGGCAACGCCGAGCAGACCAACGAGCGCTACAAGATGATCCTGGCCGCCGGCGGCGGCGGGCTCTCGGTCGCCTTCGACATGCCGACGCTCATGGGCCGCGACTCCGACGACCCGCGCTCGCTCGGCGAGGTCGGCCACTGCGGCGTCGCCATCGACTCCGCCGCCGACATGGAGGTCCTCTTCAAGGACATCCCGCTCGGCGACGTCACCACCTCCATGACCATCTCCGGGCCGGCCGTGCCCGTCTTCTGCATGTACCTGGTCGCCGCCGAGCGCCAGGGCGTCGACCCGGGCGTGCTCAACGGCACGCTCCAGACCGACATCTTCAAGGAGTACATCGCCCAGAAGGAGTGGCTCTTCCAGCCCGAGCCGCACCTGCGCCTGATCGGCGACCTGATGGAGCACTGCGCGCAGGGCATCCCCGCCTACAAGCCGCTCTCCGTCTCCGGCTACCACATCCGCGAGGCCGGGGCGACGGCCGCGCAGGAGCTCGCGTACACCCTCGCCGACGGCTTCGGCTACGTCGAGCTGGGGCTGAGCCGCGGCCTCGACGTCGACGTCTTCGCCCCCGGTCTCTCCTTCTTCTTCGACGCGCACCTCGACTTCTTCGAGGAGATCGCCAAGTTCCGCGCCGCCCGCCGGATCTGGGCGCGCTGGATGAAGGAGGTCTACGGCGCCAAGACCGACAAGGCCCAGTGGCTCCGCTTCCACACCCAGACCGCCGGTGTCTCCCTCACCGCCCAGCAGCCGTACAACAACGTCGTACGGACCGCGGTGGAGGCCCTGTCCGCGGTCCTCGGCGGCACCAACTCGCTGCACACCAACGCCCTCGACGAGACCCTGGCGCTCCCCAGCGAGCAGGCGGCCGAGATCGCGCTGCGCACCCAGCAGGTCCTCATGGAGGAGACCGGCGTCGCCAACGTCGCCGACCCGCTGGGCGGTTCCTGGTACGTCGAGCAGCTCACCGACCGGATCGAGGCCGACGCCGAGAAGATCTTCGACCAGATCAGGGAGCGCGGCCGGCGCGCCCACCCGGACGGGCAGCACCCGATCGGGCCGATGACCTCCGGCATCCTGCGCGGGATCGAGGACGGCTGGTTCACCGGCGAGATCGCCGAGTCCGCCTTCCAGTACCAGCAGTCCCTGGAGAAGGGCGACAAGCGGGTCGTCGGCGTCAACGTCCACCACGGCTCGGTCACCGGCGACCTGGAGATCCTGCGGGTCAGCCACGAGGTCGAGTGGGAGCAGGTCCGGGTCCTCGGCGAGCGCAAGGGCCGCCGTGACGACGCCCGCGTCCGCGCCTCGCTGGACGCGATGCTGGCGGCGGCCCGGGACGGCTCGAACATGATCGGTCCGATGCTCGACGCGGTACGGGCCGAGGCCACGCTCGGCGAGATCTGCGACGTGCTCCGCGAGGAGTGGGGCGTCTACACCGAGCCGCCCGGCTTCTAGGGCGTGCAGAACGAAGGGGGGCACCGGCCGGCCGGTGCCCCCCTTCGCCGTCGCCGGGGCCTCGGGCCCGGGCCGCCGGTCAGCCCGCGGTCGCCGCCGCGCCGAGGCCGCCGATCAGGAGGGCGGACAGGCGCCGCACCCACTCCGCGTCGACCGGCTCCGCGCTCACCAGGGACCGGTGCACCACCGCCCCGGCGATCACGTCGAAGATCAGGTCGTCGGTGGCGTCCATCGCCTCGGGGTCCCGGTCGGCGGGGAGCTCGCCCCGGTCCTGGGCGCGCTGGCGGCCCTCCAGGACCAGACGCTTCTGCCGGTCCACGATCGAGGCGCGGATGCGCGCGCGCAGCGGCTCGTCGCGGGTGGACTCGGCGACCACCGCCATCAGGGCCGTCTTCGTCTCCGGCCGCTCCAGCAGCGCCGCGAACTGGAGCACCACGTTCTCGATGTCGGCCCGCAGGCTGCCGAGGTCGGGGAGTTCGAGTTCGTCGAAGAGGACGGCGACGGCGTCGACGACGAGTTCGTTCTTGTTGGCCCACCGGCGGTAGAGCGTGGTCTTGGCGACCCCCGCCCGTGTCGCGACGTCCCCCATCGTGAGCTTGGACCAGCCCAGCTCCACCAGGGCGGCGCGCGTCGCCTCGAGGATCGCCGTGTCGGCCTCGGGGGAGCGGGGGCGACCGGGACGTCCCGCGGCGCGGGGTCGGGAGCTGGTGCGGCTACACATGGGGACCGACCATACCCGCCGGTAGGTCTTGCGCCAGAGGGTGGCGATGTGAGCCAGTTCACCGAGGCCGTCTTCCCTCGGCCGCCGTCGGGCAGTTACGCTACGACCTGTAGCGAAAGGCTCTGAGCGGCCCCAGCGACAACCACTGCACCGGGTGGGGACCCGGTGCGATCCACACGAGGAACCGTGTCGTCCCCACGTCTCGCACACCGGCGGGAGGCCTGCGGACGGCACGGTTCAGCCATGGCTTACCGGTTACGCGCGCGGAAGGGGGAGGATGTACCCATGCAGCCCCGAAACATGTCCATGAGCGGCGTCGTCGACCTCGCCGCGGTGAAGGCGGCCGGAGAGGCCAAGGCCAAGGCGGAGCAGGCGCGCGCCGAGGCCGCCCGGCAGGGTGGCCCGTCGGCCGTCGCCCCCTCCGCCCTGGTGATCGATGTCGACGAGGCAGGCTTCGAACGCGATGTCCTGCAACGCTCCGCCGAGGTTCCGGTCGTCATCGACTTCTGGGCCGAGTGGTGCGAGCCGTGCAAGCAGCTCGGCCCCCTGCTGGAGCGGCTGGCCGTCGAGTACAACGGCCGTTTCCTCCTCGCGAAGGTGGACGTCGACGCCAACCAGATGCTGATGCAGCAGTTCGGCATCCAGGGAATTCCGGCCGTTTTCGCGGTGGTCGCCGGGCAGGCGCTGCCGCTCTTCCAGGGTGCGGCCCCCGAGGCCCAGATCCGTCAGACCCTCGACCAGCTGATCCAGGTCGGCGAGGAGCGCTTCGGTCTCACCGGCATCGCCGTGGACCCGGAGGCCGGCGAGGCCCCGGCGGCCCCGGTCCCGGCCGGTCCGTACGACGCCCTCCTCGAAGCGGCGATGTCCGCGCTGGACGCGGGCGATCTGGGCGGCGCGGTCCAGGCGTACAAGAACGTGCTGAGTGACGATCCGGCCAACCCCGAGGCCAAGCTGGGTCTCGCCCAGGCGGAGCTGCTGGCGCGGGTGCAGGACATGGATCCGCAGCAGGTGCGGAAGGACGCGGCCGACAACCCGGCCGACGTGCACGCGCAGATCGCCGCCGCCGACCTGGATCTGGTGGGCGGTCACGTCGAGGACGCCTTCAGCCGGCTGGTGGACGCCGTGCGGCGTACGGCCGGCGAGGAGCGGGACGCGGCGCGGCTGCGGCTGCTGGAGCTGTTCGAGGTGATCGGCCCGGACGACCCGCGGGTGACCGCCGGCCGGCAGTCCCTCGCACGCGTGCTGTTCTGACCGTTTTCGCCCTCCAGGACCCCGCCGATTTGGCGACACAGTGACATAACGCGGCCGCGCTTTACCAAAACTTGGTAAACGCGGCCGCTGTTACTTGCAGTAAATCGAACCCGAGGATCTGTCCGGGTTTCAACCTCATCCTCCTGATGTACGGAGCACGTCAACCGCACCCAGCGTGCCCGGTCGACATCGCCCTGTCGTGGCCCGGTTATCAGGCCGTTACTAGTGAGTAACGAGCCCCCTTGTGCCCCGGCCCGTAATGGACCACGATCGGCGACGCTCGGTCCGATACCGCACCAGCCCGGCAACCACCCGGGTCCGCGGCGAGGGTCCCCACCGAGCGGGCCGGCGGCAGTGGCGCCGGTCCTGGACAGGGGGGTTCCTGCCCTCACCGGCAGGGCCTGTCCAGTGCGGTTGCGCGCAAGGCGTGGCCAGTGGTTGTCGCTCGGGGGTGATCGCCGGTGATTCGGACGCGCATCGTGCCCGACGCCCGGCGCCTGCCTTCCCGAGGACGTAGCACTTCTCCCATCCCAGGACGGGCCCCGGCCCATCCGGAGATGTACGTCCGAGAAGGAGGAATTCTCATGAAGTCCCAGGTTCGTGGCGGGACCAGATGGAAGCGGTTCGCCGTCGTCATGGTGCCGAGTGTGGCCGCGACGGCCGCCATCGGTGTCGGCCTGGCCCAGGGCGCGCTGGCCGCGTCCTTCAGCATCTCCGGCCAGGAGTTCAAGGTTAAGGCCGACAGTCTTGTCGGTAAGGACTTCGTCCAGTACGGCAGCGTGGCGTCCGGCAAGGACCTGCACGGCAAGCCGTTCGCGGCCCCGGTCGCCGTCTCGGGCTTCTCCGAGGCCTGGATCACCAACATGTGCCAGTCCGTCGTGACTCCGGACGTGCCGTTCATCGGCAACGTCTCCCTGGAGCTGCGCGCCGGCACGGAGGCTCAGAAGCCGGTCTACGCGAAGGGCATCTACCTCGATGTCTCCTCGCTGAAGGCCGACGCCGAGTTCGGCAACATCGACATCGGCGTCGCGGCGGGCCAGCTCCCGAAGCAGAAGGGCAAGCCGGGTATCCAGCCTGACACCCAGGCGAACCCGTACGGCTTCTCGCAGCGCGCCGAGGACGCGACGCTGACGGGCGTGGAGCAGACGGCGTGGGCCACCACCGCCGCCACCTTCAAGCTTCCCGACCTGAAGCTGAAGCTGCACAAGGGCACCAAGGAGTGCTTCTAGGAGTAGCCCTCCTCGACGGACGGGGCCGTTCCGTGCGGCCCCGTCCGTTCCGGGGGACTCGCTCTCCCTTTCACCACTCTTCTCAGCAACACCGCTTCCAGGGAGCTGTTTTCCATGAGCGCCGAGTCCACTGGTTCCCGCGGATTCCACTACTGGCGGCTGCGTTTCCGCGCCTGGCGGGGCAACCGCCCGTTCTGGGGCGGCCTGTTCACCATGATCGGCGGTGTTCCGATCGCGTATCTGCCCTACGGCGACATGCGGCTCGGCAACATGACGCTGGCCATGGCGACCACGGCCGGCGCCGGAGCACTGATCATCGGCGTTCTGCTCATCACGCTCGGCCTGACGATGTGGTTCCAGCCCGTCGTGCGGGTGTTCGCGGGCGTCGCGGCGATCGTCCTGGGGCTCGTCTCCATCCCGGTCTCGAACTTCGGCGGCCTCGTCGTCGGGTTCATGTGCTCGCTCATCGGCGGCGGACTCTCCGTCTCCTGGGCGCCGGGCGTACCGGTGGAGCAGTCCACCGGGCAGACCGACGGCGTAGCCGTCCCGCACGAGCACGAGTACGACGGTCCGCCGCTGGGCCCCGAGGGGCACGAGGGACACCACGCCCTCGGAGCCGTCACGGTCCCGGAGCAGCGCGCCGGTCAGGAGCCGGACCCGCTGCCGGGCCCCGGTGCGCAGGCGACCGAATCGACGATCGACGTCAACGGCGGGAGGAACAGTGCGGGGTGACGAAACACAGTCGGCGCAGTCGGCGACGGCTGCGGGCGACGCCACTCTGGCAAGGAGGGGTCCGCGGCACGCGGCCCCGCGCAAGTCGCTGCTGAACAAGATCCAGGGGCCCGCGGGCAAGGCGATGGCCCTGGCGGCCATGCCGACGGCGGTCCTCATGGGCATGGGCATGGCTCCCAAGCTGGCTCTCGCCGACGAGAAGGACATCCCCTTCGCTCCCGGTCCGTGCGTGACCCGCTCGGACGAGCCGGTGGACGAGGAGTCGACGAAGCCGACCGAGAAGCCCACGCCCAGCGCGAGCGCCGACCGGACGCCGGAGCCCGACCCGGAGCCCACCGAGGAGCAGGAGACGCCCGCACCGGACGTCACGCCCTCGGCGGACGAGACGGCGAAGGCCGGAGCCGCGCAGAACACCGCCCCCCAGCAGTCGGCGACTCCGGCGCCCACGCCCACCCCGACGCAGAGCGTCAACCCGCTCGACCCGCTGGGCGTCGGCGAAAAGATCAAGGACTTCTTCGACGGGCCCGACGCCACGCCGTCGGTCACTCCGTCGCCGACGGCCACCACCCCGGCCGAGAAGCCGACGACCGCTCCGACCACGGCTCCCACGACCGCTCCGACGCAGGGCACGTCCTCCGGGGCCGAGGCCCCGGCCGACAGGACCAAGGACGCGATCAAGGAGGCCGCCGACAAGGCGGGCGCCGAGGTCAAGGAGCTGCCGGAGGACGCCAAGGGCCTCGACGCCAAGAAGGACGAGGACATACCCGACGGCGCCAAGCCGCGCTTCCCGTGCCCGGAGCCCGACCCCGAGGCGCTGGCGGCGGCGGAGCTGGAGCCCGGCATCCCGCTCCTGCCGGACGAGCCCTGGAAGCTGAACAGCACCCTGCTGACGCTCAAGGGCCTCAAGTACCACGGCATCGTCGAGGTGAAGACCGGCAGCGGCAAGATCAAGAAGGTGCTGAAGTTCACCGCGAGCGACGGTGTCGACATCAAGGACCTGCACCAGCGCACGGTGCACTCCGAGGGTCACACCGGCCACGTCCGCTCGGACGCGGGCTCGACGTCGACCATCCGCAACGGCACGGTGACCATGTACACGGAGCAGCTGAAGGGCAACCTCTTCGGACTGATCCCGATCACCTTCAACCCGCAGAGCCCGCCGCCCCTCGACGTGCCCTTCGCGTTCTTCACCGGCGTGGAGGTCATCCAGGCCGGCCAGTTCGGCGGCACCCTCAAGGTGCCCGGCCTGCGCAACACGATCGAGCCGAGCTGACCGCACGGGAGACCCCTGCGGGATTCCGCGCACATGACGAGGGCCCCCGTCCGAACCGGACGGGGGCCCTCGTCATGTGCGCGGGGCGGGGCGCCGCGCGTCAGTCGCGCTGCTGGCCGCCCAGGTGGTGCACCCGGACCATGTTCGTGGTGCCGGGGACACCGGGGGGCGAGCCGGCGGTGATGACCATGGTGTCGCCGTCGTTGTAGCGCTGGAGCTTCAGCAGCTCCGCGTCGACGAGGTCGACCATCGCGTCCGTGTTGTCCACGTGCGGGACGACGAAGGACTCGACGCCCCAGCTCAGGGTGAGCTGGTTGCGGGTGCTCTCGTCCGTCGTGAAGGCCAGGATCGGCTGGGCCACGCGGTAGCGGCACAGCCGGCGGGCGGTGTCGCCGGACTGGGTGAAGGCGATGAGCGCCTTGCCGCCCAGGAAGTCCGCGATCTCGCAGGCCGCGCGGGCCACCGAGCCGCCCTGGGTGCGCGGCTTCTTGCCGGGCACGAGGGGCTGGAGGCCCTTGGAGAGCAGCTCCTCCTCGGCCGCGACGACGATCTTCGACATCGTCTTCACGGTCTCGATCGGGTAGGCGCCCACGGAGGACTCCGCCGACAGCATGACCGCGTCCGCGCCGTCCAGGATCGCGTTGGCCACGTCGGAGGCCTCGGCGCGGGTGGGACGCGAGTTGGTGATCATCGACTCCATCATCTGGGTGGCGACGATGACCGGCTTGGCGTTGCGGCGGCACAGCTCCACGAGGCGCTTCTGCACCATCGGGACCTTCTCCAGCGGGTACTCCACGGCGAGGTCGCCACGGGCCACCATGACCGCGTCGAAGGCGGCGACGACGCCCTCCATGTTGTCGACGGCCTGCGGCTTCTCGACCTTGGCGATGACGGGGACCCGGCGGCCCTCCTCGTCCATCACCTTGTGGACGTCCTTGACGTCGTCGGCGTTGCGGACGAAGGAGAGGGCGACCATGTCGCAGCCCATGCGGAGCGCGAAGCGGAGGTCCTCGACGTCCTTCTCGGACAGGGCCGGGACGTTGACCGCCGCACCGGGCAGGTTGATGCCCTTGTGGTCGGAGATGACACCGCCCTCGACGACGATCGTCTTGACCCGCGGGCCCTCGACCTCGACGACCCGCAGTTCGACGTTGCCGTCGTTGATCAGGACCTGGTCGCCCTTGGACACGTCGCCCGGAAGACCCTTGTACGTGGTGCCGCAGACGGACTTGT
This sequence comes from Streptomyces sp. NPDC053755, assembly GCF_040677675.1. Lineage (NCBI taxonomy): Bacteria > Bacillati > Actinomycetota > Actinomycetes > Kitasatosporales > Streptomycetaceae > Streptomyces > Streptomyces sp. NPDC053755. The sequence goes on along the minus strand of NZ_JBFASK010000014.1, from coordinate 83,731 downwards.
CGCCCGGGACGTCCTCGGTGGTGATGGTGAACTCGTCACCGCGCACCAGCTCGACGGGACCCTCCGCGAAGGTCTCCAACCGGATCTTGGGGCCCTGGAGGTCGGCGAGCACACCCACGGCGCGGCCGGTGTCCGCCACCGCCCTGCGGAGACGGTCGTACCGCTCCTGGTGCTCGGCCTGGGTTCCGTGGCTCATGTTGAATCGGGCCACGTTCATGCCGGCCTCGATGAGAGCCTTCAGCTGCTCATACGAGTCGACGGCGGGGCCCAGCGTGCAGACGATTTTGGAACGGCGCATGAGGCGGATCCTATCGGTTTGTTTCACTGCGGAATATTCCGGCTGGCGGAAAGTACAAATGGGCGGGGTCCCGCTCAGGCGTTCACTTCCCCGTGCACCAGTGCGTAGCTCTGCCGGGCGATCTCCAGCTCCTCGTCGGTCGGCACCACGGCGACTGCGACCCGTGCGTACTCCGGCGAGATCAGCCGCGCCTCGTCGGAGCGGACGGCGTTCAGGCCGGCGTCCACCGCCAGGCCCAACTCCTCCAGGCCGGCGATGGCAGCCTCCCGTACGGGAGCCGCGTTCTCGCCGACACCCGCCGTGAACGCCACCGCGTCCACCCGCCCGAGTACCGCGTAATACGCCCCGATGTACTTCTTCAGCCGGTGGATGTAGATGTCGAAGGCCAGTCGCGCCCGCGCGTCGCCCTCGTCCACCCGGCGGCGGATCTCCCGCATGTCGTTGTCGCCGCACAGGCCGACGAGGCCGCTCCGCTTGTTGAGCAGCGTGTCCACGTCGTCGTCGGACATGCCCGCCACCCGCTTGAGGTGGAAGGTGACCGCCGGGTCGACGTCGCCCGAGCGGGTGCCCATGACCAGGCCCTCCAGCGGGGTGAGGCCCATCGAGGTGTCCACGCACCGGCCGCCCCGGACGGCGGACGCCGAGGCTCCGTTGCCCAGGTGGAGCACGATCACGTTCACCTCCTCCGGCGCTCTGCCGAGCAGCCGGGCCGTCTCGCGGGACACGTAGGCGTGCGAGGTGCCGTGGAAGCCGTAGCGGCGGATGCGGTGCGCGTCGGCGGTCTCCACGTCGATCGCGTACCGGGCCGCGTACTCCGGCATCGTCGTGTGGAAGGCGGTGTCGAAGACGGCCACCTGCGGCAGGTCGGGGCGCAGCTCCATGGCCGTCCGGATGCCCGTGAGGTTGGCGGGATTGTGCAGCGGCGCCACGGGGACCAGACGCTCGATCTCCGCGAGCACCTCGTCGGTGATCACGGTCGGCGCGCTGAACCGCAGCCCGCCGTGCACCACGCGGTGCCCGATCGCGGCGAGCTCCGGGGATTCCAGGCCCAGCCCGTCCGCCGTCAGCTCCTCGGCCACCGCCTTCAGCGCGGCCGCGTGGTCGGCGATCGGGCCGCTCCTCTCGCGCCGCACGCCCCCACCGCCCTGGAGCGGGGTGTGGACCAGCCGCGAGGTCTCCTCCCCGATCCGCTCCACCAGGCCGACCGCGAGCCTGCTGCCGTCCCGCATCTCGAGGAGCTGGTACTTCACCGACGAGGAGCCGGAGTTGAGGACGAGGACGCGCGTGGCGTGAGGGGCCGAGCCGGGCTCGTCGGGCCGGGCGGAGACGGGGGCCGGGCGGGCGGTCATGCGGGGAGCTCCTGAACCTGGGACTGGATCGCCGTGATGGCGACCGTGTTGACGATGTCGCTGACGAGCGCGCCGCGCGAGAGGTCGTTGACGGGCTTGCGCAGACCCTGGAGGACCGGTCCGACGGCCACCGCGCCGGCCGAGCGCTGCACGGCCTTGTAGGTGTTGTTGCCGGTGTTGAGGTCGGGGAAGATCAGCACGGTCGCCTGCCCCGCCACCTCCGACTCCGGCAGCTTGGTCGCCGCGACCGACGGCTCGACCGCGGCGTCGTACTGGATCGGGCCCTCGATGCGCAGCCCCGGGTGGCTCTGGCGCACCAGCTTCGTCGCCTCGCGGACCTTGTCCACGTCGGCGCCGGAGCCCGAGGTGCCGGTGGAGTACGAGAGCATCGCGATCCGCGGTTCGACGCCGAAGCGGGCCGCGGTCGCCGCCGACTGCACGGCGATGTCGGCGAGCTGCTCGGCGTCGGGGTCCGGGTTGACCGCGCAGTCGCCGTACACCAGCACCTTGTCGGCCAGGCACATGAAGAAGACGGAGGAGACGATCGAGGCGTCCGGCTTGGTCTTGATGATCTCGAAGGCCGGGCGGATGGTCGCCGCCGTGGAGTGCACCGAGCCGGAGACCATGCCGTCGGCCAGGCCCTCCTCGACCATCAGCGTGCCGAAGTAGTTCACGTCCGCCACCACGTCGTACGCGAGTTCCACCGTCACGCCCTTGTGGGCGCGCAGCCCGGCGTACTTCGCGGCGAAGGAGTCGCGCAGCTCGGAGGTGTGCGGGTCGATCAGCTGCGTGGACGGCGAGGAGAGGTCGATGCCGAGGTCGGCGGCCTTCTTGCGGATCACCTCGACGTCGCCGAGCAGCGTCAGGTCGCAGACGTCCCGGCGCAGCAGTACGTCGGCGGCGCGCAGCACCCGCTCCTCGGTTCCCTCGGGCAGCACCACCCGGCGGCGGTCGGCACGGGCCTGTTCGAGCAGGTCGTGCTCGAACATCATCGGGGTCACCCGGCCGCTGCGGGCCACCGAGATCCGCTTCAGCAGATCGGCCGTGTCCACGTGCCGCTCGAAGAGCCCGAGCGCGGTCTCCGCCTTGCGTGGGGTCGCCGCGTTCAACTTCCCTTCCAGGCCGAAGAGTTCGGCTGCGGTGGGGAAGCTGGTGCCGGGCACCGAGATGACCGGGGTGCCGGGCGCGAGCCGGGCGGCCAGGGTCAGGATCGCCTCGCTCGGCCGCTCGTCGAGGGTGAGCAGCACCCCGGCGATGGGCGGCGTGCCCGCCGAGTGGGCGGCGAGCGCGCCCACCACGAGGTCGGCGCGGTCCCCGGGCGTCACCACCAGGCACCCCGGCGTCAGCGCGTCGAGGAAGTTCGGCAGCATCGCGCCGCCGAAGACGAAGTCGAGGGCGTCCCGGGCCAGGCCCGCGTCGTCGCCGAGCACGATCGAGGCACCGAGCGCGTGGGTGATCTGGGAGACGGTCGGCGCGGCGAGGGCCGGCTCGTCGGGCAGGACGTAGCACGGCACGGGCAGCCGGGCCGAGAGCCGCTCGGCGATGGCCGCCCGGTCGTCCGCGGTCACCCGGTTGACGATCATGGCGAGGACGTCGCAGCCCAGCACGTCGTAGGCCCGGAAGGCGTTGCGCGCCTCGGCCCGCACGGACTCGGAGGTCTGCCCCTTGCCGCCCACCACCGGTATCACCGAGGCGCCGAACTCGTTGGCCAGGCGCGCGTTGAGCGCCAGCTCGTCGGGGAGCTGCGTGCCGGCGTAGTCGGTACCGAGGACGAGCACGACCTCGTACTCCCGCGCGACCCGGTGGAAGCGTTCGACGAGGAGGGAGACCAGCTCGTCCGTGCCCCGCTCCGCCTGGAGCGCGGCCGCCTCGTGGTAGTCCATGCCGTAGACCGTCGCCGCGTCCTGGGAGAGCCGGTAGCGCGCCCGCAACAGGTCGAACAGGCGGTCGGGCCCGTCGTGCACCAGGGGCCGGAACACCCCCACCCGGTCCACCTGGCGGGTCAGGAGCTCCATGACTCCCAGCTCGACGACCTGCCGGCCGTCTCCGCGGTCGATCCCGGTCACGTACACGCTCCGCGTCACGCCGTGGTCTCCTGTCCGATCCGTCAACCGAGTGCGTTGCGCAAGCCCGATAGGGCGGCAATGCCCTCTTGACAATACCTCCGCGGGTGGGTAGGACGCCCGCCGGGCGAAAGGCCCGAAAGAAGGGGACGAAGGGCCCCCGGACCGTCTGCCCCAAGGACGCGCGGAGCAGTCGCGAACGTCGCCGCCGGGCCCGGCGTGGGAGAATCGAGAGGGCTCACACGTACCGCTACCCGAGCAGGAGACACAGCACGATGCGCATCGGAGTTCTCACCGCAGGCGGCGACTGCCCTGGCCTGAACGCAGTGATCCGGTCGGTCGTGCACCGCGCGCTCACCGGTCACCACGACGAAGTGATCGGCTTCGAGGACGGGTTCAAGGGGCTCCTGGACGGGCACTACCGCCCCCTCGACCTCAACGCCGTCAGCGGCATCCTGGCCCGGGGCGGCACGATCCTCGGCTCCGCCCGCCTCGAGCGCGCCCGGCTGGCGGAAGCCGCCGCGTCCGCCCCCGAGTTGGCACGGAAGTACGGCATCGACGTCCTCATCCCGATCGGCGGCGAGGGCACCCTGACCGCCGCCCGGCTGCTCTCCGAGGCAGGCATGCCCGTCGTCGGCGTCCCCAAGACGATCGACAACGACATCTCCTCCACCGACCGCACCTTCGGCTTCGACACCGCCGTGGGCGTCGCGACGGAGGCCATAGACCGTCTGAAGACCACCGCCGAGTCGCACCAGCGGGTGATGGTGGTGGAGGTGATGGGCCGTCACGCGGGGTGGATCGCGCTGGAGTCCGGCATGGCCGGCGGCGCCCACGGCATCTGCCTGCCCGAGCGGCCCTTCCAGGTCGACGACCTGGTCAAGATGGTGGAGGAGCGCTTCGCACGCGGCAAGAAGTTCGCCGTCGTCTGCGTCGCCGAGGGCGCCCACCCCGCCGAGGGCTCCATGGAGTACCAGAAGGGCGAGATCGACCAGTACGGCCACGAGCGCTTCCAGGGCATCGGCAACCGCCTCGCCGTCGAGCTGGAGCGGCGCCTCGGCAAGGAGGCGCGGCCCGTCATTCTCGGACACGTCCAGCGCGGCGGCACGCCGACGGCCTACGACCGGGTGCTCGCCACCCGCTTCGGCTGGCACGCGGTGGAGGCCGCGCACCGCGGCGAGTTCGGGCGGATGACGGCGCTGCGGGGCACGGACGTCCACATGGTGCCGCTGGCCGAGGCCGTGACGCGGCTGAAGACGGTGCCGGAGAGCCGGATGTCGGAGGCGGAGTCGGTCTTCTGACCGTCGGCCCGCGCCGGGCGCCGGCCCCCGTCGGACGCCGGTCCGCGTGGGGCGGTGTGCGGCCAGGAAGCGCCCGTCGAAGGAACGGCCCCGATCGCCTCCCCCGTGGGCGATCGGGGCCGTTCGGCCTTGATCGGGACGTTTCGTCCGCGACGGGAATTGCTGGATTCCACTCTTGAGTCGAACACCATCATCAACAAGGCTTACGCCTGTCCCGGACATGTCCCCACTCCGTGCGGGACATGTCCGATGGCCGGTTCCTGGGGAGGGCGGGGTACGTCGCATGACCGAGGGCGACACCGGCGGGCGCGCAGCGCCCGACCCGAGCCAGGCAGGCGACCCCGCCGCCTTCATCGCCGCGCTCCACGCCCTCAAGGAGTGGTCCGGACTCACCTACCGCGAGCTCTCGGCCCGGGCGGAGGCACACGGCGACGTCCTGCCCCGCTCGACGGTGGCGAACATGCTGGCCCGCGCGACGGTCCCCCGTGAGGAACTGCTCGCCTCCTTCGTCCGCGCCTGCGGGGTCGGTCCCGGGGAGCTGGAGAGCTGGCAGGCGGTCCGCAAGGAACTCGCCGTCCGGGGACGCCACGCCCCGGGGCCGGAGGCCCGGCCGGCCCGGCACACGGCCGGCACGGCCGGCGAGGCGCCCGCCGCGACCGTCGGCCTCGAAGCCGGTCCGGATTCCGGGACGCAGGCCGCTCCGGACACGAGGACGGACGTCGTGACCGGCGCGGAGGCGGACGGCCCCGAGGGCGAGGCGGAGAGCCCCGGCGCGGAGGCGGACGGCCCCGACGGTGAGGCGGAGACCCCCGGCGCGGAGGCGGACGGCCCCGACGGCGAGGCGGAGACCCCCGGCGCGGAGGGGAGCGCCGTATGGCCCGCGGCTCCCGAGCCCGGCCCCGTGCCCGAGCCGCCCGACCCCGCGCCCCGGTGGCGGATAGGGCGGGCGCTCGTCACCGTCGTGGCCGTCGCCGGCCTGGTTCTCGCCGCCCTCAGCCTGGTCCACGCCGTCGTCCGCGACGACGACGGGAGGGACCCTCCGCGGCTGACGGCACCGGCGGCCGGGGAGGTGCGGATACGGGTGATCGGCTCGGACCTCTGCCTGAACGAGCGCCGGGGCAGCCGCAACGGCCGGGTCCACCAGGTGGCGTGCGAGGGGGCGGTCGTCCCCCTCTACTCCCTCGAGAAGCGGGCCGGCTCCTGGCGCATCCTGTCGGACCACCCCGACTACGGCCCCGGCTGCGCGGGCGTCCCCTCCGGCGGCCGCATCCCGGCCGCCCCGCTGGAGGACTCGGAGTGCGGGGACCCGACCCGCGTGGAGTCCTTCGCCCTGGAGCCCTTCGGCGCCCCCGTCAGGGGCTACCGCATCCGGCCCGAGGGCTCGCAGACCCCGGGTGTCTGCGTCACCGTCGTCGGTGACCGCACCGCCGAGTGGGCCCGGCTGGGCCAGGCGCCCTGCCGCGCGGACGCCGCCGGCCAGCTCTTCAGCTTCGACCGCCGGGAGCCGCGGGACTAGGGCGTGTGTCGAAAGGAGCGCCGTCCGCCCGGAGGGCGGGCCCCGCGGCGTCCGGTGCGTGCGATCGCACCGCGGCGGGTCGCCCTCGTGCCGGACGTACTCGGACGATCACGACAACGCGGCGAGCGTGCGTGCCAGGCGTCGCGGGGCAGGCGGGACTTTCGCAACACGCCCTAGTGCGGCGCGTCTCCCACCGGGCGGGGCGCCGGCCCAGGACGGGGCCAGGCCGACGTGGCCCGCGGCGCCGACCACGGACGGTCCGGGGCGACGTGGCCGGTGGCGTTCCCGTACACCGAGCCGTACCGCTCCCGCAGGTCGGAACAGGCGCGTGATCTCCGCCGGGACCCGTCCGTACCCTGGCCGGCGCAGGGTGCGGCCGGGGCGGGCGGCCGAGGAGTCGGGGCGATGGGCGATGGAGGACGTGCCACCGCAGGTACGCCCCGTCGGCGGCCCGGCAGCCGCCCAGGCCGCGGACGTGGTGCGCGCGGTCCAGGGGGATGTGCCGTCGCACGGCGGCACGCTTGCGTGAGCGTCACCCGGCCGGGACGGGGTTTCGGGGCGGTTCCCGAGCACACCTCCGGGTGCGGTCTACGCGCCGGTCGCCGCCCAGAAGTGCTCCACGATCCCGTCCAGGAACTCCCGGCCGGAGTCGCCGCTGTCGCCCGAGGCGCCCCAGCTGCTCGTCGCCGCCATCCTGGCGTGGTAGTCGGTGTGCAGCCGCTGGAGGGCGGACTCCAGCACCCGCTTCGGCAGTGGGAGCATCTTCACCGCCGGCCGGACATACGCCTGCCAGCGGGTCGTCGCCGCGTCCCGCAGCAGCGCCGCGAGGTCGTCGTCCCGGCCGGTGGCGGTCAGCAGGGCGCGCGGCCCCAGGCCGAGGGCCTCGGCGAGGGTCGCGGTCTGCCGTTCGTTGCCGCGCCAGCGGCCGGACTCCTCCATGCGGAGATACGCCTGGGCGTCGAGCCCGATCCGCCGGGCCAGCTCGTCGGCCGCGAGGCCGCGGGCCATGCGGTGCTCGCGGAGGGTGGTGGCGGCGGCCAGGAGTTCGGCGGGCGCGCACCACAGGACCCCGGCGAGCGCGGACAGTTCGTGCGAGGTCGGAGCGAGGCGGCCGCGTTCCCACGCGACGACGGTGTCGGGCGAGACGGCCAGGCCGTACTGGGCGCGCAGGCCGTAGGCGACGTGGCCGGGAGCCATGCCGAGGCCTTCGCGGAGCCGGCGGGCCGCGGGAGCGTTGAAGGGAGGGGGAGGGGAGGGCTGCACGCCGTCACGCTAGGTGCGGAACGTGACCATTGGCTACGGTGCGTTCACCCAAGGCCAGAAGTCGTAGAAACGTGGGAACCGGTGGGTAACCGCCCGGACCGGTCGGAAGGGCCATGCCTCGGATGCCGGAGGGGCCCGCTCACCGCGCGTAGAGAGGCGCGCTCCAGGACCGTAGATCACCCCGCCCCCGCCCCGCAAGCGCGCCGGGTCCGCCCCGGCCCCGTCAGGGCCCCGGCCGGGTCGTCGTGATCCACCGGTACTGCAGCTCCGGCCTGCCGACCTGCCCGTACTGCGGGGCCCGCGCGGCCCGTCCCTCGGTGACCAGGTGCTCCAGATAGCGGCGCGCGGTGATCCGGGAGATCCCCACCGCCGCCCCGGCCTCCGCCGCGGTCAGCCCGCTGGGGGCGTCGCGCAGCGTGCGGGTGACCGCCTCCAGGGTGGGAGCGCTCAGCCCCTTGGGGAGCGCGGCCGGCCGCGGGGTGCGGAGGGTGGCGAGGGCGCGGTCCACCTCGTCCTGCCCGGCGGCCTCCCCGGCCGCGGCGCGGAACTCGGCGTACCGGGTCAGCCGGTCGCGGAGGGTCGCGAAGGTGAACGGTTTCAGCACGTACTGGACGACGCCGAGCGACACCCCTTCGCGGACGATCGCGAGATCGCGGGCCGAGGTGACGGCGATGACGTCGGCGGAGTGCCCCGCCGCGCGCAGCGCGCGCAGGAGCTGGAGACCGTGGCCGTCCGGGAGGTAGAGGTCGAGCAGGAGCAGATCGACGGGCGTCCGGTCCAGGACCCGCACGGCGGCGGCCCGGGAGTGCGCGACCCCGGTGACGACGAAGCCCGGGACCCGCCCGGCGTAGAGGGCGTGCGCGTCCGCCGCGACCGGGTCGTCCTCCACCACCAGCACCCGGATCGGAGGGTCCGGCCGGTTCACGCCGTCACCTCCACGGCGGCACGCACCGCACCCCGGTCCAGCGGCAGCCGTACGGAGAACTCCGCACCGCCCTCGGGCGAGCGGTCGAGGGCCACCGTCCCGGACGCCCGGGCCGCGGCCTGGCGGACCAGGGCGAGGCCGAGGCCACGTCCCGCACCCTGGGTGGACCAACCGCGCTCGAAGACCGCGTCCCGGTCCTCGTCGGCGATCCCCGCCCCGCTGTCACCGACCCGGATCAGCAGCTCCCCGCCGCGCACCAGCGCGGTGACCGTGACGCGCGGGCGCGCCCTGCCGGAGCCGCCCGGTACCGCGCCCGCCGCCTCGACCGCGTTGTCGATCAGGTTGCCCAGGATCGTCACCAGGTCCCGGGACGGTATCTCCGGGGGCAGCAGACCGTCGTCGATGCGGCTGTCCTCGGTCAGCACCAGCTCCACGCCCCGCTCGTTGGCCTGCGCCGCCTTGCCCAGGAGCAGGGCCGCCAGCACCGGTTCGCCGACCGCGTCGACCACCCGGTCGGTGAGCGCCTGCGCCAGCTCCAGCTCGGCCGTCGCGAAACGGACCGCCTCGTCGACCCGGCCGAGTTCGATCAGCGAGACGACCGTGTGCAGCCGGTTCGCCGCCTCGTGGGCCTGTGCCCGCAGCGCTTGCGTGAACCCCCGCTCCGAGGACAACTCGCCGGACAGGGCCTGTAGTTCGGTGCGGTCCCGCAGGGTGACGACCGTGCCGCGCCGCTGCCCGCCCACCACCGGCCGGGTGTTCACCACGAGGACCCGCTCCGCCGTGAGGTGCAGCTCGTCTACCCGGGGCTCCGAGGCGAGCAACGCACTCGTCAGCGGGAGCGGCAGTCCCAGTTCCGTCGCCGGGGTGCCCACCACGTCCGCGCCGAGGCCGAGGAGCTCCCGTGCGCCGTCGTTGATCAGCGCGATCCTGCGCCGGCCGTCCAGCATCACCAGGCCCTCGCTCACCGCGTGCAGCGCCGCCTCGTGGTAGTCGTGCATCCGGCTCAGCTCGGTCGCGTTCATTCCGTGCGTGTGCCGCCGCAGCCGGGCGTTGATCACGTACGTGCCGACGCCGCCCAGGACCAGCGCCGCGCCGGCCATGCCCAGCAGGGCCGTGACCTGCTCCCGTACCTGCTCGCTGATCTTCTCGATCGTGATGCCCGCGCTGACCAGCGCCACGACCCGGCCGTGGTCGCGCACCGGCGTGATCGTACGGACGGAGGGGCCGAGCACCCCCTGATGCGTCTCGGAGAGGGTCCCGCCCCGGGCGGCCTCCTCGATGTGGCCGAGGTAGGGGTGTCCGATCTGCCCCGGCTCCGGGTGGGTCCAGCGCGTCCCGTCCGGGGCCATGATCACCACGAAGGCGACCCCGGTGCGGTGCCGTACCGACTCCGCGTACGGCTGGAGCAGCGCTGTCGGGTCCGCCGACCCGGCCGCCGCGACGACCGTGGGGGACTCGGCGACGGTGGTCGCGGTCGCCGCGGACTGCCGGCGCGCGGTCTCCTCGGCCTGCGCGCGGTCGGTGACGTACGCGAAGACGGCGCACCCGGCCACGATCGCCGCCACCAGCACGACCTGCATCGCGAAGAGCTGGCCGGCGAGGCTGCGGGGTCGGGGGAGGGAGAGGCGCATGCGGGTAAGTGTGCCTGGCTCGATTTGCGAGGCGGAATCCCGTTCCCGAATCGTTCTGTGACGCACGCGCGCGTGAACGAAAGGAACGCAAGGGTGACCCCGGTCACAGGCTGATGGATAGTCGCGGGGATCCACCGGGACGTGGACACCCCATCAGCACGAGGAGGACCCCGTGGCCGCACGACGGGACCGTACCCATTACCTGTATCTCGCAGTCATCGCCGCCGTGGTGCTCGGCATCGCGGTCGGCTTCCTGGCCCCGGGCGTCGCCGTCGAGCTGAAGCCGCTGGGCACCGGCTTCGTGAACCTGATCAAGATGATGATCTCGCCGATCATCTTCTGCACGATCGTCCTCGGCGTCGGCTCGGTCAGGAAGGCGGCGAAGGTCGGTGCCGTCGGCGGCCTCGCGCTCGGGTACTTCGTCGTGATGTCGACCGTCGCCCTCGCCATCGGCCTGGTCGTCGGCAACCTCCTGGAGCCCGGCTCCGGCCTGCACCTCACCAAGGAGGTCGCCGAGGCCGGTGCCAAGCAGGCGGACGGGGCGCACGAGTCCACGGTGGACTTCGTGCTCGGCATCATCCCCACGACGCTGGTCTCCGCCTTCACCCAGGGCGAGGTCCTCCAGACCCTGCTCGTCGCCCTCCTCGCCGGCTTCGCGCTGCAGGCGATGGGCAAGGCCGGCGAGCCGGTCCTGCGCGGGATCGGCCACATCCAGCGGCTGGTCTTCCGCATCCTCGCCATGATCATGTGGGCGGCGCCGATCGGCGCGTTCGGCGCCATCGCGGCCGTCGTCGGCGCGACCGGCGCCGACGCCCTGAAGTCGCTCGCCGTCATCATGATCGGCTTCTACGTGACCTGCGCCCTCTTCGTCTTCGTGGTGCTCGGCGCGATCCTGCGGCTGGTCGCCGGGGTCAGCATCCTGGCGCTCCTGAAGTACCTGGGCCGCGAGTTCCTGCTCATCCTCTCCACCTCGTCGTCCGAGTCGGCGCTGCCGCGCCTGATCGCGAAGATGGAGCACCTCGGCGTGAGCAAGCCGGTGGTCGGCATCACCGTCCCCACCGGTTACTCCTTCAACCTGGACGGCACCGCGATCTATCTGACGATGGCCTCGCTCTTCGTCGCCGAGGCGATGGGCAACCCGCTCTCGGTCGCCGAACAGATCTCCCTCCTGGTCTTCATGGTCATCGCCTCGAAGGGCGCCGCGGGCGTGACCGGCGCCGGCCTGGCGACCCTCGCGGGCGGCCTGCAGTCGCACCGCCCCGACCTGGTCGACGGCGTCGGCCTGATCGTCGGCATCGACCGCTTCATGAGCGAGGCCCGTGCGCTGACGAACTTCGCGGGCAACGCGGTCGCGACCGTCCTGGTCGGCACCTGGACCAAGGAGATCGACAGGACGCGGGTCGCCGAGGTACTGGCCGGCCGGGTCCCCTTCGACGAGGAGACCCTGGTCGACGACCACGCCCCGGCCCCCTCGGAGGTCCCGGACCAGCGCGCCGAGGAGGGTGAGGAGAAGGCCCGCGCGGGCGTCTGACCCGGGCGGACGGCGAAGGAACGACCCCGGCCACCTCCCCGGCCGGGGTCGTCCTCGTCGTGCGTCCGGCCCGCACCGCCGTTCCGGTCGGGGCCGTCTCCTTCGCGGCCCGCCTCCGCCGGTCCCGGCGCCGGCGGGGGACCGACAAAGGCCGGGTCGTGCCCGGCCGGATGTCAGCCGAACGGGATGCGGACCACCGACCGGTCGCCGATGCCCAGGGTGCTCGGCCCGTTCCCGATCGCGTTCCAGACCTCGATCCGGACCCGGCCGTTCACCAGGTCCCCATGGGATCCGGTGGCCGACTTCAGGCCCCTCGCCTGGGTGTAGTGCTCGAAGCCCGGCACGGGATCGGTGGCGAAGTACTGGTACGTCTCGCTCCGCTCCCAGGTGCCGTCCCCGGTACGGTCGTAACTCACCCGCACCTGCTGTCCGTTGGCGATCACCGAGCCGGCGTCCACGAACAGGTCGAACTGCGTGGAGCCGCCGTTGTACGCCCGGGTGATCGGCCCCGAGGTGAAGACCTGCGGGTTGCTGGGGACCCCGTCGTGGTTGCCGCCGCCCGCCGAGGCCAGGGAGACCGTCGACGCGGCGGCCGCGTCCCCGGCGCCCCCGCCCGTCCGCAGGTAGAGCTGCGAGGAGCCGGTCGGCGGAGGTGTGGTCGGCGGAGGTGTGGTCGGCGGAGGCGTGGTCGAGCCGCCCCGCGTCCACACGGCGACGTAGTCGACCAGCATGGGCCTCCCCGGCACCGTCGCGGCCGTCGGCGTCTTCCCGGCCAGCGCGTCCGGGAAGGCCCCGCCCATGGCCACGTTCAGCAGGATGAAGTACCCCGCGTGGCTGGTCATGTCGGCCCACGCCTGGGCGCCGACCCGGGTCTCGTTCACACTGTGGAAGAGCTGGTCGTCCACGTACCAGCGCAGCTCGTTGGGGGAGACCGAGCGGTCCCACTCGAAGCGGTACGTGTGGAACGCCGACTGGCAGCTCGCCCCGGGGCAGACCCGGCTGGCCCCGATGCCGGTGGTCTCACCGCACGGGCCGCCCGGGTTCACCCCGCAGTGCAGGACGCCCCAGACGGAGTTGACGCCGTTGACGTTCTCCATGATGTCGAACTCGCCGATGGCCGGCCAGTTCCAGTAGTTGCCCCGGTAGGGCGCGCCGAGCGCCCAGAACGCCGGCCAGTAGCCGAGCGCCGCGTCCCCGGTCACGTTCGGCATCTGGACCCGGCCCTCGATGCGCAGGGTGCCGCCGGCGGGGGCCTTGAAATCGGCCCGCTTGGTCTCGATACGGGCGGAGGTCCAGTTCCCGGCCCCGTCCCGGAGCGGGGTGATCCGGAGGTTGCCGGTGCCGTCGAGCCGCAGGTTGTCGGGGCTCGCGGTGTAGTTCTGGATCTCCCCGGTGCCCCAGTTGCCGGGGCCGCCGGGATAGCCGTGACCGGTGTCGATCTGCCAGTCGGCACTGTCGGGCAGCGAGCGGTCGGGGCCGTCGAAGTCGTCGCTCCACTGGAGCGACCAGCCCGGCGCCGGGGGGACGGCGCCACTGGCGGAGCCGGCTCCGCCGAGGCCGAGCAGGGCGCCGCCCGCGAGGGCGGCGGCGAGGAGTGAGGCGAGCAGGGGGGTGCGTCTGACGCGGCTCAAGGGAACACCTCCGGGGCGATGGTGCGCGGGGTGTGCGGGGGGCTGAGAGCGCTCTCAGACAGCTTTTGTAGTTGGAGACAACGGCCCCGTCAATGGGTCGGGTGTGTTCGGTCCCTGAACGCCCAGCTCGGCCAACTCATCCGCCCGCAGGATCAGTTCGGCGGCGGACACCGAATCGCGCACCGTCTCCGGCCGGCTCGCCCCCGGGATGGGGATCACCGTCGGCGACAGGGCGAGCAGCCAGGCGAGCGCCACTCGTTGCGGGCTCACCCCGCGTGCCCGCGCCACCCGGTGGAAACCCGCGTACTCCGGATCGTCCCCGCCCGGCCGCCCGTCCCCTCCCCGGGCCGACGGCCCGTCGAGCGAGCTGCGCGAGATGCCGCCCAGCGGGCTCCACGGCAGGAACGCCAGGCCCAGCTCCGCGCAGAGCCGCAGCTCCGCCTCGCCGGAACGGTCGGCGGGGGAGTACCGGTTCTGCACGGAGACGAGCCGCTCGCCCAGGATCTCCCGGGCCAGCCGGATCCCCGTCGTGTCCACGTTGGAGACCCCGGCCCGCCGGACCGTGCCGGCGTCCAGCAACTCCCTCACCGCGCCCAGCGATTCGGCGTACGGCACGGCCGGGTCCGGCTTGTGCAGCTGGTAGAGCCCGATCGCCTCGACGCCGAGCCGGCGGCGGGACGCCTCGGCCGCCCGCCGCAGATGCTCCGGGCGTCCGTCCACCGTCCAGCCGCCGTCTGCCGTCCGGCCCCGCCCGCCCTTGGTGGCCACCAGCACGTCGTCCGTCCGCCCGCCGTACGAGGCCAGCGCCCGCGCCACGAGCAGTTCGCCCTCGCCCGGCGCACCGCCCGGCGGGTGGTAGGAGTCGGCCGTGTCCAGGAGCGTCACGCCCGCGTCGAGCGCCGCGTGGACGGTCGCCCGGGCCCGCGCCTCGTCGGGACGGCCCTCGATGGCGAGCGGCATGGCCCCGAGCCCGATCGCGCCGACGCGTACGTCGCCCAGCATCCGGTACCGCATCAGCGCGCCCCCGCCGTCTCGGCCACGGCCCGCGCCAGCCATCGGGAGACGTGCCCGAAGGGGAATCCCAGGGCGCGGGCGCGGGAGTTGTCCATCGCGTAGGAGCGGGCGAAGGAGAGCGGCGACGCCGGGCCGTCGGTCACCTCCCGGAAAACGGTCCGCCCGCCCACCTGCCGCTCTATCTCCGCGCAGAGGTCGGCGGTGGTGAGCGTTCCGTCGGAATGCGCGTTGACGGGGCCGGTGAACTCCGCCTCGGCCGCCCACGCGAGGAACGCGGCGATCTCCTCCACGTACACGTAGGTGGCCGGGTGGTTCACCGCCGGCACGGCGATCGGTTCGCCCGCCCGGACGCGCCGGACGTAGTGGTCGAGGCGCCCCGTGAAGTCGTCGTCCCCGCCCAGGACGTGGGCCACCCGCACGGAGGCGTACGGGAACGGCGGATCGGCCGCGAAGACCGCCTCGGCCTGCCGCTTTCCCTCGCCGTAGTGCTCGTCGAGGAAGTCCGGGTCCTCCCAGGGGAGCTCCAGGTCGACCGCGACCGTCCGGGGGTCCACCGCCTCCTCCCGTACGGGGGCGCGGAAGTCCCCGTCCCCGTATACCTCGACCGTCGAGGTCATCACGTACCGCCCGGCGCGCGCTCCGAACACCCGGCGGGCCACCGCCGCCTGGCGCGGGGTGTAGCAGAACTGGTCGACGACGACGTCGAACGTACGGTCGCCCAGCGCCTTTTCCAGAGCCGCCTCGTCATTCCGGTCGGCGACGAGATGGGTCGTGCCCTCCGGGGGCGTGGCGGAACCCCGGTTGAGAACCGTCACCGCGTGCCCGGAATCCAGCAGCCGACGGACGAGCCGCTTTCCGAAATAGCGGCTTCCTCCGATGATCAGAATGTCCATGCCCTCCAGTGTTACGTTACGAAGACGCCGTCTGAAGGGGGAGACATGGCAGTTCAAACCGTCGTACCGAAAGAACCACGGCATCCGCGAGCGGCGGCCGACGAAACGTCGGCGACCGCCTTCGACACCGTCGACCGGTGGATCCTCGAGCTCGTCCAGGAGGACGGCCGCATCAAGCTCAGCGAACTCGGCCGCCGCGTCCGGCTCAGCCCGGCGGCCGTCACCGAGCGGGTCCGGCGCCTGGAGGCCCGCGGGGCGATCACCGGATACGGCGCGCACGTCTCCCCGGCCCGACTCGGCTACGGCATCCAGGCGTTCATCCGGGTCGACCCGCACGGCGGATACACCCTGAAGCACCCCCGGACCCTGGAACTCCTCGCCCGGCCGGAGGTCCTGGAGGCCCACCACGTCGTCGGCGAGGACTGCTGGATCCTCAAGGTCGCCGTCACCGACACCGTCCACCTGGAGGACGTCCTGGAGCAGACCTCCGCCCTCGGCCGGACCACCACCTCGATCGTGCTGTCGTCGCCCGTGGAGCGCAAGCCGCTGCTGCCGCCCTCCGGAAACCGCCCTTGACAACCTCTCGGCCGAGCCGTTCAGATGAGGGGACTCGCGTCGCGTGCCGGTCCGCGCCTGAAAGCGGAGGCATGGAGGCAAGAGGACCGTAGGGACGGCTTTGCCCCTTCACTTCAACACCCGTGTCATCGACGAATTCCGCACCAACGCCGGACGCCTCGGCGGCCCCTTCGAGGGATGGGTGCTTCTCCTTCTCACCACCACCGGCGCCCGGTCCGGAAAAGAACACACGACCCCGCTCGGCTTCGTCGAGGACGGCGACCGCCTCCTGGTCACCGGCTCGGCCGGCGGCTCCGACCGGCACCCCGACTGGTACCGCAACCTCCTCGTCAACCCCACCGTCACGGTGGAGCTGGGCACCGAGACATGGCAGGCCACTGCCGTCGCCGCCACCGGAACCGAGCGCGACGAACTCTTCGCCCGCGTGGTCGCCGCGGCCCCCGGCTACGCCGACTACCAGAAGGCGACCGACCGGATCATCCCCGTCGTCGCCCTCTACCGCGTCCCCGAGGACACCTACACCCCGCCGGACCGGCTCGACGCCCTCGCCGACGAGCTGGTCGCGATCCACGACTGGCTGCGCCGCGAACTGGCGGCCCTGAGCGACGGACTCGGCGACCCCACCGCCCCGGGACTCACCGTCGAGCTGCGCCGCCACTGCCTGACCTTCTGCTCCGCGATGGCCGTCCACCACGGCGGGGAGGACGCGGGGCTCTTCCCGTACCTGGCCCGCACCCACCCCGAGAAGGCCGACGCCTTCGAGCGGCTGCGGGCCGAGCACACGACGGTGGCGCGCGTCCTCGACGAGCTGGGGACGGCGCTCGCCCGGCTCGACGAGGTGCCGCCCGCGGTGCTGCGCGCGGAGTTCGACCGGCTCCGCGCGGAACTGGAGACCCACTTCGCCTACGAGGAGGAGCAGGTGATCCCGCTGCTCCGGGGCAGCGCCTGACCGCACCCGCGCCCCGCTTGCCCCTGACGTCGGTGTCGAGGCCTACGTCAGGGGACGCGCGCATCGGGGAGCCGGCCGGGGACGCCGTCCCGCCTCCGTCGACGGGGACCGGAGGCGTGACCCGGCGTGATACGCCACGATCTTCCGCAACACGGCCTCGCCGGCCGCGTGTATCGCGGGCGTATGGGAAACCGGATACGCCATCGCAACGGCGCTCCGGGTCTCCTGGTCCCATGACCCACCACGCACCCACGCCGGTACGACCCCGCCGCACGCGCGCGATCCCGCTCCTCGGCCTGGCGGTCCTCGCCCTGGCCGGCGCCGTGTTCGTCGTGCGGCGGCCGCTCATGATGTCCGCTCCGACGTGCCTGGCCGGGCGGTGGCACGGCTGCTTCGACACGTTCAACGGCGTGGTGTTCATGACGTTGGTCTCGCTGCCCGCGGCCGCGCTGGTGGTGTGGCTGTCCGCCCGCCGCCGGCGGCGGGCCGGCGTCCCCTCGCCGTGGCGGCGGTCGCTGGCCGAGGTGGGCATGGTCCACGGGACGCTGCCGTTCGTGTGGATGACCATGATGCCGGGCGGCGGGGGCGACACCGTGCCCGCCCGGGTGAGCCTGGTCCCGCTGCGGGACCTGGTGACCATGGGGCCGCTCGGGATCACCGGCAATCTGCTGGTCTTCGCGGCGCTGGGGTTCTTCGCCCCGATGCGGTTCGCGGCGACGGCGTCCGTGCCGCGGGTCCTGGCGCTCGGGGCGGGCTGCTCGGTCCTGGTCGAGACGGCCCAGTACGTCCTGCGCCTGGACCGGGTGTCCTCCGTGGACGACGTCCTGGTGAACGCCGCCGGAGCCGTCCTGGCCGGGCTGGCGTCGCGCCGCTGGTGGCGCACGAGGACGCAGGCGCCGCCACGGGAGCCTCGCCCCGCGCCGGCAGCGGCGGGCTGACCCGCGTGTCCGGTGGACTCGGCTCGTCGCATACGCCGGCGATACCGGGCGCTGCCTAGGCTTCCGGCATGCGCGTACTGATCGTGGAGGACGAGCCCTACCTGGCCGAGGCCGTGCGTGACGGCCTGCGGCTCGAGGCGATCGCCGCCGACATCGCGGGCGACGGCGACTCGGCCCTGGAACTGCTCAGCGTCCACTCCTACGACCTCGCGGTCCTCGACCGTGACATCCCCGGCCGCTCCGGCGACGAGGTCGCCCGGCACATCGTCGCCTCCGGCAGCGGCATCCCGATCCTCATGCTCACCGCCGCCGACCGGATCGACGACAAGGCGTCCGGGTTCGAACTCGGCGCCGACGACTACCTCACCAAGCCGTTCGACCTGCGGGAGCTCGTCCTGCGGCTGAGGGCGCTCGACCGCCGGCGCGCGTACGCCCGGCCCCCGGTCCGCGAGATCGCGGGCCTGCGGCTCGACCCCTTCCGCCGGGAGGTCTTCCGCGACGGACGCTATGTCGCGCTCACCCGCAAGCAGTTCGCCGTGCTGGAGGTCCTGATCGCCGCCGAGGGCGGCGTCGTCAGCGCCGAGGACCTCCTCGAACGGGCCTGGGACGAGAACGCCGACCCCCTCACCAACGCCGTCCGGATCACCGTCTCCGCGCTGCGCAAACGCCTCGGCGAACCGGGGATCATCGCCACGGTGCCGGGGGTCGGCTACCGCATCGACACCGGCGCCGGGACCACCGGCCCGGGCCGTACGGGTGCGTAGGCGCCCGGGCCTCAGCGTCCGGCTGAGACTCACCCTCAGCTACGCCGGTTTCCTCGCCGTCGCAGGAGCTCTCCTGCTGGCCGTGGTGTGGGTCTTCCTGCTGCGCTACGTACCCGACAACTCCCGAGGACTCCTCGGGATCGCTCCCAACCGCTACCTCCTGGTGCGCACCTTCGCCCCCGCCGCGGCCGCGGCCATGGTCTTCCTGCTCGCCTTCGGTCTCCTCGGCGGATGGATCCTCGCCGGCCGGATGCTCGCACCGCTCACCCGGATCACGGCCGCGGCGCGGAAGGCCGGTGACGGATCGCTGTCCCACCGGATCCGGATGGAAGGCCGCCGGGACGAATTCCGTGAATGCGCCGACGCCTTCGACGCCATGCTCGGACAACTCGACGCGCACGTCGCCGAGCAGCGCAGATTCGCCGCGAACGCCTCCCACGAGCTGCGCACCCCGCTCGCCATCTCGCGGACGCTGCTCGACGTCGCCCGCGAGGACCCCACGCGGGACCCGGGCGAACTCGTCGAACGCCTGCGTGCCGTCAACACCCGGGCGATCGACCTCACCGAGGCCCTTCTGCTGCTCAGCCGCAGCGACCGCGGGAACGTCGGCGAGGAGAGCGTCGACCTCTCCCTCGTCGCCGAGGAGGCCGCCGAGACCCTGCTCGGCCTCGCCGAGCGGCGTGGGGTCACGCTCGACGTCACCGGCGGAGCGACACGGACCAGCGGCTCCGCTGAGCTCCTGCTGCGGATGGTGACGAACCTCGTCCAGAACGGCATCGTCCACAACCTCCCGGGCGGCGGCACCGTGACCGTGCACACCGAGGCACGGCACGGCGCGAGCGTGCTGCGGATCGAGAACACGGGCCGCCCGGTGCCGCCGGAGCTGGTACCGACCCTCACCGAGCCCTTCCAGCGCGGGACGCGGCGGGTGCGCACCGACGAACACGCCGGGGTCGGCCTCGGCCTGGCCATCGTGCAGAGCATCGTCCGCGCCCACGACGGGACCCTCGACCTCGCCCCCCGCCCGGCCGGCGGTCTCCTCGTCACGGTCCGGCTGCCCGCCCCGCCGTAGACCTCGCAGCCCTGCGGATGTGCCGCTCATGGCGCATACGGAAATACCCCGACTAGAATTGACAGTCGGGGTATTGCGTCGCGTATATTCGTGGATTCCGTGTCTGCGTTTCATTCGTAGATGAAGAGGACACGGAGAAGTTCAATAAACGCACTGTATCGCGCCAGGAGTCGAATTGTCAACCGAGCAAATGCGTAATGAGCAGCAATTCATCACGGAGCTCTACGCGCGACTCGACGACCTGAGGGACCAGGCCGAAGCCGCCGTCGGCCAGGCCCTGCGCACCCCGGGGGTCGGCAGCAGCCAGGGACGGCTCGAGCGGGACGTGAGGGTGGCCGAGCAGTCGGGGCTGCTCGCCGCCTTCGACGCGGGGGAGACCGGACTCTGCTTCGGACGGCTCGTCTTCCAGGACGGACGCGACCACCACATCGGACGGATCGGCATCCGCCGGGACGACCCGAACCGCACCCCGCTCGTCGTGGACTGGCGCGCCGACGCCGCACGCCCCTTCTACCTCGCGACCGGATACCAGCCCATGGGGCTCAGCCGGCGCCGGCACATCACCACCCACGGCCGCCGGGTGACCGCCCTGCACGACGAGGTTCTCGACCTCGCCGACGCCACCCGCACCGGGCACGAGAACCGCGACGCCGACGAGGTGCTGCTCGCCGCGCTCGACGCCGCGCGCACCGGGCGCATGCACGACATCGTGCAGACCATCCAGGCCGAGCAGGACCGCATCATCCGCTCCCCGCACCGCGGCGTCCTCGTCGTCGAGGGCGGCCCCGGCACCGGCAAGACCGCCGTGGCCCTGCACCGCGCCGCGTACCTCCTCTACGCCCACCGCGAGCAGCTCGCCAAGCGGGCCGTCCTGATCGTCGGCCCCAACCCCGCCTTCCTGGGCTACATCGCCAACGTCCTGCCCTCCCTCGGCGAGACCGGCGTCCTCCTCGCCACCCCCGGCGAGCTGTACCCGGGCGTCCGCGCCACCGGCACCGACACCCCGCGCGCCGCCGCGGTCAAGGGCGACCGGGCCATGGCCGACGCCCTCGCCCGGGCCGTACGGGACCGGCAGCAGGTGCCCGACCGCGGAACGCCCCTCGTCGTGCCGCACGACGACGGCGACCTGGTCATCGACTGGGACATGGCCCTCGAAGCCCGCCACAAGGCGCGCGAGACCCACCTGCCGCACAACCTCGCCCGGCCCTACTTCGTCTTCCACCTCCTCGACGCGCTCGCCGAGCAGCTCGCCGACCGCATCGGCGCCGACCCGTACGGCGGCCCCAACTTCCTCGGCGCCGACGACCTGGCCCTGCTCGCCAAGGGCGTCGCCGCGAACCCGGACGTCCACGCCGCCATCGACACCCTCTGGCCGCCGCTCACCCCCGAGGAGTTCCTCGCCGACTACCTCGCCGAGCCGACGCACCTGTCCGACGCGGACGCCGATGCCGTCCGGCGCGACGGCGGGCCGTGGACCCCGGGAGACGTCCCGCTGCTCGACGAGGCCGCCGAACTCCTCGGTCACGACGACGCGGCCGCCCGCGCCGCCGAGGAGGCCGAACGGCAGAAGCAGATCCAGTACGCCCAGGGCGTCCTCGACGTCTCCTTCGCCTCGCGCACGTACGAGTTCGAGGACAAGGAGGAGCAGGACAAGGACGCCTCCGAGGTCCTCTCCGCGCACGACATCATCGACGCCGAGCGGTTCGCCGAGCGCCACGAGGAGGCCGACCACCGCAGCGCCGCCGAGCGCGCCGCCGCAGACCGCACCTGGGCCTTCGGCCACATCATCGTCGACGAGGCGCAGGAGCTGTCGGCGATGGCCTGGCGGCTGCTGATGCGCCGCACCCCCACCCGCTCCATGACCCTGGTCGGCGACCCGGCCCAGACCGGCGACGCGGCCGGTGTCGGCTCGTGGGAGCGGATCCTCGCCCCGTACGTGGAGGACCGCTGGGAACTCGTCCGCCTCGGGGTCAACTACCGCACTCCCGCCGAGATCATGGAGGCCGCCGCCGAGGTGCGGCGGGAGGCCGACCCGGGCTTCGAGCCGCCGCGCTCGGTCCGCTCCACCGGCGTCGACCCGTGGGAGCGGACCGCTCAGGACCCGGTGAAGGAGACCGCCGACGCGGTCGCCGTGGAGCTGCGTGAGGAGGGGCGCCTCGCGGTGATCGCCCCGCCGGAGCTGCACGCGGGGCTCGCCGCCGCGCTCCCCGGCGCCTCCCACGGCCCGACCCCCGACCTGACCCGCCCGGTGGTCCTGCTGGACCCCCGGCAGGCCAAGGGCCTGGAGTTCGACACGGTCCTCGTCGTCGACCCGGACGCCATCCGGGCCGGCGCCACGCACGGCACCAACGACCTGTACGTGGCGCTGACCCGGGCCACTCAGCGGCTGGGCGTGATCCGCAGGGCCTGACCGCTCACGCCGGACGCAGCCACACCGTCGCCAGCGGCGGCAGGGTCATCCGTACGCTCGCCGGACGGCCGTGGGACGGCACCGACTCGGTCTTCACCGGGTCGGCGCCCCCCACGCCGCTGCCTCCGTACCGCGTCGCGTCCGTGTTGAGGACCTCCGACCAGGCCGCCACCGACTCCGGGACGCCGAGCCGGTAGTCGTGCCGCACCACCGGCGAGAAGTTGCAGACCGCGAGCAGCGGGGAGCCGTCGCCGTCGTAGCGGAGGAACGCGAAGACGTTGTCCTCGGCGGCGTCCCCCACCACCCACTGGAAGCCCTCCGGGGCGGTGTCCCGCTCCCACAGCGCCGGCGTCTGGCCGTACACCGTGTTCAGGTCGCGCACCAGGTCCCGCACACCCCGGTGGTCCGCCTCCGCCCCGTAGGACGGGTCGAGCAGCCACCAGTCCGGGCCGTGCTCCGCCGACCACTCCGCCCCCTGGGCGAACTCCTGACCCATGAAGAGGAGTTGCTTGCCGGGGTGGGCCCACATGAAGCCCAGGTAGGCGCGGTGGTTGGCGCGCTGCTGCCACCAGTCGCCGGGCATCTTCGAGACCAGCGCCTGCTTGCCGTGCACGACCTCGTCGTGGGAGATCGGCAGGATGTAGTTCTCGCTGTACGCGTACACCATCGAGAAGGTCATCTCGTTGTGGTGGTACTTGCGGTGCACCGGCTCCTTGGAGACGTAGCCGAGCGAGTCGTGCATCCAGCCCATGTTCCACTTCATGCCGAAGCCCAGCCCGCCGAAGCCGCCCGGACCGTCCTGGTCCGTCGCCCGGGTCACGCCGTCCCAGGCGGTGGACTCCTCGGCGAAGGTGATGATCCCCGGGCAGCGCCGGTATACCGTCGCGTTCATCTCCTGGAGGAAGGCGACGGCGTCGAGGTTCTCCCGGCCGCCGAACTCGTTCGGCAGCCACTCGCCGTTCTCACGGGAGTAGTCGAGGTAGAGCATCGAGGCGACCGCGTCCACCCGCAGGCCGTCGATGTGGTACTCCTCGCACCAGTACACCGCGTTGGCCACCAGGAAGTTCCGCACCTCCTTGCGGCCGTAGTCGAACTCCAGCGTCCCCCAGTCCGGGTGCGCCGAGCGCCGCGGGTCCTCGTGCTCGTACAGCGGGCGGCCGTCGAACTCCGCGAGCGCCCAGTCGTCGCGCGGGAAGTGCGCGGGAACCCAGTCCATCAGGACGCCGATCCCGGCCCGGTGCAGGGACTCGACGAGGTACTTGAAGTCGTCGGGCGTGCCCATCCGGGCGGTCGGGGCGTAGAAGCCGGTCACCTGGTAGCCCCAGGATCCGCTGAAGGGGTGCTCGGCGACGGCCATGAACTCGACGTGCGTGAAGCCGAGGTCGCGGACGTACGCCGGCAGCTGCTCGGCGAGCTGCCGGTAGGTGAGGCCGGGGCGCCACGACGGCAGATGCAGCTCGTAGACGGAGAAGGGCGCCTCGTGGTGCGGCCGGGCGCCCCGGCCCGCCATCCACTCCGCGTCGTCCCAGGTGTGGTGCGACTCGGTGACGATCGAGGCGGTGTTCGGCGGGCACTCGGTACGGCGGGCCATCGGGTCCGCCCGCAGGGTGTGGGAGCCGTCGGGACGGGCGATGTCGAACTTGTACACCGCCCCCTCGCCGACGCCGGGCACGAAGAGCTCCCAGACACCGGTCGCGCCGAGCGACCGCATCGGCAGCGCGGTCCCGTCCCAGTGGGTGAAGTCGCCGGTGACCCGCACCCCGCGCGCGTTGGGCGCCCAGACGGTGAACCGGGTGCCGGTCACGCCCTGGTGCGTCATCGGGCGGGCGCCGAGCGCCTTCCACAGCTCCTCGTGCCGGCCCTCGCCGATCAGGTGGAGGTCCAGTTCCCCGAGGGAGGGCAGGAAGCGGTAAGGATCCTGCACGGCCAGCTCGTCGCCGTCGTAGCGCACCCGCAGCTCGTATTCGGGGATCTTGCGCAGCAGCGGCAGCAGCCCCGAGAAGAAGCCGTCGCCGTCGTCGTGCAGCGCGACCCGTTTCCCCTTGGCGATGACCGCGACCTCGCGGGCGTACGGCCGCAGCACGCGGACCGCGACGCCGCCGCGCACGGGGTGGGCGCCGAGCAGCGCGTGCGGGTCGTGGTGCTCCCCCGCGAGCAGCCGTGCCCGGTCTCCCGCGCCGAGGGGCGGCGCCTTGCGCACGCCGCGCTCTCCTCCCGCCTCCGCGCGGGGCGCCGGCGTCTTGGCCGCGGCCGCCGGCGTGACCTTCGGCGCCACCTTCGTCGTGGTCTTCGCCGAGGGCACTTCGTCGGTCGTGGTGCGGGCCGTCTTGCGTGCGGATCGGGCGGTCACGGGGTTGCCTCCTGGGGAGAATCGGAAGGGGAGGGGTGCGGGGACGTGCGGGGGCTGCGCGGGGACGGCGACTCCCACGCAACCGCAACGCGGCCCGTCCCGCGCAGGACACTCGGCCGAACGGGTCGCGGGCGCGCGGACACGGGCGCCGGTGCGCCGGATCGGGTCGGATGCCCGTCTTCATGGTGCGGCGTACCGAGGAGCGCCCGCGCCCGGAAGGCCGCCGTCCGTGTGCCCGTGTCACCGGGGGCCGGGCGGCCCCCGGTGACCGGGGCGTCGGGCCCGGCCGTCACTCCGCGCCCGCGAGGCGGTGGATCGCCGCCATCGGGACCGGGAGCCAGTCCGGGCGGTGGCGGGCCTCGTAGACGACTTCGTAGACCGCCTTGTCGGTCTCGTAGGCGCGCAGCAGCGCCGGGTCGGAACGGGGGTCCGTGCCGGAGGCCTCGGCGTAGCCCGCGCAGTAGGACGCGCGGCACCGGGCCGCCCACTCGGCGTTCCAGGGGCGGTGGGTGCGGGCCGCGTAGTCGAACGAACGGAGCATGCCCGCGACGTCCCGGAGGGCGGGCTGCGGCCGGCACCGTTCGGCGAGCGGCTTCGCGGGCTCCCCCTCGAAGTCGATCACCGCCCAGCCGCCGTCCGCCGCCCGAAGGGTCTGCCCCAGGTGCAGGTCGCCGTGGATCCGCTGAAGCCGGCCCTCCCCGGCCGTGTCGCCGGCGGCCGCGAAGACGGCGCGCAGCCCGGGGACGTACGGCAGCAGGGCCGGGACCGCCTTCGCCGCCGCGTGCAGACGCTGGTCCATCGCCGCGGTCAGGTGCTCCGTCTCGGTCCGCCGCAGCCGCTCGGTGGGCAGTGCCGTCGCCAGCGCCAGGTGCACCTCGGCCGTGGCGCGGCCGAGGGCGTGCGCCTCGGTGGTGAACTCCCGTCCCTGGGCCAGCGCGTCGAGCGCGAGGCGCCAGCCGTCCCGCGACTCCCGCAGGAACGGCTGGAGCACGCCGAGGGTGCTGGGCCCCGACTCGAACCAGGCGACCGGCGCGGGCACCCGCGCGCACCCCGCCCTGGCCAGGGCCAGGGGCAGTTCCAGATCGGGGTTGGCGCCGGGACTGACCCGGCGGAAGATCTTCAGGATGTACGCATCGCCGTACACGAGCGAGGAGTTGGACTGTTCCGCGTCCAGCACGCGTGGGGCGAGCGAGGCGGGCAGCTCGGTGGTCCGGTGGAACAGGAGCGGCCCGATCCGGCCCGGTGTACGCAGACGTTCGTAGAGCAGTCCGGCGAGCCGCGGGTCGCGCAGCCCTTCGT
The DNA here is from genome assembly GCF_040677675.1 of Streptomyces sp. NPDC053755. NCBI lineage: Bacteria > Bacillati > Actinomycetota > Actinomycetes > Kitasatosporales > Streptomycetaceae > Streptomyces > Streptomyces sp. NPDC053755. The sequence continues at coordinate 57,958 of NZ_JBFASK010000014.1, read as the reverse complement.
AGACCGCCCGTCCGGCCAGCGGTCCCTGGCGGATCCGCCCGATCAGGGCGGGGGCGAGGCGCGGCGGCAGTTGTGATCTGACGCCGAGCAGCAGTTGGTAGCAGTCGGCGGGTGTACCGGCCGGGCGGGCCGGCTGTTCGACCCGTACCAGCAGATGCAGCAGCCCGGGTCCCGTGCCGTCCAGCGGCAGCAGCTCGGTGGCCGCTTCCAGCGTGAATCCGGTGACCCGCCTTCCCTTGCCCGCGAACCAGCGCTGCCGGGGCAGCCAGTCATGGAGCAGGGGAGCGAGTGACGGGAGGAGGGCGGCCGGGGCCCGGGTGGTGGATGCGGTCTCCGGCATGGCATCGCGTCCTTTCCCCGGGGGGCGCAGAATCGAGTTCAAATGCGCAGAGTGTCCCGGATGGCGGCTTCGGCTGTCCGGATGTGCGGGACGTGTCGGGAGGGAAGATCCGTATGGGCCCGACAAGAAGGCCCGTATGGACCTGGATCCCCCCGTGGGGCTGAGGGGTGTGTGGGTCACAGTGCCCCGGGTGGCGCGGTGGAAACCCGCTCCACCCGGGGCACTTGACCGATTTCCCGTCAATCGCGCGTAGAACGCGCCTTCTTCAGTCGGAACCAGTAGAAACCGTGCCCCGCGAGGGTCAGCAGGTACGGCCACTGACCGATCGCAGGGAACCGCACCTGGCCGATCAGCTCCACCGGGCTCATTCCGGCGAACCGCCGCAGATCCAGCTCGGTCGGTTGCGCGAAACGCGAGAAGTTGTTCACGCAGAGCACGAGGTCGGCGTCCATGCCCTCCTCGGGCGCGGACTCCCGGAGGAAGGCCAGGACGGCCGGATTGGACGAGGGCAGTTCGGTGTACGAGCCGAGTCCGAAGGCGCGGTTCTGCTTGCGGATCTCGATCATCCGCTTCGTCCAGTGGAGCAGCGAGGACGGCGAGGCCATGCCCGCCTCGACGTTGGTGACCTGGTAGCCGTAGACCGGGTCCATGATGGCCGGGAGCGAGAGCCGGCCCGGGTCGCAGGAGGAGAACCCCGCGTTCCGGTCGGGCGTCCACTGCATCGGGGTGCGGACCCCGTCCCGGTCGCCCAGCCAGATGTTGTCGCCCATGCCGATCTCGTCGCCGTAGTACAGCACCGGGGAGCCCGGCAGCGAGAAGAGCAGCGCCGTGAACAGCTCCATCTGGTTGCGGTCGTTGTCGAGGAGCGGGGCGAGCCGCCGGCGGATGCCGATGTTGGCCCGCATCCGCGGGTCCTTGGCGTACTCCGCGTACATGTAGTCGCGTTCCTCGTCGGTCACCATCTCGAGCGTCAGCTCGTCGTGGTTGCGCAGGAAGATGCCCCACTGGCAGCCGTCCGGGATCGCCGGGGTCTTGGCCAGGATCTCGGAGACCGGGGTGCGCGACTCGCGCCGTACCGCCATGAAGATCCGCGGCATCACCGGGAAGTGGAACGCCATGTGGCACTCGTCGCCGCCCGAGGGGAAGTCGCCGAAGTAGTCCACGACGTCCTCGGGCCACTGGTTCGCCTCGGCGAGCAGCACCGTGTCGGGGTAGTGGTCGTCGATCTCCTTGCGGACCCGCTTGAGGAAGGCGTGGGTCGCCGGGAGGTTCTCGCAGTTGGTGCCCTCCTGCTGGTACAGGTACGGCACCGCGTCCAGGCGGAAGCCGTCGATGCCCAGGTCGAGCCAGAACTTGAGCGCGGAGAGGATCTCCTCCTGTACCGCCGGGTTCTCGTAGTTGAGGTCCGGCTGGTGCGAGAAGAACCGGTGCCAGTAGTACTGCTTGCGCACCGGGTCGAAGGTCCAGTTGGACGTCTCGGTGTCGACGAAGATGATCCGGGCGTCCGGGAACTGCTTGTCGTCGTTGGCCCAGACGTAGTAGTCGCCGTACGGCCCGTCGGGATCGGAGCGCGACTCCTGGAACCACGGGTGCTGGTCGCTCGTGTGGTTCATGACGAAGTCGATGATCACGCGCATGCCGCGCTGGTGCGCCGCGTCCACGAACTCCACGAAGTCCGCGAGGTCGCCGAACTCCGGCAGTACGGAGGTGTAGTCGGCGACGTCGTAGCCTCCGTCCCGCAGCGGCGACTTGAAGAACGGCGGCAGCCAGAGGCAGTCGACGCCCAGCCACTGCAGATAGTCCAGCCTGCTGGTGATGCCCTTGAGGTCGCCTACGCCGTCGCCGTTGCTGTCCTGGAAGGACCTGACGAGCACTTCGTAGAAGACGGCCCTTTTGAACCAGTCCGGGTCACGGTCCTTTGCGGGCGTGTCCTCGAAGGTGTCGGGGACGGGTTCGTTGACAGTCATGAGGTGGGTGACCCTCCGATCGACGGGGACGGTCGCAGAGCGAGGACGTGCGCGGGCCTGACGCCCGGCTCGAGGCGCACATAGTTGGCTCTGCCCCAGTGATAGGTCTCGCCGGTGAGCTCGTCGCGCACCGGTACGGTCTCGTGCCAGTCGAGGCCGAGTTCCGGCATGTTCAACGAGACCGTGGCCTCCTGGGTGTGGTGCGGGTCGAGGTTGGCGACCACCAGAACAGTGTTCGAACCCGACCGCTTGCTGTAGGCGATCACCCGGTCGTTGTCCGTCGAGTGGAAGGTCAGGTTCCGCAGGCGGCGCAGAGCCGGGTGGCGGCGCCTGATCCGGTTGAGCGTGGTGATCAGCGGGGAGATCGTCGTCCCCGCGCGCTCGGCCGACTCCCAGTCACGGGGCTTGAGTTGGTACTTCTCCGAGTCGAGGTACTCCTCGCTCCCGTCGCGCAGGGCGGTGGCCTCGCACAGTTCGTAACCCGCGTACACGCCCCACGAGGGCGAGAGGGTCGCGGCGAGCACCGCGCGCACCTCGAAGGCCGGCCGGCCGCCGGTCTGGAGGTACGCGTGCAGGATGTCGGGGGTGTTGACGAAGAAGTTCGGCCGCATGGACGCGGCCACGTCGCCGGACAGCTCGGTGAGGTACTCCGTCAGCTCCTCCTTGGTGTTGCGCCAGGTGAAGTACGTGTACGACTGCTGGAAGCCGACCGCCCCGAGCGTGCGCATCATCGCGGGCCGGGTGAACGCCTCCGCCAGGAAGATCACGTCCGGGTCGGCGCGGTTGATCTCGCCGATCACCCGCTCCCAGAACACGACGGGCTTGGTGTGCGGGTTGTCGACCCGGAAGATGCGGACCCCGTGGTCCATCCAGTGTCGCAGCACCCGCACCGTCTCGGCGACGATGCCGTCCATGTCCTTGTCGAACGCGATCGGGTAGATGTCCTGGTACTTCTTCGGCGGGTTCTCGGCGTAGGCGATCGAACCGTCCGGCCGGTGGTGGAACCACTCCGGGTGCTTCTCCACCCACGGGTGGTCCGGGGAGCACTGCAGCGCGAAGTCCAGCGCGATCTCGAGGCGCAGCTCGCGGGCGCGGCTCACGAAGGCGTCGAAGTCCTCGATCGTCCCCAGGTCCGGGTGGACGGCGTCGTGCCCGCCCTCGGGGGAGCCGATCGCCCACGGCACCCCCACGTCGCTCGGGCTCGCCGAGAGCGAGTTGTTGGGACCCTTGCGGTGGGTGGTGCCGATGGGGTGGATGGGCGGGAGATAGACCACGTCGAAGCCCATCGCCGCGATCGCCGGCAGCCGCTCGGCGGCGGTGCGGAACGTCCCGGGAACGGTCCGGCCGCGGACCTTCCGCACGCCCTCGGAGCGCGGGAAGAACTCGTACCAGGAGCCGTACAACGCCCGCTCCCGCTCCACCTGGAGCGGCAACGCGGGCGACGAGCTGACCAGTTCGCGCAGCGGGTGGCGGTCCAGCGCCTCGGTCACCTGGGGGGCGAGGGCCGCCGCCAGCCGGGCCGCGGGCGAACGGGACCCGTCGCGCAGCGCGTCCACGGCCGCGAGGACGGCCTCCCGCCCTCCGCCCTTCTTGGGGACGCCCTTCGCGGCGCGTTCGTGCAGCTCGGCGCCCTCCGCGAGCACGAGCTCGGAGTCGATCCCGGCCGGGATCTTGATTCTGGCGTGGTGGCGCCAGGTGGCCACCGGGTCGCTCCAGGCCTCGACCGTGTAGGTCCACAGGCCCTCGGCGTCCGGGGTGACCTCGGCGCCCCAGCGGTCCGTGCCGGGTGCCAGTTCGCGCATCGGGGTCCAGGGCCCGGGGCGGCCGGAGGGGCCGCGCAGCACGACATTGGCGGCGACCGCGTCGTGGCCTTCGCGGAAAACGGTGGCCGTGACCTCGAAGGTCTCACCGGCCACCGCCTTCGCGGGCCTGCGTCCACAGTCGACCAGCGGGCGGACGTCCAGTACGGGAATACGTCCCATGAGCGGGTTCACAGCATCACCTGAGGGTTTGCGGGGGTGCGGGTGGTGGTGCGCTCTTTGTAGCTCCGTCGACGGCTGGCGGGTTGCGGGCATGGCCGCTCCTGTCCGCGTTCACTCGGATGGCGGGTCTACGGGGTGTACCGGAGGAGCCTTCCTCGGTTTTCGGGTGGGCAATCCGGCGCTTTGTTAACTACTCGGACGTAGCCACGGGGACAAGCACACGGCAGCCACAAGAAACCGGCCCCGTCCTTGTGGGACGGGGCCGGTGATCCACGGATCCGGACCGTGGCCCCGCTGCCGCGGGACGCCCGGACGGCCGCACCGCGCGACCCCGGTGAAGACCGGTCAGCCCTGCGGTGACGCCGAGGGCTCCTCCGCGTCCGTGGCCCACACCTGCCACGGCTGACGCGTCACCCACTCCTCCACCGGGGCCGGTGACACCGCCAGCACCTCCGCCGAGACACCGTCGTCGGCCGCCATCAGCAGCGGGTCGGCGCCGGTCGCCATGTGGTGGTAGATCCCCGCGACGCCGGCCGCCGCCACCGGGCCGAGCAGCTGCGCGAGGCCGCGCTCGAACACCTCGGGCGGCAGCGGCAGGTAGTGCACCGCCCGGCCCAGGCCCCGGCCGAACGCCGCCGCCAGCTCGGCCCCGGTCATCGACCGGGCCCCGCCGATGTCGAACGTACGCCCCTCCAGGCCTTCCCCCGTCAGCGCCGCGAGCACCGCCTCGGCGAGGTCCCGGTGCGAGATCCAGGCCGTCGGCGTCTCGGGCGGCAGCGGATAGGCCAGGACCCCGTCGTTGACCAGCGCGGGGCCGTTCCAGGGCGAGAAGAGGTTGTCGAGGTAGACCGGGGGCCGCAGGACGACCAGCGGCACGCCGCAGTCCCGGAAGACCTCCTCGGCGATCCTGCGGGTCTCGAAGGCGGCGACCGAGGTCGCACCCGGCGGGATGCGGGTGTTGGCGTTGTAGACCAGACGGACGATCCCGGCCTCCACCGCCGCCAGCGCGATGTTCCGCGCGTACAGCCGTACCCGCTCGGGCTCGTACACCAGCGGCATCACCACCGAGGCGTGCGTCATGCCCTCGAAGAGCCGCCGCACGTCCGCGGCGCTTCCCAGGTCCCCCGCGACGAAGGAGGCACCCGGCAGGGGCGGGCGGTCGCCCTCGGGGCGGCGCGAGAGCGTACGGACCCGGTGGTGCCGCTCGGCCAGCAGGCGCGCCACCGCACCCCCCTGGAAGCCGGTCGCTCCCACGACGGCCACCCGCATCGGAATCTGACTGGACATGTGTCGTTGAGGCCCTTCGATAGGCTGTGACTGCTGCCGTGACGGCTCTCTCAGGCTGGCGGCGGCGGCTTCGGCCGTTCAATTAACAAACCGGGGCGGAAGTTGAAGGATCGTCCATGGACACCGTGGGAACCGACTGTCACGACCGGCACGGGGAGGAGCGCGACGACCAGCGCGACGACCTCCTGAGCGAACTGCTGAAACCGCTCCGGCTCACCGGCGTCTTCGACAGCCGGTGGCACGTCCGCGCGCCCTGGGCCATCGAGGGCGACGCGGAGCAGAGCTGCGCCGTCCTGCACTACCTCGTGGAAGGGGGCTGCTGGATCACCGGCGAGGGCCAGGCGCCGCTGGAGCTGCGCGCCGGCGACCTCATCGTCTTCCCCACCGGCACCGCCCACCGGCTCTCCGACCGGCCCGACCGCCAGGGCGTGCCGCTCAAGGCCGTCCTGCCCGAGCGGCAGCCGGGCACCTCCGGCGAGATCGTCATCGAGGGCACCGGCACCGAGAGCCGGCTGCTGTGCGCCGGACTCCACTACGACGCCAGCGCCGCCACGGGCCTCTACACCTCACTGCCCTGGGCACTGGTCCTCGACGGCCCGCAGGTCGAACGCGAACCCCTCCTCCGCGACACCCTGCGGCTGCTCGCCGACCCCGCGCGGCCCCTCGGCCCGGGGGACCGGCTGATCACCCTGCGCGCCTTCGAGATGGCGCTCGTCCTCGCCCTGCGCCCGCTGCTGCGCGAGCTCACCGACAAACCGGACGCGCTGCCCGTGCTGCGCCACCCGGGCATCAGCAGGGCCCTGGTCATGATCGCCACCCGGTTCGCCGAGCCCTGGACCATCGAGTCCCTCGCCCGGGAGGTCGGCATGTCCCGCTCCGCGTTCACCGCCGCCTTCCGCGAGCTGGTCGGCGAGGCGCCCGCGCGCCACCTCACGGGCCGGCGCATGCAGGAGGCGGCCCGGCTGCTCACGGAGACCTCGATCCCGCAGTCCGCCGTCCCGGCCAGGGTCGGCTACCAGAGCGCCGTCGGCTTCCACCTGGCCTTCCGCAAGTGGTTCGGGACGACACCGGGGGAGTACCGCTCCGGCTTCGACAACGCCGCGTGACCTCGTGTGATCAGGACAAAAGCCGCATGACCGGAACATCCCTGGCCGGTTCTTAAGGACCGCTGGACGGACGTTCATTGCCCCGGTGCCCCGAGCCGTGGAGGCTCAAGGCGGCGGAGCCATGACGTACGAGGAGAGGCGATAAGCGGTGACGAGGTCCGGGCAGGAGTATCTGGAGGCGCTGCGCGACGGGCGCGAGATCTGGCTCGACGGTGAGCGGATCAAGGACGTCACCACGCATCCCGCCTTCCGGGCCACCGCGGCCTCCTTCGCCGGCCTCTTCGACCTCGCCCACGACTCGCCGCTCACCCCCGTCCTCGTGCAGGGCGGGGTGCACCGCGCCTACGCCGTCCCCCGGTCGTACGAGGACCTGGTCGCCCGGCGCCGGGCCTACAAGGCGTGGGCGGAGGCGAGCTACGGCTTCCTCGGCCGGACCCCCGACTACATGGCCTCCGGCGCGGCCGGTTTCGCCGCCGCCCCCCAGGTCTTCGACACCGAGTGCTTCGACGGCGCCGGCCACGCGCTGGCCTACCACCGCAGGCTCGCCGAGGGCGGGCTGTACTGCGCCTTCACCATCACCAACCCGGCCTGCGGGGGCGGCGCGGACGACGACCTGACGGTCCGGGTCGTCCAGGACCGCGCGGACGGGATCGTCGTGCGCGGCGCCAAGACCATAGGCACCGGCGCGGTGTTCGCCGACGAGATCCTGGTCGGGACGATCGAGCCGCTCGCCCGGGAGGACGTCGAGCGGGCGCTGACCTTCTCCGTCCCCGTGGACACCCCCGGCCTGAAACTGGTCTCCCGGACCTCCTACGAGGGGCGCGCGCGGTCCGTCTTCGACCATCCGCTCTCCTCCCGGTACGACGAGAACGACGCGCTGCTCGTCTGCGACGACGTGTTCGTCCCGTGGGAACGGGTGCTGACCTACCGGGACGTCGACACGACCGCCGCGATGTGGTGGCAGACCCCGGCCTATCTGAACTTCACCCACCAGTCGGCGACGCGGTTCTGGACCAAGCTGGAGTTCCTCACCGGCCTCGCGATCCTCATCGCCCGGTCCAACGGCACGGACGGGCTGCCGCCGGTGGCCCAGGCGATCGGGCGGCTGCTCGGCATGGTCGCGCAGGCCAAGGCGTTCGTACTGGCGGCGGAGGCGTCGTGGGAGCCGGTCGACGGGGGCCGGGGCGGGGTGCGGCCGGGGCAGGAGATCTCCTTCGCCCAGCGGATCATGGCCGGTGAGCTGTACCCGCGGGCCCTGCAGGACATCAAGCTCCTCGCGGGCGGGTCGGTCATCCAGACCCCGGCGAGCGGCAGGGACCTGCTCCACCCGGAGCTGGGGCCGCTGGTCCGCCGGTACTTCCGCACGCCGGGCCATCCGGCCGAGGACCGGATCAAACTCCTGAAACTCGCCTGGGACGCCCTCGGCTCGGAGTTCGCCGGCCGGCACGAGCAGTACGAGCGCTTCTACCAGGGCGCCCCGCACGTCTATCTGACGATGCAGAACGGGGCGGGAGGCGCCGACGACTGCGTGAGCCTGGCCCAGGCGTGCCTGGACGGCTACGACCTGGGGACGACGGGCACCACGCCGAGGGCGACCCGGGGGGCGGCTTCCGGATCGGCCCCGGCGCCCGCCGGGGCGGCGGCCTCCGGGTCCGCTACGGAGGCGGCGTCCGGGTCCGGTACGGGCTCGGTTTCCGGATCCGCCGGGCGGGCGGCATCCGGGGCTCCTTCCGGCCCGGCCCCGGAGGCGGTCTCCGGGCCGGCCCCGGGGACGACGACCGGGACCGGCCGGTGACCGGCTCCCGGGAGTCACCGGTGGCCGGCTCCGCCTCGCCGCGTGGGGCCCTCGCCCTGCTCGCGTCCACGCAGCTGCTGCTCATCCTGGACACCGCGGTCGTCAACGTCGCCCTCCCCTCGATCGGCGAGGACCTCGGACCGGGGTCCGCCGGTCTGTCCTGGGTGGCCAACGCCTACCTGATCACCTTCGGGGGCCTGCTGCTGCTCGGCGGCCGCGCCGCCGACCTCCTCGGCCACCGCCGACTCTTCCTCGCCGGCCTCGGAGTGCTCGCCGCCGCCTCGGCCGCCGGAGCCCTCGCCCCGCACGCGAACGCCCTCGTCGCCGCCCGCGCCGCACAGGGCGTCGGGGCCGCCCTCGCCGCGGCCGCCGCGTTCGCGCTGCTCCTCGGCCTCTTCCCGGACGGCCCCGCCCGCCACCAGGCGCTCGGCGCCTTCGCCGCCATGGGCGGACTCGGCGGCGTCCTCGGCACCGTCGCCGGCGGCGTCCTCACCGACCTCGGCGGCTGGCGCTCCACGTTCTGGCTCAACGTCCTGGCCGCCGCGGTCCTGGCCGCGCTCGCCCCCCGCGTCCTCGCGCCGGGCGAGCGCCGCGCCGACCGGGGCTTCGACCTCGCCGGAGCGCTCACCGCCACCGGAGGGCTGGGCCTCGTCGCCTACGCGCTCGTCGGCGCCGGCGAGTCCGGCCCGCTCTCCCTCCGTACCCTCGGCGCCGGAGGTGCCGGACTGGCCCTCCTCGCCGCCTTCGCGGTGATCGAGACCCGGGCCGCCGCCCCCCTCGTACCGCCCGCCGTGCTCCGCCGCCCGGCCCTCCGGCTCGCCAACACCCTCAGCGCTCTCGCCCAGATGACGCTGTTCCCCCTGTTCTTCCTGGTCAGCCTCTATCTCCAGAGCGTCCTCGGCCACTCCCCGCTGGACGGCGGCCTGGGACTGCTCCCGCTCTCCCTGGTCGTCGTCGCGGTCGCCCCGCAGACCGGCCGGCTCATCCTCCGGTACGGGCTGACCCGGACCATGACCCTCGGCTTCGCGCTGCTGTGCGCCGGCACCCTGTGGCTGGCGCTCGCGCTCACCGCCGACGGCACCTTCCTCACCACCGTCCTCGCGCCCAGCCTGCTGCTGGGCGTCGCCCTGCCGCTGGCGATGGTCACCACCAACGTGGCCGCCACGGCTCAGGCATCACCCGAGGAGACCGGGCTGGCATCCGGACTCGTCAACACCAGCCAGCAGTTCGGCTCGGTGCTCGGCCTCGCCGTTCTGGTGGCCATCGCCACCACCCGTACCGACGCTGCCACCGCAGCGGCCCGGACCGACGGCTTCAGAGCCGCGCTCCTCGTCGGCGCGGCCTTCGCCGCCGTCGCCGCGACGCTCTCGGTACGCCTGCGCCTGCCCGCCCCCGCCACGGCGCCACCGCGCCGGGTCCGGGCGGCCGAGCCGACCCACGGTGACCACGTGGGCGACCACATCTGATCTCGGCGACCGAGCCGAAGGGGCGCGGCTGCCGACAGGGAGGGACGTGCTGGCTCCCAGGACCATGGGGGAACCTCGGGCGATGTCCGAGGGGGAGCCGAGCGCCCTCGACCGTCGGCGGACGCATCGCATGCCCCGGAGGTAATCCGAAACCACGAAGAGGGGCATTCCGTTGACCCTGTACGACCTTGTCGCGCCCGGTCTCGACGAACGCGGCGATCCGCGCTACCGCATCTGCGACATCCGCGCGGCCGATCCGCTCGGCGCCGACGCGTTGCTCGCCGCGCTCCCCGCGATGAACGCCGACGCCGACGTCGCCGCGCTCGTCGTGTCCCTGCGCACGCTCGTCCCCGACCCGGACCGGGCCTCGGAATGGAACGTGGAGGCCGCCCTCGCGGCCATGCGTGACCTCGGCATCCTGCTCGGCTCCCTGAAACGCCACGGCGTCCAGCCGGTCGCCGCCGTGCCCGAGGTCCTGCCGATCCTCGAACTCCTGGGCCGGCGGACCGACATGGTGCCCCGGGACACCGTGCACCACTACACCACCTGGAACCCGCTCGGCCCGCGCCAGCGGATGTACACCGGCCATCCCATGGAGGGCCACCTCCAGGAAGCCGTCCGGATGACCTTCCCCGGACTGGTCGCGGCGCTGGACACCTGCGCGAGGATCGCCCGGCTCGAACCGTACGACCCCGGCTTCGCGGTCGCCCTCGACCGCACCGCGCACCACGTCCAGTCGATGGTGGACTCGATCGACTTCACCATCGCCCACGTCACCCCGGAGTACTTCGCGCTCACCCTGCGCCCCTACTTCGAGGAGATCGACGTCGCGGGGCGCGACTACCTCGGGCCCGCCGCCGCCCAGGTCCCCCTCTGGCTCGTCGACCTGACGCTCTGGCAGTGCGACCGCTCCCACCCCGACTACGACGCCTTCCTCGCCGATTCGGTGCAGTACAGCCTGCCGTCCTGGCGGGAGTTCCACGCGCGGCACAGCGGCGGCGTCTCCGCCGTCAGCAAGCTGTCGGCCGCCATCAGCTGGGAGAGCGTCGAGCGGCTGCCCCCGCAGCTGGAGGCGTCCGCCCGGGCGCTCGCCCGCGTCCTGAGGATCCTCAAGACCTTCCGCGCCCGCCACATCGGGATCGCCCGCAAGGCATACAGCGACGACCTGCGGCTGTACGACGAAGGCAGCGGCGGCGCCCCGATCCCCCTGCTGCGCTCGATACTCGACCTGACCCGGGACAACGAGACCATGGTGCGCCACGCGACGGGCAGCCCCCGCCCGGTGGCCGGCCCCCGCCCGGTGGCCGGCGCGCGGACGTCGGCGGCGTGAGGGAGAGACGATGAACGCGCTCACGCCCCCGGCGGGCCCTCAGCCCGACGCCCTCCCCGATGTCCTGCCCGACGAGTGCGACCTGCCGGGCTGCGGACTGCTGCACGTGGTCGTCGCCGGCGGCGGCATCGCCGGCCTCACCACCGCCCTCGCCCTGCACGCCGCCGGATTCCGGCGGGTCACCGTCGTCGAGGCGGCCAGGACCGGCCGTCCGGTCGGCGCCGGGCTCAATCTGATGCCCAACGCCGTCCGCGAACTCGACGCCCTCGGGCTGCTCGACCGGCTCGAAGCCGGCGCCCTGCGCACCCGCGAACTGCGCTACTACCACCGCTCCGGCGGCCTGATCTCCCGCGAACCGCGCGGGACCGGTGCCGGCTACCGCTGGCCCCAGCTCTCGGTCCACCGCGCCCACCTGCACCGGGTCCTCGCCGACGCGGTGCGGGAACGGCTCGGCCCGGCCGCCGTCGTCGGCGGTGTCCGCGTCACCCACGCGGAGACCCTGCCCGACGGCCGCCCCCGGATCCGTCTCGAACACCGCGACGGCACCACCCGGGGCCACGCCTCCCTCGAACCGGACGTCCTGATCGGCGCCGACGGCATCCGCTCGGCCGTCCGGGCGGCGCTCAACCCCGGCGAGGGCGGTCCGCCCTGGAACGGCATGCTCGTGTGGCGGGGCGTCTCCCGGATGCCCGCGCGCTCCGTCGGCACCTTCATGTTCATCGCCGGCGACGACCGCCAGAAGGCCGTCGTCTACCCCATGACCCGGCCCACGGGCCCGGACGGCACCGTGCTGGTCAACTGGGCCCTCGCCCGCCCCGCGGAGGACCCGGAGGCGGAGGAGCGGCGCGAGGAGTACCGCGGCGACTGGAACCGCGCCGTCCCTGTCGAAACGTTTCTGCACCACTTCGAGGGGTGGGAGTTCGACGGGGTCAGCGTGCCCGGCGTCCTGCGGGCCGCCGACGCGGCCCACGAGTACCCCATGGTCGACCGCGAGCCCCTGGACCGCTGGACCCACGGCCGCACCACCCTCGTCGGCGACGCCGCCCACGCCATGTACCCGATCGGCTCCAACGGAGCCACCCAGTCCATCGTCGACGCCCGCGCCCTCGCCCACGCCCTGGCCGTCCACCGCGACCCGGCGGACGCCCTCGCCGCGTACGAGGAGGAGCGCAGGCCCGCCATGACGGCCCTGCAGCACGCCAACCGCCGGCTCGGCCCCGAGGTCGTCATCAACCTGGCGCACCAGCGCGCCCCGCACGGGTTCACCGACATCGACGAGGTGATCCCCGCCCCGGAGCTGGCCGCCATCGCCGCCCGCTACGCCGCCACCGGAGCCTTCGACCCGACGGCCGTCAACCAGGGATCCCCCTACGGGACACGCCGTCCGGATATCCCCGCCACCTCCGTCGTCCGGGTGGGCGCGCCCTTCTGACGCCCCGTCCGGGCTCCGGCGCACCCCCGCGCGCCGTGGCCCGGACGGGGGGAGTGGCCTACCTTCGGGGGGACGCACAGTGGACGCACAGCGTGGTGCGCCCACTCCGCTCCGCTCTCCCCTGCGAAGGTGGAACACGTGAAGGCAATCCGTCGATTCACCGTGCGCCCCGTCCTCCCCGACACCCTTCGACCGCTCACCGACCTGGCGCGGAACCTGCGCTGGTCCTGGCACGAGCCGACCCGTGAACTCTTCGACTCCGTCGCTTCCGCCCCACCGGGAGACCGCCGCACCGACGACGGCGACCCCGTCCGGCTGCTCGGCTCCGTCTCCGCCGCCCGCCTCGCCGCCCTCGCCGCCGACCAGGAGTTCCTGGGCCGGCTCAACGCCGCGGCCGAGGACCTCGAGCACTATCTGCACGCCCCCCGCTGGTACCAGGAACACCAGGAACAGCACGGCGGGCTGCCCGCCGCGATCGCCTACTTCTCACCCGAGTTCGGCGTCACCGCCGCCCTGCCCCAGTACTCCGGCGGCCTCGGCATCCTCGCCGGCGACCACCTCAAGGCCGCCAGCGACCTGGGCGTCCCGCTCATCGGCGTCGGACTCCTCTACCGCCACGGCTACTTCCGCCAGTCCCTCTCCCGCGAGGGGTGGCAGCTGGAGCACTACCCCGTCCTCGACCCCGGCGAGCTGCCGCTCTGCCTGCTCCGCGACACCGACGGCACCCCCGCCAAGGTCACCCTCGCCCTCCCCGGCGGCCGCAGCCTGCACGCGCACATCTGGACCGCGCAGGTCGGCCGCGTCCCCCTGCTGATGCTCGACTCCGACGTCGAGGAGAACGCGCCCGGCGAACGCAACGTCACCGACCGCCTCTACGGCGGCGGCAGCGAACACCGGCTCCTCCAGGAGATGCTCCTCGGCATCGGCGGTGTCCGCGCCGTCCGCACGTACTGCCGGCTCACCGGCACCCCGGCACCCGAGGTCTTCCACACCAACGAAGGCCACGCCGGCTTCCTCGGCCTCGAACGCATCCGCGAACTGGCGGGTGAGGGCATCGGCTTCGACGCGGCCCTGGAGACCGTCCGCGCCGGGACCGTCTTCACCACCCACACGCCCGTCCCCGCCGGCATCGACCGCTTCGAGCGCGGCCTGGTCGCCCGCCACCTCGGCGACGACGCCGAGCTTCCCGGCGTCGACGTCAGCCGGATCCTCGCCCTCGGCGACGAGACCCCGCTCGGGGGCGAACCCGGGCTCTTCAACATGGCCGCCATGGGACTGCGCCTGGCGCAGCGCGCCAACGGCGTCTCCACGCTCCACGGCGGGGTCAGCCGCCAGATGTTCGCCGGGCTGTGGCCCGGCTTCGACTCCGTCGAAGTGCCCATCGGCTCCATCACCAACGGCGTCCACGCGCCGACCTGGACCGCGCCCGAGGTGGGCCGGCTCGGCCCGGACGCCGACGACCGCGAGCTCTGGGAGCTGCGCCGCACCCTGCGCGAACAGCTCGTCACGGAGGTAAGGGAACGGCTGCGGGCCTCCTGGCGGCAGCGGGGCGCGGGAGCCGCCGAACTCGGCTGGACCGACTCCGTCCTCGACCCCGACGTGCTCACCATCGGGTTCGCCCGCCGGGTCCCCTCGTACAAGCGCCTCACGCTGATGCTCCGCGACCCGGACCGGCTGCGGGCGCTGCTGCTCCACCCCGAGCGGCCGGTCCAGCTCGTCGTGGCCGGCAAGGCGCACCCCGCCGACGACGGCGGGAAGCGGCTGGTGCAGGAGCTGGTCCGCTTCGCCGACGACCCGCGGGTGCGGCACCGGATCGTCTTCCTGCCCGACTACGGCATGGCCATGGCGCGCAAGCTGTACCCCGGCTGCGACGTCTGGCTCAACAACCCGCTGCGGCCGCTGGAGGCGTGCGGCACCAGCGGGATGAAGGCCGCCCTCAACGGCTGCCTCAACCTCTCGGTCCTCGACGGCTGGTGGGACGAGTGGTTCGAGCCCGACTTCGGCTGGGCGATCCCCACCGCGGACGGGGCGGCCGCCACCGACCAGGAGCGCCGTGACGACCTGGAGGCGGCCGCGCTGTACGAACTCGTCGAACGCCGGGTCGCCCCCCGCTTCTACGACCGGGGTCCGGACGGAGTCCCGGCCCGCTGGACCGCCATGGTCCGCAGGACCCTCGGCGACCTCGGGCCGAAGGTGCTCGCCGACCGGATGGTCCGCGAGTACGTGGAGCGGCTGTACGCCCCCGCCGCGGCGGCGCACCGCGCGCTCGACGCGGACGCGGCCCGGGAACTGGCCGACTGGAAGTCCCGCGTGCGGACCGCCTGGCCGAAGGTCGCGGTCCACCACGTGGAGGTCGGCGAACTGGGCGAGGACCTCGGCGACGCCGAGCTGGGCGCGACGCTCTCGGTACGGGTGGGGGTCTCCCTCGGCGAACTGCGGCCGGAGGACGTGGAGGTCCAGGCCGTCACCGGCCGCGTCACCCCCGACGACACCCTCGCCGACCCCCGCGTCTGCGCCCTGAAGCCGGCCGGCGGCCTCTCCGACCTGGACGGCCGGCGGATCTACGAGGGGTCCCTGGTCCTCGACCGCACCGGCCCCTTCGGCTGCACGGTCCGGGTCCTGCCGGCCCACACACGGCTCGCCTCCCCGGCCGAGCCGGGGCTGGTGACCTGGCCGACCGACGCCGTCGCGGAGGAGGCGGGGGTGCTGTTGCGCTGACCCGGGTCCGGGTCAGGGGAGCCTCGCCCGGTCGGTGAGGCGGCCGTCGCTGAAGCAGGGCCGGCAGACCGGGATCGTCGCGAGGAGCGCCGTCGGGTAGTGGAGGCACTCGTCCGTCCCGGCCGGCTCGGCGGGGGCCCGCCAGGGCGGGCCGTGCCGGTCACCCTGCGCAGACGCACGGACGCCCGGAGGGGGAGAACCCCTCCGGGCGTCCGTCACGGTGTGGCCACCGCGGGGGCGGGCTACGGGAACGTCAGCTTGAAGCTGTTGATGTAGCCCGTGTCGACCGAGGCCTTGTCCTGGACGCGCAGCTTCCAGGCACCGTTGGCGACCTCGCTGGAGGCGTTCACGGTGTAGGTCGCGACGAGGTTGTCGGCGCTGCCTCCGGAGCGGTTGTGCACGTTGTAGACCGAGCCGTCGGGGGCGACGAGGTCCACGACGAGGTCACCGCGGTAGGTGTGGACGATGTCCACGTCCACCTTGAGGGTGGCCGGGGCGTTGCCGGTGATGCCGGTGACGTTGACGGTGGAGGTCACCGCGGCGCCGTTGTCCGGGATCGCGACGTCGGCGGTGTTCTCGAAGACCTTGCCGGTGCCGGGGTCGCCGCCGCCGGGGCGCGCGCCCACGTTGATGCCGGCCCAGGCGTGCTCGACGGCCTTCACCTCGGCGCTTCCGGCGCCGTACAGCTCGGTGGCCACCGCGACCGTACCGGTGCGGGCACCGGCGTAGTTGGTGTTGGAGCCGAACTTCGTGGTGAGCGCCTTGAACCAGATCAGCGCCGCCTTGTCACGGCCGATGCCCGTGACCGGCAGGCCGTCGGAGGTCGGCGAGTCGTAGTTCACGCCGTTGATCGTCTTGGCGCCGCTGCCCTCGGAGAGGAGGTAGAACCAGTGGTTCGCCGGGCCCGAGGAGTAGTGGACGTCGATGCCGCCGATGCCCGAGTACCACGCGTCCTTGGACGAACCGTCCTTGCTCGGCTTGTCCATGTAGCGCAGCGGGGTGCCGTTGCCGCGGATGTCGATCTTCTCGCCGACGAGGTAGTCGCCCTTGTCGCTCGCGTTGTTGGCGTAGAACTCGACGGCCGCCGCGAAGATGTCGGAGGTGGCCTCGTTCAGACCGCCGGACTCACCGCTGTAGACGAGGCCGGCGGTGTTCGAGGTGACGCCGTGCGTCATCTCGTGCGCGGCCACGTCGATGGAGGTGAGCGGCTTGGTGTTGTTCGAGCCGTCGCCGTACGTCATGCAGAAGCAGGAGTCCTGCCAGAAGGCGTTGACGTACGCGTTGCCGTAGTGGACCCGGGAGTACGCGCCGACGCCGTCGCCGCGGATGCCGGAGCGGCCGTGCACGTTCTTGTAGTAGTCCCAGGTGACCCCGGCGCCGAAGTGCGCGTCCGCGCCCGCGGTCTCGAGGTTCTGCGGGGTGCCGTCTCCCCAGACGTCGTCGGAGCCGGAGAACAGGGTTCCGGTGCCGGACGTGCCGCGGTTGAGGTTGTACGTCTTGTGGTTGCCGCGGCCGGTGTCGGTCAGCGTGTACGACGGGGCGGTGCCGAGGGTCACCTGGCCGCTGTACTGGGTGTTGCCGGTACCGGTGTGGACGGCCTGCCACTCGTACAGCTTCTTGCCGGTGGTGGCGTCCGTGACGACGTGCAGTTCGTTCGGGGTGCCGTCGTGCTGGAGGCCGCCGACGACGGTCTCGTACGCGAGGACGGGCGAACCCTGGGCCATCCAGACCACCTTGCGCGGGGCGCGCTCGGCGGCGGTCTTCTGCGAGCCCTCCGCCTTGGCCTCGGCCAGCGCCTGCTTCTCGGCGGCGGCCGGGGCGATGTCGGCGCTGAGGTCGACGTTCTTCAGCTCCGCGCGGGAGGCCTTCGTGACGCCCTGCGTCTGTCCGGCCTTGGACTCGGCGACGACCAGGTCGCCGCCGAGGACGGGGAGTCCGCCGTAGGTGCGCTCGTAGCGCGTGTGCGTGGTGCCGTCGCGGTCCTGGACCACGTCACGGACGACCAGCTTCTCCTGGGCGCCGAGGCCGAGGGCCTTGGCGGTCGCGGCCTTGTCGGCGTCGGCCGCCCGTATCAGCGCGGTGCGCTGCGCGGGCGAGAGGTCGGCCGGGAGCTTGCCGGGGTTGGCCGCGGTGCCGGCCTGGGCCTTCGGCGCGGCCTGGGTGTCCGCCGCGGTGGCGGCACCCGTCTGGACCGAGACGGCGAGCATGGCGGCGGCAGCGATCAGGGCGCCGGTCGCGGTGGCGCGACGGCTGGGCGTGGATCTCACGCAGACTCCTTTTGCGAGGGGGGTTCCGGACGGCTGGGTGGGTCGTCCGGGCAGAGCAAACAGAGCTGTGGAGCACGTACTCGTGAGGCGCGGACTCCGGTGCGGGGAGTCGGGAAGGAGAGTGGCAGTCATGACCGGTCCGTGTCAGGAGCGCGTCAAGAAGTTGGCCGGAAATCGTCCGGTGCCCGAAGGGCCGTGTTCGTTAAGCGGACGTTTCGTCGATCATGGCCGCGATGCCGCCCGGTGTTCGCCCGCCCGTGATGTGCGGAGGATCTCCGGCCCGGCCGCACTCCGCCCGCCCCCGCCCGGACCGTTGAGCAGCGGGTACGCGCCCGCCTCGGGCCCGCGTAGCGGTGTGGCTCGTTCCGCCCCCTCCCCGGGCTCTCCCGAACGGCGGGCCCCGCCGCGCCCGTTCCGCCCGCCCGGCGACGCGACCACTCCGTGGACACCGCACCGGGGCACGGCGGGGCGCGCGGAGGCGTGGCCGCCGCCGCGCGGGGTGCCGGGCCGGCTCAGCCCACCACGCCGTCCCGCCAGGCGCGGTGGAGACCGGCGTAGTGCCCGTCCCCGCCGACCAGCTCGGCCGGCGTCCCGTCCTCGACCACGCGGCCCGCCTCCATCACCAGGACCCGGTCCGCGATCTCCACCGTGGAGAGCCGGTGCGCGATCACCACCGCCGTGCGGCCGGCGAGGACCGTGTCCATCGCCCGCTGCACCGCCCGTTCGCCCGGCACGTCCAGCGAGCTGGTCGCCTCGTCCAGGATCAGGACCGCCGGGTCTGCCAGCAACGCGCGGGCGAAGGCCACCAGCTGCCGCTGTCCCGCCGAGATGCGGCCGCCCCGCTTGCGTACGTCGGTGTCGTACCCGTCCGGCAGCCCGGCGATGAAGTCGTGCGCGCCGATGGCCTTGGCCGCGTGCTCGATCTCCTCCCTCGTCGCCTCCGGGCGCCCGATCGCGATGTTCTCCGCGACCGTCCCGGAGAAGAGGAACGCCTCCTGCGTCACCATCACCACGCCCCGCCGCAGCTCGGCCGTCGCCAGTTCCCGCACGTCGACCCCGTCGAGCAGGACGCGGCCCTCGGTCGGGTCGTAGAAGCGGGCCAGCAGCTTGGCGAGGGTCGACTTGCCCGCGCCGGTCGAGCCGACGACCGCGACCGTCTGGCCCGCCGGGATCCGCAGGTCGAAGCGGGGCAGCACCTCGCCACCGGTGCGGTAGGCGAACCGCACCTCCTCGAAGACGACCTCGCGGCCCGGGAATCCGGCACGGGCCGGCGGGAGGGGGCGCGGAACGGCGGCCTCCGGCACGCCCGGCGCCTGGGCCAGCAGACCGGCGATCTTGGCGAGCGAGGCGGCCGCCGAATGGTAGGAGTTGAGGAACATGCCGAGCCGGTCGATCGGGTCGTACAGCCGCCGCATGTACAGCACCGCCGCCGCGAGCACCCCGAGCGCCAGCGTCCCGTCGGCCACACGGGAGGCGCCCCACAGGCACATGCCCGCGACCGCCGTGTTCGCCACGAGCCGGGAGCCCACGACATAGCGGGCCATCTCCAGGAGCGCGTCGCCGTTGCTCCGCTCGTGCCGGTGGTTGAGCGCCGCGAACTCGGTGTCGTTGGCCCGCTCCCGCCGGAAGGCCCGGACCGGCCGGATGCCGTTCATCGTCTCCGCGAACTTCACGATCACGCCCGCGACGGCCGTGGACCGCTCGGCGAAGACCACGGCCGCGCGCCGCTGGTAGATCCGTACGAGCAGGTACAGGGGGGCGAAGGAGGCGACGGCCACCGCCCCGATGCCCAGATCCAGCCAGAGCAGCATCGCCGAGATGGACACGAACGCGAGGACGACGCCGATCAGCTCCTGGAGCCCCTCCGCGAGCAGTTCGCGCAGCGACTCCACGTCCGTGGTGGAGCGGGAGATGAGCCGGCCCGAGGTGTACCGCTCGTGGAAGTCCAGGCTGAGCGCCTGGGCGTGGCGGAAGATCCGGCCGCGCAGGTCGAGCAGGACGTCCTGGTTGACGCGGGCCGCGCCGCGGACGAAGGCGTACTGCAGGAGCCCCGCCGCCGCCGCGCAGAGGAGGTAGCCGGCGGCGACGGCGACCAGCGGGCCGTGGTCCCCGCCCCGGACCGCGGGAACGCCCCGGTCGATGGCGTACGCGACCAGCAGCGGACCGGCCTGGACGGCGGCCTGCTGGAGGAGCAGGACGAGCGCGGCGACGGCGACCCGGGCGCGGTGGGCGGAGAGCAGCGACCGCAGCAGGGCCCCGGTCGCCCCCGCCGGCGCGGGAAGGTCGTCCTGGTCGAACGGGTCGCCGGGGGCGCCCGCCGCGTCGGCCACCCCGTCCGTCGTCGCCTCGCCGGGCGCCCCCGGCGCGTCGGCCGGCCTGTCGGGTGGGGCCCCGTCCGCCGTCTCCCGTGCCGCGGAGGGCGTCGGCTCCGTCGGCTTCGCCGGGTCCTTCGACTCCGTCGTCTCCGTCATCGGGGGGTCTCTCCTTCGCCCTCACCGGACATCAGCCAGGCGTACTCGGCGCTGTCGCGCAGCAGTTCGTGGTGGGTGCCCACCGCCGCGATGCGGCCCCCGGACAGCAGCGCGACCCGGTCGGCGAGCAGGACGGTCGACGGCCGGTGCGCCACGACCAGCGCGGTCGTGTCCCGCAGCACCTCGCGCAGCGCCGCCTCCACCAGGGCCTCGGTGTGCACGTCGAGCGCCGAGAGCGGATCGTCGAGGACCAGGAAGCGGGGCCGCCCCACCACCGCTCGTGCCAGGGCCAGGCGCTGGCGCTGACCACCGGACAGGCTCAGGCCCTGCTCGCCGACCCGGGTGGCCGCGCCCTCGGGCAGCGCCGCCACGAAGCCCTCGGCCTGGGCGACACCGAGCGCGCGCCGCAGTTCCGGCTCCCCGGCGGCCTCCCCGGCGCCCATCAGGACGTTCTCCCCGACGCTCGCCGAGAAGAGCGTCGGCTCCTCGAACGCCACCGACACCAATGTGCGCAGCCGTTCGCGCTCCATCCGCGTGATGTCCTCGCCGTCGAGCAGGATCCGTCCCGCCGTCGCCTCGTGCAGCCGGGGCACGAGCGCCGTGAGCGTCGTCTTGCCGGACCCGGTGGCGCCGACCAGGGCCAGGGTCTCCCCGGGGCGGATGTGCAGATCGATCCGGTCGAGCACCGCCGGCGCGTCGGCGGGCGCGTCCGGGTAGCGGAACGAGACACCCTCGAACCGCACCCCGTCCCGCGTGACGGCCGAGGCCCCGACGGGCTCGTCTCCCGCTGCCCGCGGTGGCCCTGGTGTCTCCCGGGGCTCGTCTCCCGCTTCAGCGCGCGGCCCCGGTGTCTCCTCCGGCTCGTCCATCACCTCGAAGTACCGCTCGGTCGCCGTGGCCGCCTCCTGGCTCATCGCGAGCAGGAAGCCGATCGACTCCACCGGCCACCGCAGCGCGAGGGCCGTCGAGAGGAAGGCCACGAGCGTGCCGGCCGACAGGCCGCCGTCGGCGACCCGGACCGTGCCGAGGACCAGCGCGGCGCCGATGGCCAGCTCCGGCAGGATGGTGATGAGCGCCCAGATGCCGGCCAGGAGCCGCGCCTTGACCAGCTCGGTGGAGCGCAGCCCGCCGGCCAGGGACCGGAACGCCCGGGCCTGACTGCGGTGGCGGCCGAACCCCTTGACGATGCGGATGCCGAGGACGCTCTCCTCCACCACGGTGGTCAGGTCGCCCACCTGATCCTGCGCCCGCCGGGCGACCACCGCGTACCGGCCCTCGAAGAAGGAACACAGGATCACCAGCGGCACCACGGGTGTCAGCAGTACCAGCCCGAGCGTCCAGTCCTGGCCCAGCAGGAGGACGTAACCGGCCAGGATCGTCACTCCGTTGACCAGGAGGAACGTCAGGGGGAAGGCCAGGAACATCCGTACCAGCATCAGGTCCGTCGTGCCGCGGGACAGCAGCTGGCCCGACGCCCACCGGTCGTGGAAGGCGATCGGGAGGCGTTGCAGATGCCGGAACAGGTCGGCCCGCATCCGGGCCTCGACGCTCGCCAGCGGCCGGGCCACCAGCCAGCGCCGGAAACCGAAGAGCAACGCCTCCGCGATGCCGAGCAGCAGCAGGTACAGCCCCCCGAGCCACACCCCGCCCGGGTCCCCGGCGGCAACGGGTCCGTCCACCATCCACTTCAGGACCAGCGGGATGACGAGGGACAGGCAGGAGGCGACCACGGCGACCGATGCGGCGGCGGCCCAGCGCCCGCGCACCGGTCGCACGTAGGGCCACAGGCGCAGCAGCGCGCGCACCGCCGAGCGGCCGGCGTCGGCCGACGGGAGGGCGTGGTCCGGGGCCCGGGCCGGGTCCCCGGCCGCGGTCTCGGCGGAATCCTTGGTGAGGGCATCGTTTTCGGGCATCAGGGGTGAGCCTACGGTTCGCCCCTGACATCCCTCACGTGGTTTTCGGCCTTCGCGGCCCCGGGTCGTACCACCGGTCAACCGATCGGCTGACCGCGTTTCGAGCGGGACGGCCGATGCGGCCGGGCAGCCCCGGGAGCCAGTCTGGGGGCATGCCGATGAAGGCCTACGGCGACCGGAAGGTCGTCGACGACGTGTCGTTCGAGGTCGCCGAGGGAGAGGTCTTCGGGATCCTCGGCCCCAACGGAGCGGGCAAGACCACCACGGTGGAGTGCGTGCAGGGGATCAGGACCCCCGACGCCGGCACGGTACGGGTCGCGGGCCTCGACCCGGTCGCCCGGCACGCGGACGTCACCCGCCTCCTCGGAGCGCAGCTCCAGGAGAGCGAACTCCAGCCCAAGCTGACCGTCCGGGAGGCGCTGGAGCTGTACGCCTCCTTCTACGACCGGCCCGCCGACTGGCGCGGGCTCGTCGAACGCCTCGGCCTCGGGGCGCACCTGAAAGCACGGTTCTCCACCCTCTCCGGCGGCCAGAAGCAGCGGCTCTTCATCGCCCTCGCGCTCGTCGGCAACCCCCGTGCCGTCGTCCTCGACGAGCTGACCACCGGGCTCGACCCGCGGGCGCGGCGCGACACCTGGTCCCTGATCGAGGACATCCGGGCGGACGGGGTGACGGTCCTGCTCGTCACCCACTTCATGGAGGAGGCCCAGCGCCTCTGCGACCGGATCGCCGTCCTCGACCACGGCCGGGTCGCCGCCCTCGACACCCCCCAGGGCCTGATCGCCCGGTCCACCGCCTCCAAGGTGATCTCGTTCGCCGCCACGACGCCGCTGGACCCGGCGGAACTCCGCGCCCTGCCGCGTGCCACGCGCGTCGCGACACGGGACGGCCGCACCGAGGTCGACGGCACCGACGAGACCGTGAACGCCTTCGTCGGGCTGCTCGCCGGCCGGGGGATCACCGTCCAGCAGTTGCGCGTCACCGACGCCACCCTCGACGACGCCTTCCTCGACCTGACAGGAGCCGACCAGCCATGACCGCAGGCCCCACCACCATGGTCCTGAGGACCGAGGTCCGCCTCTTCACCCGTGAGCCCGGATCGCTGTTCTGGGTGATGGCCTCGCCCACGGTGCTCCTGGTGATCCTCGGTCTGATCCCCTCCTTCCGTGAGGTCTCCGACGACCTCGGAGGCCGCCGGGTCATCGACCTCTACGTCCCCGTCGCCGTCCTCTTCGCGCTGATCATGTCCGGGCTGCAGGCCATGCCGCCCGTCCTCGCCGGCTACCGCGAACGCGGCATCCTGCGCCGGATGTCGACCACCCCGGTCCGCCCGGCCTCCCTGCTCGCCGCCCAGATCACCCTGCACGGCGCCGCGGCGCTCGTCTCCTCCCTCCTGGTCGTCACCACCGGCCGGCTCGCCTTCGGGGTCCGGCTGCCGGAGAACCCCGTCGGGTACGTCCTCGCGCTCCTCCTCGCCGTCGCCTGCGGCCTCGCCCTCGGCGCCGCCGTCTGCGCGGTCTCCCGGACCCAGAAGATCGCCACCGCGGTCGGCTCGGCGGTGTTCTTCCCGACGATGTTCACGGCCGGCGTCTGGGTTCCGGTCCAGGCCATGCCCGATACCCTGCGGGACATCGTCCGGTTCACTCCGTACGGCGCCTCCTCGCAGGCGCTGGACGCCGCGACGGGCGGGGGATGGCCCGGCGGGGCGGCGCTCGGCGTGATGGCGCTGTGGACGGTCCTGCTCACCGCCACGGCGGTGCGCCGGTTCCGCTGGGAGTGACCGGACGGGGGAGGACACGGGGATGGCGACGACCGTCGAGGAACGCTGGCGGCAGTTCCTCCGCTGGGGCCCGTACGGCCTGCTGGGCATCGCCACGGTGCTCTCGGCCGGGGCGGCCGACCAGCTCATGGCCGCCGCTGAGAAGAGGACGGGCGCCGGCCTCGTGGCGGCGGCCCTCGCCCTCCAGCTCTGGTGGGGCGCCCACCAGCGCCGCGCGCAGCCGCGCACGGCGCGCCGCCCCTCGGCGGCCGAGGACGGTCCCCCCGCCGGCGAGGCGGGGGCGGACGGGATCGTGCTCGTCCCCTGCGCCCCGGGCGTCGCCTCCGTCGTCTACTTCACCTCGCGCACCCTTCTCGCCTTCGTCCTGACCTGGCTCAACCCCTTCTTCGCCGTCTACGCCTGCGCCGGCTACTTCGACGCCGTGCACCTCCTGCCGCGCCGCGCCGCGCACGCCGGACTCCTCCTCACCGCCGTGATCATGGCCGGCTCCCAGTCGGGCGGACTGCCCCCCGCATCCCTCCTCCACTGGGCGGCGTTCGGCGGTCTGTTCGCGCTCAACGCCTGCCTGGCCCTCGGCTTCGCCCACATCGGCACGAAGGAGGCGGAGAAGGCGGCCGAACGCGCCGCGACCATCACCGCACTCGCGCGGACCAACGCCCGCCTGGAGCAGGCCCTCGCCGAGAACGCCGCCCTCCAGGCGCAGCTCCTGCTCCAGGCCCGTGAGGCGGGGGTGGCCGACGAGCGGCGGCGCCTCGCCGCCGAGATCCACGACACCATCGCCCAGGGCCTGACCGGGATCATCACCCAGCTCCACGTCGTCACCGCCACCCCGGACCCCTCCCTCGCCCGTGTCCACCTCCAGCGCGCCTCCGACCTCGCCCGGCACAGTCTCGGCGAGGCCCGGCGCTCCGTGCAGAACCTCGGTCCGGTCGCCCTGGAGCACGACACCCTTCCCGAAGCCCTGAAGACGACCGTCGCCGGATGGTCCGAACGCACCGGCGTCACCACCCGGTTCACCGTCACCGGTACCGAGGAGCCCCTCCACGACGAGGTCGCCGCCACCCTGCTGCGCATCGCCCAGGAGGCCCTGGCCAACGCCGAGCGCCACTCCGGCGCCTCCCGGGCCGGTGTCACCCTCTCGTACATGGGCGACGAGATCACCCTCGACGTCCGCGACGACGGACGGGGCTTCGACCCCTCGGCCGTTCCGGTCCGTCCGGGCGGCGGCGGCTTCGGCCTCCACGGCATGCGCGCCCGGGCGGAACGCCTCGCCGGCTCCGTCGCCGTGGAGACCGGGCCCGGTGAGGGCACGGCGGTCTGTGCCCGCGTACCGTTGGTCCACCATGACTGAGATCACCCTGCTGATCGTCGACGACCACCCCGTCGTACGGGACGGGCTGCGCGGGATGTTCACCGCGGGGTCCCCGGACGGCACCGGCCCCGGCTTCGCCGTCCTCGGCGAGGCGTCGGACGGTGTCGAGGCCGTCCGGCTCGCCCTGCTGCTCGATCCGGACGTCGTCCTCATGGACCTGCGCATGCCCGGCGGCAACGGCGTGGAGGCCATCGCCGAACTGACCCGGCGCGGCGCCCGCGCGCGGGTCCTCGTCCTCACCACGTACGACACCGACACGGAAACGCTCCCCGCGATCGAGGCGGGGGCCACCGGTTACCTCCTGAAGGACGCGCCCCGGGAGGAGCTGTTCGCCGCCGTCCGGGCCGCCGCCGAGGGGCGCACGGTCCTCTCGCCGGCGGTCGCGACCCGGCTGGTCTCCCGGGTCCGCACGCCCGCCGCCCCCGCCGACGAGTCGCTCTCCGCCCGCGAACGCGAAGTCCTCGAACTCGTCGCCAAGGGCACCTCCAACCGCGCCATAGCCGCCGAGCTGTTCATCAGCGAGGCGACCGTGAAGACCCATCTGACGCACATCTACGCCAAGCTCGGCTCCAAGGACCGGGCGGCCGCGGTGGCGACGGCCTACGACCGGGGCATCCTGGGCCGCGGCGGCTGACCGCCCCCTGGGGGTGTCCGGCGATTCCCGGGGGCGCTGCGCCCGTCACCCCCCGACCCGCAGCAGCACCACCGACCGCGCCCCGACCGTCACCCGCTCACCGCCCCGGTGGACCGTCCCCGGCGCCCGGGTCTGGTCCTCCTCGGCGGTGTCCAGGACCCGTTCGTACGACTCCGCCCACGGCGGCCCCGGCAGCAGGTACTCCACCGGCCGGGAGCCCGCGTGCAGCACCGCCAGGAAGCTGTCGTCGGTGATCTGCTCGCCCCGGGCGTCCCGGCCCGGGATGTCACGGCCCGAGAGGTACAGGCCCAGCGTGGACGTGGGGGAGTACCAGTCCCCCTCGGTCATCTCCGTGCCCTCCGCCGTGAACCACGCCAGGTCCCGCAGCCCGTCCGCGCCCTGGGGCCGGCCGGAGAAGAACGCCCGGCGGCGCAGCACGGGATGCGTGTGGCGCAGGGCGAGGAGCCGGCGGGTCAGGTCCAGCAGGCCCCGCCGGCCGGGGTCCTCGGGCAGGGACCAGTCGAGCCAGCTCGTCTCGTCGTCCTGGCAGTAGGCGTTGTTGTTGCCCCCCTGGGTCCGCCCCATCTCGTCGCCCGCGACCAGCATCGGCACCCCGGTCGACAGCAGCAGCGTCGTGAGCAGGTTGCGCAGCTGCCGCAGCCGCAGGGCGTTCACCTCCGGGTCGTCGGTCTCGCCCTCCGTCCCGCAGTTCCAGGACCGGTTGTCGTTCGTGCCGTCGCGGTTGCCCTCGCCGTTCGGCTCGTTGTGCTTGCGCTCGTAGGTCACCAGGTCGCGCAGCGTGAAGCCGTCGTGCGCGGTGATGAAGTTGACCGAGGCGTAGGGGCGACGGCCGCCCCAGGCGTACAGGTCGCTGGAGCCCGACAGGCGGTACCCGAGGTCCCGGACGTCCGGCAGCGCGCCGCGCCAGAAATCGCGGACGGCGTCGCGATAGCGGTCGTTCCACTCGGTCCACAGCGGCGGGAACGCCCCCACCTGGTAGCCGCCGTTGCCCACGTCCCACGGCTCGGCGATCAGCTTCACCCGCCGCAGCACCGGGTCCTGGGCGATGACCGCGAGGAAGGGGGAGAGCATGTCGACGTCGTGCATCGAGCGGGCGAGCGCCGCCGCCAGGTCGAAGCGGAAGCCGTCGACGCCCATCTCCGTCACCCAGTAGCGCAGGCTGTCGGTGATCAGCCGCAGCACCTGCGGCTGCACCACGTGCAGGGTGTTGCCGCAGCCGGTGTAGTCGGCGTACCGGCGGGCATCGGCCTGGAGCCGGTAGTAGCCGCGGTTGTCGATGCCCTTGAGCGACAGCGTCGGACCCAGCTCGCCCGCCTCGGCGGTGTGGTTGTAGACCACGTCGAGGATGACCTCGATGCCGGCCTCGTGCAGCGCCCGCACCATCCGCTTGAACTCGCCCACCTGCTGCCCGGTCGTCCCGGACGAGGAGTAGCCCGCGTGCGGCGCGAAGTAGCCGATGGAGTTGTAGCCCCAGTAGTTGCGCAGACCGCGCCGGAGCAGATGGTCCTCGTGCGCGAACTGATGGACCGGCAGGAGTTCGACCGCCGTCACGCCGAGCCCTACGAGATGCTCGACGGCCGCCGGGTGCGCGAGCCCGGCGTAGGTGCCCCGCAGCCTCTCCGGGATGCCCGGGTGCAGCCGGGTGAAGCCCTTCACGTGCAGCTCGTAGATGACCGAGTCCGGCCACGGCGTCTTCGGCCTGCGGTCGTCGGCCCAGTCGTCGTCGTCCTGGACCACCACGCCCTTGGGGACGAACGGAGCGGAGTCCCGGTCGTCGCGCACGGTGTCGGCCACGTGCTGCTGCGGCCAGTCCCGCACGTGTCCGTACACCTCCGCGGGCAGCGAGAAGTCTCCGTCCACCGCCCGCGCGTAGGGATCGAGGAGCAGCTTGGCCGGATTCCAGCGGGCCCCCGTCCACGGGTCCCAGCGCCCGTGCACCCGGAATCCGTACCGCTGCCCCGCGCCCACGCCCGGCACGAAGCCGTGCCAGATCTCGTGGGTCAGCTCGGTCAGCGGCAGCCGTCTCTCGGCGCCGTCGGCGCCGAAGAGGCACAGCTCGACGGCCTCCGCCCCGCCGGCCCACAGCGCGAAGTTCGTGCCCGCCACGCCGTCCGGGCCGACCCGGCAGCGTGCCCCCAACGGTGTCGGCGCGCCCGGCCACACGGCCGGTCCGCGCCGTTCCACGGCAAGGGAGGGCCGCACGCTCCGCGTCGACCCGTCCGTTACCGCCTCCTGCTCGGCTGCGCTCGACACCTGTCCGGCCTCCCGCGGCTCGTCGGGGCCCCGTGCCGCCAAGGCCCCGCGGCGTCCCGGCCGCGGCTCCCCGCACGTGGTCCTCCCCCCTGTTCTTCCCGGAGTGCCGCACTCCCAACATGACCCGCACGCACGTTTCCCCTGGAGGGTGGCCGTCGTTGGGCCGGTCGTGAATCACGTACTGAAGCGGGTGCGGGCCCGCCTGGCGGGCCGGGAGCCCGGCAGGACCCGGAAGACAGGCCGCAGGACCGGTGCGGTGCTCGCCCTGGTGGCGGCGGGAATGGTGGCCGGACTCGCGGGCTGCACCGAGGGCGGTGGCGGTGGTCTCGGCGTGTCGCTGCCCGGCAAGGCCCGGGCTCCGGGCGACGTCATCCGGATCAGCCCGGAGGACGGCAGCCGGGCCGTCCCGGCCGAGGGGCCGATCGAGGTGAGGGTGGACAGCGGCCGGCTCGAACGGGTGACGGTCGTGCGCGTCGAGGACGCGCAGCGGGCCGAGGTGCCCGGCGAGATCAGCGCGGACGGACTGCGCTGGCGGCCCCGGGCGGCCACCCGCCTGGCGCTGGCGGCGAAGTACAGCGTGGACGCGGTGGCGCTCGACGCGCACGGCCGGCGCTCCGCCCGCCACACCACCTTCACCACGGTCGTCCCGGAGCGGCGCTTCATCGGCTACTTCAAGCCGGAGAACCGTTCCACGGTCGGCACCGGCATGATCGTCTCCTTCGGCTTCAACCGGCCGATCGAGAACCGGGCGGCCGTCGAACGGGCCATCAGGATCACCTCCGACCCGCCGGTGGAGGTGGCGGGCCACTGGTTCGGCAAGGAGCGGCTCGACTTCCGGCCCGCGGAGTACTGGAAGCCGGGCACACGGGTCACCGTCGACCTCGCGCTGCGCGACGTCGAGGGCGCCCCGGGGGTGTACGGCATCCAGAGCAAGAAGGTCGGCTTCACCGTCGGGCGCTCGCAGGTCTCCGTGGTCGACGCGGCCGCGCACACCATGGAGGTGCGCCGCGACGGCGAGCTCCTCGCGACGCTGCCGATCACGGCGGGGGCGCCCAAGACGACGACGTACAACGGCAGGATGGTGGTCACGGAGCTGTTCGACGTGACGCGGATGGACGGCCGGACGGTCGGCTTCGGCGGCGAGTACGACATCAAGGACGTACCGCACGCGATGCGGCTGACCGACTCCGGCACCTTCCTCCACGGCAACTACTGGGCGGACTCCGGCACGTTCGGCACCGCCAACGTCAGCCACGGCTGCGTGGGGCTGCGGGACGTGAAGGGCGGCAGTCCGGACTCCCCGGCGGGCTGGTTCTTCGACCGGACGCTCATCGGCGACGTGGTGGAAGTGGTCAACTCCCGTGACCGAAAGGTCGCTCCCGACAACGGCCTCGGTGGATGGAACATGGAGTGGAACCGGTGGAAGGCCGGCTCCGCCCTGCGGTGAGACCCCGATCCCCTCGCTGACCTGCGTCACCCGCGCGCAACTGGGACTGAACGGTGACATTCGCGTGGAGCTTTCGTGTCCCGCGGTGTGATTATCTAACGCCGTGCGCGCGGAGGATGCGCGCCGGGGGTGCGGGCCGTGGCGGGGCCAGGCCGTGCGAGGGGAGACGAACCATTGTGAACGGGCAGCCGATATCGGGGGCATCGGTCGGGGCTACGCGGCGGGGGCGGCGCACCGGAGGCACACGGCTGCAGGCGCTGGCCGTGGGGGCACTGCTCCTCGTCCTCACCGCCTGCGGGGGAGGGGACCCGGCCGGAGGCAAGGGCGGGGACCCGGCGCAGAACGGCGGCGGGAAGCAGGAGAACGCCGCGTCGGCGGCGGTCGTGACGATCGCCCCGAAGGACGGCGCCGAGGCGGTGGCGACCTCCGGCGCGCTGAAGGTGACGGCGCAGCAGGGCAAGCTCACCACGGTCACGGTCGCCGACTCCAAGGGCACCGAGGTCGAGGGCAAGATCGCCGCGGACGGGGCGAGCTGGCAGCCCGTCGGCCACCTCGCCGCCGGCACGCAGTACAAGGTCCACGCGATCGCCAAGGACGCCGAGGGCCGCGAGTCGGCGAAGGACACCACCTTCACCACCCTCGTCCCGAAGAACACCTTCATCGGCCACTACACGCCCGAGGACGGTTCGACCGTCGGCGTCGGCATGCCGGTCTCCATCAACTTCACCCGCGGCATCACCGACCCCGAGGCCGTGGAGCGCGCCATCAAGGTGACGGCGGAGCCGTCGGTTCCGGTCGAGGGCCACTGGTTCGGCAACGACCGGCTCGACTTCCGCCCGCAGGAGTACTGGGCCGCGGGCACCAAGGTGACCGTCGAGCTCAACCTCGACGGCGTCGAGGGCCGTCCGGGGGTCTACGGCAAGCAGAAGAAGAAGATCTCCTTCACCATCGGCCGCCGCCAGGTGTCGACGGTGGACGCCGGCGCCAAGACGATGAAGGTCGAGCGCGACGGCAAGATCATCCGGACCATCCCGATCACCGCCGGCGCGCCGTCGACCACGACGTACAACGGCCAGATGGTCATCAGCGAGAAGTACAAGGTGACCCGCATGAACGGAGCCACGGTGGGCTTCGGCGGGGAGTACGACATCAAGGACGTGCCGCACGCCATGCGCCTGTCCACCTCGGGCACCTTCGTGCACGGCAACTACTGGGCCTCGGCCGGGACGTTCGGCTCGTCCAACGTCAGCCACGGCTGTGTCGGGCTGCGGGACGCGCGCGGCGCCGGTGACGGCTCCACCCCGGCGGCCTGGTTCTACGACCGCTCGCTCATCGGCGACGTCGTGATCGTGAAGAACTCCAAGGACAAGCAGATCCAGCCGGACAACGGCCTCAACGGCTGGAACATGGACTGGTCGGAGTGGATCAAGTAGGACGCCTGAGACGGCGGGGCGGCCCTCCGTAGGCCGTCCCGGAGAAGGCCCGGTGCTGTGACCAACGGCACCGGGCCTCTTGTCGTTAACGGCCACTAACCTGCGGGGTATGACTGTGAACCTCGAAGTCGCCGAAGGCGTCGGCACGATCCGCCTCGACCGTCCTCCGATGAACGCCCTCGACATCGCCACCCAGGACCGGCTCCGGGAGCTCGCCGCCGAGGCGACCGACCGCGACGACGTGCGCGCCGTGATCCTCTACGGCGGCGAGAAGGTGTTCGCGGCCGGCGCGGACATCAAGGAGATGCAGGTCATGGACCACGCGGCCATGGTGAAGCGGTCGCGCGCGCTCCAGGACTCCTTCACGGCGATCGCCCGGATCCCCAAGCCGGTCGTGGCCGCGGTCACCGGGTACGCCCTCGGTGGCGGCTGCGAGCTGGCCCTGTGCGCCGACTACCGGATCGCCGCCGACAACGCCAAGCTCGGCCAGCCCGAGATCCTGCTCGGGCTCATCCCGGGCGCGGGCGGCACCCAGCGCCTGTCGCGCCTCATCGGTCCCTCGCGGGCCAAGGACCTCATCTTCACCGGCCGGATGGTCAAGGCCGACGAGGCCCTCCGGCTCGGTCTGGTGGACCGGGTCGTCCCGGCCGCCGAGGTGTACGAGCAGGCGCACGCCTGGGCCGCCAAGCTCGCCCAGGGCCCGGCCCTGGCGCTGCGGGCCGCGAAGGAGGCGGTCGACCAGGGCCTGGAGGCCGACATCGACACCGGTCTGGCGATCGAGCGCACCTGGTTCGCGGGCCTGTTCGCGACCGAGGACCGGGAGCGCGGCATGCGCAGCTTCGTCGAAGAGGGTCCGGGCAAGGCGAAGTTCCTCTGACCGGGCGGCGGGCGCGACCCCGGGGGGAGCGCCCGCCCTCGGCACATGACGGAAGCTCCCCCGGAGGTGACGTTTCCGGGGGGCCGATTCCGCCGGAACGCCCACGCGGCCCCTCCGGGGCGGCCATGATGGGGGCATGGCGGGCCTGGAAGGTACGGAACAGCCGCGGCAGCACGGTGGGGCGACCGCCGCACGGTGGGTACCCGCCGTCGAGGACGAAGAGGCCCTCAGGGCACTGGACTTGTACGGCAACCCCGCCGACGGTGACGTCCGCCTCCCGTCCCGCCCCGAGTCCGCCGCCGTCGCCCGCCGGCTCACCCAGTACGTCGTCCTGTCCCAGTGGGCGCTCGCCCCGCAGATCGCCGAGCACGCCGTGCTCCTCGTCTCCGAACTCGTCGGCAACGCCGTCCGTCACACCGGGGCGCGCGTCTTCGCGCTGCGCATGGTGCGCCGCCGCGGCTGGATCCGCGTCGAGGTGCGTGATCCCTCGCGCGGACTGCCCTGCCTGATGCCGGTCCACGAGATGGATGTCAGCGGCCGGGGGCTCTTCCTCGTGGACAAGCTCTCCGACCGCTGGGGCGTCGACCTCCAGCCGCGCGGCAAGACCACCTGGTTCGAGATGCGGGTGTCCGACCGCTGAGGGCGCCGGCTCCGGACGCACAGAAGCCCCCGTACGCCGTGGTGGGGCGCCGAGGGACTTCTGTGGAGAGCGCCGTGGATCGGGGGGGTGTATCCACGGCGGCCGGCGACGACCGGGCCCGGGTCAATGGGGGTCGTTCCGTCGACTATGGCAGACGGATCCCGCCCCCACCAAACACCTCTACCGGCCTAGAGTGCCTCATATACGGACATACCGTAGATGAATCTATGGTGATGTATGGCACCCGCCTTCTAAACAATGAATAAATATCGGCATCAGCGCTTGATTCATCGACCGTGTCCGCATGCTGGACTCTCTCGGTCGACCTGCAAACGTCCTGAATTGGCTTAATCGTTACCTTTCGGGCATCCCGGCTCTTCAATGGGCGGGTGACCCTGACCGACCGCCGCACCGCACTGCGGGCGGGCGCGGCCGCCGCCGTCGCCGGAACCCTCGCGGCCGCCTGCGGCACGGAGCCGCCCGCCCGGCCCGCGAGGCCCGCCCACCCCACCGGGCCCGCCGCGGCGCCCGCCGCCGCCCCCGCGCCCCGCCGCTTCCCCGGCCTGCCCGACGAGATCGCCAACGGCCCCCGCGACCGGCCCCGCGTCGCGCTCACCTTCCACGGCCAGGGCGACCCGGGCATCGCCCGCGCGCTGCTCACCGAGGCCGAGAAGGCCGGGGCCCGCGTCACCGTGCTCGCCGTCGGCAGCTGGCTCGACCAGCACCCCGGCCTCGCCCGGCGCGTCCTCGACGGCGGCCACGACCTCGGCAACCACACCCAGCGCCACCTCGACATCAACGCGATGACCGAGCAGGAGGCCTACGGAGAGATCAGCGCCTGCGCCACCCGGCTGCGCCGGCTCACCGGCTCCGTCGGCACCTGGTTCCGGCCCTCCCGCACCCGAAGCGCCACCCCCGCCGTCCGGCGGGCGGCACGTCGGGCCGGATACCCGCACGTCCTGTCGTACGACGTCGACTCCCTCGACTTCACCTCGCCCGGCGCCGCCGCCGTCGTCGCCCACGTCACCGGGCCGGTCCGCAACGGATCGGTGGTGAGCCTGCACTTCGGCTACGCGGACACGGTCGCCGCCCTGCCCCTCCTCCTCGCCGACCTCGACCGCCGCGGCCTGCGCGCGGTGACCACCACGGAGCTGCTGACCTGATGCTGCCTCTCACCAAGCGTTCGAAGAGTCTCCTCGCGGCCGCGCTGCTCACCGCGCTCGCCGGCTGCGGGATCGCCGACGACGGGGCCGAACCCCGCGGCGGCGCCACCAAGGAGGCCGCCGCGCACCCCGCCGTGACGAAGCGGGCCGCCCCGGCCGGACTTCCCGGCATGCCGCCGGTCCTCGACCCCCAGGACGTCTACGCGGCGGACCGGCCGAACAGGCTCTCCCCGGTGGTCAAGGACTTCCCGTCCAGGATCTACGTCCCCAACACCAACTCCAACACCGTCTCGGTCATCGATCCCGCGACGTACCGGGTCGTCGAGACCATCCCGGTCGGCATCCAGCCGCAGCACGTCGTCCCGTCCTGGGACATGAAGACGCTCTGGGTCAACAACAACCGCGGCCACACCCTCACCCCCATCGACCCCGCCACCGGGGTCGCCGGCAAGCCGGTCGAGGTCCACGACCCGTACAACCTCTACTTCACGCCCAACGGCAGATACGCCATCGTCATGGCCTCCCTCGACCGCGAGCTGGTCTTCCGGGACCCCCACACGATGGAGCGGAAGAAGACCGTCCCCGTCTCCTGCTACGGCGTCAACCACGCCGACTTCTCCGCGGACGGCCGGTACTTCGTCGTCTCCTGCGAGTTCTCCGGCGAGCTGCTGAAGGTCGACACGGAGAAGATGGAGGTCATCGGCCAGCAGCGACTGCCCTTCGAGGGCGCCATGCCGCAGGACGTGAAGATCTCCCCGGACGGCAAGACCTTCTACATCGCCGACATGATGGCCCACGGCATGTGGGTCCTGGACGGCGAGAAGTTCACCACCCCCACGCTCCTGCCGACCGGCAAGGGCTGCCACGGGCTCTACATCTCCCGCGACTCCCAGGAGATGTACGTACCCAACCGCGGCGAGGGGTCGATCTCCGTCTTCGACTTCAAGCAGAACAAGCTCACGAAGAAGTGGTGGCTGCCGGACGGCGGATCCCCGGACATGGGCGGCGTCTCCGCCGACGGCAAGGTGCTGTGGCTCTCGGGCCGCTACGACTCCGAGGTCTACGCGATCGACACCACGACCGGGCGACAGCTCGCCCGCATCCCGGTCGGCGGCGGCCCCCACGGGCTCGCGGTCTACCCCCAGCCGGGGCGCTACTCGCTCGGTCACACCGGCATCTTCCGCTGACGGCCGGGGGAGCCGAGGGCGCCGCGGGCGGGCCATGGCACAGGGTGGTCCGCCCTTCCACGGCAGCACGCGCGGACCTCCACGGCAACCGGCCGGCGCCGTCCCCCCATCGGCCGCCCCACGGGGGCCCGCTAATCTGACTGCCGTCATCGAAGCACCAAGAAGGGGCGGAAAGCAGTGGCGGACATCGAGTCGGCACGCAAGGCATTCGAGCGGTTCGACGTGGACGGGGACGGCCTCATCACCGCCGCGGAGTACAAGAGCGTCATGGCCCAGCTGGGTGACTTCCACGTCACCGAGACGGTCGCGGAGGCGCTGATCAACCAGCGCGACGGCAACGGCGACGGCAAGCTCTCCTGGGACGAGTTCTGGGCGCACCTGGACAAGGGCGCCACGCAGGCATAGGGAGTATCCGGGGCGGGCGGCCGCGCACGCCGAGCGCGTGGACGCGAGTTGCCGCCCGTCCGGTCCCCGGTGACGATCGACCGGTGACGCCTCCCGGACCCGTAGGTACCCCGATACGTCTGACGGCGGCGGTCCTGGCCGCCATAGCCGTCCTCACCGTCGCCCTGCTCGGCGCCGGTATAGCCCAGGCGGGTACCGGAGAACTCCGGATCCCCGCCGCCGGCACCACCACCCTGCTGAGGATGTTCGTCCTGGTCGGCCTCGCCGTCCATCTGGGTGAACTCGCCGGCGTCCGGCTGGCCCGCCAGGGCCCGCAGCCGCGCCGCTGGTCCGCCTCCGCCGCACTGCTCGGCGCGGCCGCGTCCGCCGCGCTGCTCCTGCTCTTCGCCGCCGTCAGCGGCCTCGGCCTCACCACCGTGTACGGCATGCGCGAAGGCCGGCTGCTCCTCGTCACGGCCAACGCCTTCGCCCTCGCGGCCCTCTGCGCCGCGAGCCGCCGTCCCGCGCTCGCCCTCCTCCCGCTCGCCGTCGTGATCGGCGCCGAAGCCCTGCGCGCCCACCCCGAGGCGTACAGCCCGGCGGTCGGCGTCACGCTCACCGTCGTCCACCTGACGGCCGGCTCGCTCTGGTTCGGATCGCTGCTCTACGTGCTGCGGACCATGCGGCTGCGACGGGGCGGGCGGGAGGTCCTGGTCCGGTACGCCCGTCTGGCGGCCTGCCTCTTCGCCGCCCTCGTGGTCACCGGGACGTTCTCGACCCTGCGACGGCTGCCCCTGGACGTCGTCCTGGCCACGGCGTACGGCAGGGTCATGCTGGCCAAACTCGCGCTGATCGGCCTCGCGAGCATGCTCGCCCTCACCGCACGACGGCGGATGCTGCGCGGCGGGAACGCCGAGACGCCCGCCCGGATCGAGCTGGGGGTCCTGGTGGCGGTCGTCCTGGTCTCGGCGGTCCTTACGGTGGTGCCGGACCCGCACTGGCTCAGCCCGGCGTAGCGCGCGCGCACGGCAGGGGAGTGGCGAGCGCGTCCACGGCACGGAAGGGCGGGCGTCCCCACGGCGTCGGAGTGACCGGGGCGACGGGTCCGGCCGGGCGGGTGGGGGACGTCACCGCCATGGCCGCCGCGAAGCCCTCCGGCACCGTGAGGTCGGTCATCGACCAGCCGGGAAGCCGCTGCGGCGCGGTCGGCACGGTGCCCACGTAGTCGAGCGCCACGCCGCGGGCCAGTCCGACGCCGAGGCCCTTGAGATAGGCCTCCTTGCGCACCCAGGCCCGGGCGAAGGCCGCCGGGCGCGCGCTCCGCGGCAGAGCGGCCAGCTCGGCGACCTCGTCCGGGTGCAGCTGACCGGTGATGGCCCGCACGGTCCGCGGTGACGGCAGGGGTTCCAGATCCACCCCGAGCGGCACCGGGCCGAGCGCCACCAGCGCGAGATCGCCACCGTGCGACAGGGAGAAGTGGACCGGACCGTCCTCGGTCACCGGCCGCCCGTGGGAGCCGTCGCAGGACGCGCACGCGCGGCACGGCTCGCGGGTGAGGCGCACCCGGCCCGGGGCGATGCCGAGCCGGGCGCCGAGCAGGAAGCGCAGCGCCACATGGGCCGTCACGTAGCAGCGCCGGTCCGCGTCCCGGACGAAGGAGGCCGCCCGGCGGGTCTCCGCCGGATCCAGCACCCCGGGCGCCATCCGGGCCGCCGCGTCACCCTGCTCCCGGGCGTCCACCAGCCACACGGCCACCGTCGGGCCCTCGGATCCGGACGGCACCGGAGCAGGGCCGGGCGCCGCCGTCGCCGGACCGAGCGGGCGCGGGTCACGCATGACCGGCCTCTCCCGCCGCCCCGCCCGTTACGCGCTCTCGTCGGCGAGCAGGGCCCAGATCTCCAGGTCCTGGCGTACGCCGTTGAATGCGAAGACCTGCCGGAGCGTACCTTCGTAGCGCATTCCAAGGCGCTTGGCCACAGCGATGCTGCGGGTATTCGCAGGCGTCACACGCCATTCGATCCGGTGCATTCCGCGTACCCGGAAAGCCCAGTCCGCGAGATGCCGGGCCGTCTGTGTGACAAGTCCCTTTCCCTGCGCGTCGGGCGACAGCCAGACACCCATTTCGCATACCCCGGAGGGCACGTCGAAGATACGGAAAAGCGCCCCGCCCTCCAGTTTCCCGTCGACCCAGAGGCCGAACATCCGGCCGCCGTCCTGACTCTGCGTGTCCGCGTACCTCTGGAGGAATTGGCGTGCGGAGTCGGGGTCCTTGATGAAGTGGGCCCACGGGAGCCACGGAGCGAGATGAGGCCGTACCCGGTCGACGTACTGGGCGAATTCTTCCGCCTGCCAGGGTTCCAGGGGGCGCAGCTGGGCGGAATCTGTCAGGTCGTGGCTGAAAAGCGTCACTGCAAACCTCCGTTGGGGCCGGATCCAGGTTCCACGGCCGGTCGTCGAGCGGTTCCCGCGCCCCTGATGGACACGCATCAACGATAGGCGACGCCCTGATGCCGGGTCACTGCCCCGGTCCAGGATGTCCGATTCACCGGTCCGCATGAACATGCGTCGCACAGGCATGCGTCGGCCGATTCTTGCTTCCGACTCCTCGGCCGCCACACGATGAGGACGTCGGAATGCGAACTCGGCCGGGTAATCCCCACCGGCTGGTGACCGAAAGCGAGAGCCATGCGTACGAACAGGTTCGTCACGTCCACCGGAATGGCTATGTCGGCCCTTTTCCTCCTGGCCGCCCCGGCTGTCTCGGCCGAACTCCGGTCGGGTGCGGAAACCGCGTCCTTCTCGTCCGTACGTATCGCCGCCGATCACGGCTGGGGAAGAGGGTTCGTCGCGGAACCGGGCGCCTCGGAAGACGCCGGCTCGGTGACCGCCACCCCGCTCGACGACCACGGCTGGGGATGAACCGGCACCGCTGACGTCCAGTTCGATTCGGATTCACTGAAGGGGTAGGAAATGGCGGCAGCCAACGTGCACGAGGTCGTGTCACATTGGGTCGGGAAACAGCCGGACGCCTGTGCCGTGCGCGACCCTGCGAAGGGTCTCGCGCTCTCGTACCGGGAGCTGTGGCAGCGCGCCGGCTGGCTGGCCGCGGAGCTCGCGGGCCGGGGAGTCGGCCGGGGAGACCTCGTACCGGTCGCCCAGGACCGGTCGGCCGACCTGATCGTGACCTTCCTCGGCATCCTGCGCTGCGGAGCCGCGTACCTCCCCCTGGACGGCCTGGCCCCCACCAGCCGACTCGCCGACATCGTCGCCGAGTCCGGCTCCCGGGTGATCGTCCGTTCGTCGCGGGCGGAGGACGCCGCCCGCGGGCGATGGGCGGATCTGCCGGCCTGGCTGCCCGAGGGCGTCGAGCCGCTCGCCCTCCCCGACACCGACCCCGGCCTGCCGCCGCCCGCGGTGGACAGCGAGCGCGACGACCCGGCGTACGTCAACTTCACCTCCGGCTCCACCGGACGCCCCAAGGGTGTCGTCGTCCCCCACCGGGCGGTACTCCGACTCGCCCTGAACGCGCGCTTCTGTACGGTCGACACGGGCGACCAGGTGGCCAGCTCCGCCAACCCGGCCTTCGACGCCACCACGTTCGAGGTCTGGAACGCCCTCTGCGCCGGCGCGACCGTCGTGGTCTTCCCGTCCGTCACCGAACTGGCCATGGACGACTGGACCGCGCTGATCCGCTCCGAGCGCATCGACGCGATGTTCCTCACGACCTCCCTCTTCCACACGGTGGCGCGCGAGTGCCCCGACGCCTTCGGCACGGTCGGCACCGTCGTGGTCGGCGGCGAGCAGCTGGAACTGGGCGCCGTACGCCGTGTCCTGGCGGCCGGGCCGCCAGGCCGGCTGGTCAACGGC
The DNA here is from genome assembly GCF_040677675.1 of Streptomyces sp. NPDC053755. Taxonomy (NCBI): domain Bacteria; kingdom Bacillati; phylum Actinomycetota; class Actinomycetes; order Kitasatosporales; family Streptomycetaceae; genus Streptomyces; species Streptomyces sp. NPDC053755. Next base: position 18,826 of record NZ_JBFASK010000014.1, on the reverse strand, counting down.
TACGGGCCGACCGAGACGACGACCTTCGCCGCCTACTTCGACTGCACGGACGAGAGCCTCGAAGGGCTGGACCGCGTCCCGGTCGGCTACGCCCTCCAGGAGACCACCCTGCTGCTCCTCGACGCGGACCTGAACGAGGTTCCCGCGGGCGAGACCGGTGAGCTGTGCGTGGGCGGCCCGGGCGTCGCCCTCGGCTACCTCGCCCGCCCCGAACTCACCGCCGAGCGGTTCGTGACGCACCCCGCGACCGGCGGGCGGATCTACCGCACCGGCGACACCGGCCGGCTCCTGGCCAGCGGCGCCGTCGAGCTCTTCGGGCGCACCGACCGGCAGGTCAAGCTGCGCGGCTTCCGCATCGAGCTGGAGGAGATCGAGCGGACCGCGCTGAACTGCGGGCTCGCCGACTCGGCCTTCGTCGAGAAGATCGGCGAGGGCCCCGCCGCCTGGCTGGTCGGCTTCGTCCTCCCCGCACGGGAAGCCGCCGCGGAGGTGAGCCGGGAGCAGCTGCCCGCCGCCCTGAACGAGCGTCTCGGGCGCACCCTGCCCAGCTACATGCTGCCCGCGCGCTGGCTGGTGCTCGACCGCGTCCCCTTCGGCTCGACCGGCAAGGCCGACCGGACACAGCTGTTGCGCCTCCTCGAAGCACCCGTCGGCCCGGCACCGCACGAGCCCGCCGGCCGGCCGCACGAGCCCGCCGGCCGGCCGCTCGATCCGCCGGCCGGCCCGGCGGACGCCGCCGTTACCGCCGCCGACGAGGCCGTGACCGGCGCGCTCCTCGCCATCTGGCGGGACGTGCTCGCCCACGAGGCGGTCGGCCCCGCCGACAACTTCATCGACCTCGGGGGCAACTCGATCCTCGCGATGCAGGTCGCCGCCCGGGTGCACCAGCGGCTCGGCGTCCGGGTCGAGGCCGGCGCGGTGCTGCTGACCGACAGCCTGGACGAACTGGCCGCCCACGTGGCCTCGATGCCCGTGGTGGCCGCCTCGTGACCGCTTCCCTCCCGGCGCCGCTCTCCTTCGCGCAGGAGCGGCTGTGGTTCGTCGACGCCGCCGCGCCCGGCAACGCCACGTACAACGTCCCGCTGTTCTTCCGGGCCGGCGGCCGGCTGGACCCCGACGCCCTCAGCGCCGCACTGGAGGCGGTCACGGCCCGGCACGAACCGCTGCGCACGGTCTTCCGGCTGGAGGACGGCCGGCCCGCGCAGATCGTGCTCGACCCCGCGCCCGTCCCCGTCGACGTCGTCGACCTCGGCGGCGAGCCCGACGCACTCGCCCGCGTGGAGCGCGAGGCGCAGGAGCGGGGCCGCGCGCCCTTCGACCTCGACCGGGGCCCCCTCCTGCGCTGCACCCTGTGGCGCGGACTGCCCGACGGCGACGCCGTCCTGCTCACCATCCACCACATCGCCGTGGACGGCTGGTCGCTCGCCCCCCTCTTCCACGACCTGTCCCGGGCCTACGAGGCCGCGGCCGACGGAGGCGCGGCGGACCTGCCCGCCCTCTCCACCCGCTACGCCGACTTCGCCGCGCTCGAACGCCGCGCGGAGCACGACCCGGAAGCGGTCCGGCGCCTGGACGAGCGTGTCGCCGAACTGCTGCGGGTGGCCCCCGGTCTGTCCCTCGCCGGACGCGCCCCGGGGGACCCCGCACCCGACGGGACCCGGCCCGGCGCGCGGTACACCCTCACCATCCCGCCGCCGGTCCGCACCGCGGTCGCGGAGTTCGCCCGTGCCCGCCGCGCCACCCCGTACGTCGTCCTCATGGCGGCGGTCCAGGCCGTGCTCCAGCGCTGGTCGGGACGGACCGACTTCCTGCTCGGCACGATGACCGCCAACCGGGTCCACGCCGACCTGGAGGAGTCGGTGGGCTTCTTCGTCAACACCGTTCCGCTGCGCTGCCGGGTCGACCCGGCGGGTTCCTTCGCGGACCTGTGCGCGGCGGCCCGCACGGAGACCTTCCGCTCGCTGTCGTACCAGAGCCTGCCCTTCGACCGGCTGACCGCCGCCGCCACCGCCGCGCGCGGCGCGGGACGCCGGCCGCTCGTCGACGTCGGCTTCGTCTACCAGAACACGCCCGCTCCCCGCGCGGGACGGACCGGCTGGACGGCCCCCGTGGTGCTGGGGACCGGCACGGCCAAGTTCGACCTGCTGCTGATGATCGAGGACGGCCCCGAAGGGCTCGACGTCACCGTCGAGCACGACACCCTCCTCTACGCGCCCGCCACGGCCCAGGCCCTGGCGGAGGGCGTGGCCTGCCTGCTCGCGGAGGCGGTGGGCGACCCGGCCCGGCAGCTGGACGCCCTGCCGGCCCTCCCGGGCCAGCCGTCCGCCGACGCGCTGCCGCCCGTGCCCGCCGTGTCACCCCGCCCGGACGCACCGGCCGGGCCGTCCGGGACGACCGGCACCGCCGCCGCGCGGCTCACCGGCGCCGAGGCGGACGCGGCCGAACTGTTCGTCTCCGCCCTCGCCGGACGGGCCGGGGCGGGCCCCGCCCCGGACACCGGCACCCTGACGCCGGGCTCCAACTTCTTCGCGCTCGGCGGCCATTCGCTGCTGGCCGTCACGATGCTGGCCGAGGTCAAGAGGCGGCACGGCCTGACCGTCTCCCCGCGCGCGTTCCTGCCGGACCCCACCGTCGCCGGGCTCGCCCGACTCCTCACCGAGGCGACGACGGCCGCCCAGGCCACACCGCCCGCGTCCGAACAGGCCCCCGCGGGGTCCCCGCCCACGGACGACGACGCCCATCCGGCATCCCCCGTCCAGCAGCGGTTCTGGTTCCTCGACCGGCTCCCGTCGCTGCGCGCCGCCTATCTGATCCCCACGCTCGTCGAGTACGAGGGACCGGTGGACCGGGACGTCCTGCGCCGGTCCGTGGACCTGGTCCTCACCCGGCACCCGGCCCTGTCCTCACTCTTCTTCCTCGACCGGCGCAAGCGCCACGTCTGCTACCGCACGTCGGGCGCCCCGTCCCCCACCACGGTCACCGACGCCGCCGCATGGGACGCGGACACCCTGCGCGGCCGGCTGTCCCGGCTGTGCTGGGCGCCCGTGGACCTGGCCCGGGAGGCGCCCGCGCGGGCGGAGATCCTCGCCCTCGGGCCCGGCCGGACCGTCCTCGCCCTGGTCGTGCACCACATCGTCGCCGACGGATGGTCCCGCGATCTCCTCCTGGAGGAGATCGGCACCGCCTACCGCGCCCTGTCCGGCGGCTGCGCCCCGGAACTCGGGGAGCCCGTCCACCCGGCGTGCCTGACCCCCGCCCCGCCCGCCTCGGCGGCCGCGGAGGCGGAGCGGGCCGCCGCCCTCCTGGAGCACCTGCGCGGCGCGCCGAACGACATCGTGCTGCCGCACGACCGGCCGCGTACCGAACTCCAGTCCACCGAGGCGGCCCTCCTGACCGAGCGGCTTCCCGCCGCCACGGCCGCCCGCCTGCGGGCCCTCGGCGACACCCTCGGCTGCACCCTGTTCATGACCACCGCGGCGCTGCTCGCCGCGGCCCTGGCCCGGCGGGGCGCCCAGCGGGACTTCCTGTTCGCCTTCCCCTGGGCCGGGCGCGACGACCCGTCTGCCGCCGAGGCGATCGGGATGTTCGTGAACACCCTGATCCTCCGTCTCGACCTGCGGAAGGAGCCCACCTGGCGCGAGCTGCTCGACCAGGCCCGGGAGAGCTGCGCCGTCTCCTACCGGCACGCCGACGTGGCACTGGACGTCCTGGCCAACGAGCTGCACAGCGACCGGGACCTGAGCCGCCCGGCCCTCACGCCCGTCTTCCTCAGCGCCCAGAGCGGTGCCGTGGGCCCGCCGGCCCTCACCACCGGCACCACCGCCCGGCTGCTCCCGCTGGATCCCCTGCACATCAAGTACGAGCTCGAACTCGTCGCCACCGAGGCCGCCGACCGACGGCTGGACCTCGCCCTGTCGTACGCCGTCGGCCTGTTCGAGCAGGACACGGCGCGCACCCTGCTGGCCGACGTGGTCGCAGCCGCCGAGGACCTCGCGGCCGATCCCGATTCCCACCCCCTCACCAGGAGCACTTCGTGAACAACACCGTGGCCACGACCCCGCTCTCCGAGACCGAGCTCCTCGCCCGGGTCCGGCAGGCATGGGCCGACGTACTCGACCTGGACAGTGCCGACCAGGTGCCGGAGGACGTCAACTTCCTCGAAGCGGGAGGCAGTTCCCTGCTCCTCATCATGCTCTGGGAGGAGCTCGAGCCGCTGACGACACGGACCCTGAAGGTCTCCGACCTCTTCCAGCACAGCACCGTCAAGGCCCAGGTCGCGCTGCTGGCCGACCCGGCCGGCGCCGAGACCGGGCTGACCGAACTGGGTGCCCGAAACCGCGGCGGCCTGATCGGCCGCGCGCGCCGCGACCAGCTCGTCTCCGAGTGAGCCAGGGGAACGCAACCATGACGAACAGCACGGACATAGCGGTCATCGGCATCGGGCTGCGCTACCCCGACGCCACCACCCCCCAGGAGTTCTGGCGCAACATCGACCGTGGCGTCATCTCCATGCGCGAGATGTCCCCCGAGCAGCTCAAGGCCGCCGGCGTCACGCCGGAGATGCTCGACGACCCGGCCTTCGTCCGCGTGGCCACCACGCTCCCGGGTGTCGAGGACTTCGCCTCCGAGTTCTTCGCCTACCCGCCGCGCGAGGCCGAGACCATCGACCCCCAGCAGCGGATCTTCCTCGAAGCCGCCTGGGAGGCGCTGGAGTCCGCCGGACACCCCGTCCGCAAGGACGGCCCCGTGGTCGGTGTCTTCGCCGGCAGCGCCGCCGGGAACTACTCCGCCGCCCTGCTCGCCGCCAAGGCCCGCGAGTCGGGGCTGCGCGCGGCCGTCGACGACCTCGAACTCACCGTGGGCGGCCAGGCCGACTTCATGACCTCCCGCGCGGCCTACAAGCTGGGCCTGCGCGGTCCCGCCGTCAGCCTGCAGACCGGGTGCTCCTCCTCGCTCTACGGCGTGCACTACGCCACCCTCAGCCTCCTCTCGGGCGAGTGCGACATCGCCCTGGCCGGCGGTGCCACCGTCCTGGAGCCCTTCCGCGGCTACCGCCACCAGCCCGGCGGCGTGCTCTCCGAGGACGGCTACTGCCGCTCCTTCGACGCGAGTTCGACCGGCACCACCTACAGCTCCGGCGTCGGCGTCGTCGCCCTGCGCCGCCTCGACGACGCCCTCGCGGACGGCGACAACGTCCTCGCCGTGATCCGCGGCAGCGCCGTCGGCAACGACGGCGGCGACCGGCTCGGCTTCGTCGCCCCCAGCCCCCGCGGCGTCGCCGACGTCGTCGCGGCCGCCCTCGGCACCGCCGGCGTCGCCGCCGACAAGCTGCGCTACGTCGAGGCGCACGGCACCGCCACCCCGGTCGGCGACAACATCGAGCTGATCGCCCTCACCCGGGCGTTCCGCGCCACCACCGACAAGAGCGGCTACTGCGCCCTCGGCTCGGTCATGTCGAACATCGGCCACACCGGCCCCGCCGCCGGCATCGCGGGCTTCATCAAGGCCGTCCACGTCGCCCGTACGGGCAAGATCCCGCCGCACCCGACCTTCGAGCGGCCGCGCGACCCCGGCATCCTCGAGGAGAGCCCCTTCTTCGTGACGACCTCCGGCGAGGAGTGCGCCGACGCCGACCGCCACGTCCTGGTCAACTCCATGGGCGTCGGCGGGACCAACGCCGCCATCGTGCTCGCCGCCCCGCCGGAGCCGGTACGCGCCGCGGCCCCGTCGCGCGCCACCGTACGGCTGGTGCTCTCGGCCCGTACCCGGGCCGAACTCGACCAGCAGTCCCGTCGCCTCGCCGACGCCCTCGACGAGGGCGGCCTGAACGCCGACGACGTCGCCCACACCCTGCGGGTGGGCCGCGCGGCCTTCGCCGAACGCCGCGTGGTCACTGCGCCCCGCGAGCGCCTGACCGCCGCCCTGCGACTGCCCCGGCCGCCGGCGGTGCGCACCGAGCGGGCCGCGGGCCGCCGTCCCGTGCTCGTCCTGCCCGCCGCGGACGCACCGCAGCCGCCCGCCGAGCTGATCGCCGGGCTGCGCGCCGCGCTGCCCGAGCTGACAGACGCCCTGACCGCACCGCTGGACGCCCTCCCCGAGGGGCGCTTCCCGGTCCTCGTCGGCCACGGCGAGCCCGGCAGGGACCGGCACGTCGTCACCCTCCCGGACACCGCCCCGCTCGACGCCGACACCCTGGCCGACCTTCTCGACGACGCCGTCACCACCGCGTGGCTGCACGGCGCCGAGGCGGACTGGACCGCGCTGGCCGGGCACCGCGGCCGCCGCGTCGCGCTGCCCACCTACCCCTTCACCCGCAAGCGCCACTGGGCGCTCGACCGGCTCCCGGCGTTCGACGGGCCCCTCGAGCCCGCCGCCCCCGCCGGCGGCACGAGCGCCGTGTCCACCGCGGCCGAGGGCACGGTCGAGGCCGGCCTCACGAAGCTCTGGCAGGACCTGTTCGGCCTCGACACCATCGGCCTCGACGACGAGTTCGCCTCCCTCGGCGGCACCTCGCTGCTCTCCGTCCAGATGGTCCTGGAGATCCAGCAGCGGTTCGGCGTCCTGATCAACATCCACCGGGCCGGCGGCAGCCAGGCCACGATCCGGCGCCTCACCACCATCGTCGAGGGCCTCAAGAACGGCGCTCAGCTCGGCGACGCGGAGGTCGACCCGGCGGCGGACGGCGACGGCGCCCTCGTCGACGCCGACCTCCAGATCCCGCTGGAGCCGCTCGCCAAGCAGTCCGCGCCCGGCAAGGACGTCCTGCTCACCGGGGCCACCGGCTACCTCGGCGCGTTCCTCCTCGACGAGCTGCTCCGCGCCTCCAAGGGCCGGGTCTACTGCGTCGTCCGCGCCGCCGACGAGGCCGAGGGCATGGCGCGGCTCACGGCCACCGCCGCCAAGTTCGGGCTGCCCGCGCCCGACCCCGAGCGGGTCCATGCCGTTCCCGGCGACCTGCGTGACATCGGGACGCTCTGCCGTACGTACCGGGGCGGCGAACTCGCCACCCGTATCGGGCACGTGCTGCACTGCGCGGCCAAGGTGGTCTTCACCGAGCCGTACCGGATGCTGCGCGACGACAACATCCTGCCGCTGGTCGGCCTGCTGAACTGGATGCGCCCCCTGGGCATCCGCGACATCAGCTTCATCTCCACCGTCGCGGCCACCGCGCCCGCCGGCGCGGACGGGCGGCTGATGGAGACCCGGGAACAGCCCCTCGACCCCCAGCTCGGCGGATACGGCGTCAGCAAGTGGGTCGGCGAGCGGATCCTGGAGCGCGCCGACCAGGACGGGATGCGTGTCCGGGTCTTCCGTCCGGGGCTGATCATGGCCTCCAGCCAGACGGGCGCCTGCAACGACAAGGACCTCATCTGGTTCCTCCTCGCCAGCGGCCTGGTCGTGGGCGCCCGGCCGGTCGACGACCGGGGGATGCCGGTCTCGCCGGTCGACGTGCTGGCCCGTGCCGTCGCGGAGCTCGCGATGTCGTCCAAGTCGGTCGGCCGCGCCTACCACCTGGTGGACGAGATCTCCCCGAGCCTCGAGGACCTCTTCGCGGCCCTCGAGGAGGCGGGCCTGCCGACCCGCACCGTGCCCCTGACCGAGTGGCAGCGGCTCGTCGCCGTCCAGGCCCAGGCCACCGGCAGCAAGGTGCTGTCCGCCACGGCCCTGTACGAGATGGAGGGCCACGAGCTGGAGGAGGCGGGCGTCCAGGCGCGCGGCTGGCAGCCCTGGCTGCGCAAGAACGGCCTGTCCCCGCTCGTCACCGGCGAGCAGCTGCGCAACGGCCTGGCCTTCCTGGCCCACCGCACCGACGACATCGGCTCGCTCCTGCCGGCCCTGGCGGCCGAGGGCGCGGGCGCCGACACCCAGGGGGAGAAGTGAGCGACAGCGCGACGCACGACGTGACGGCCGACGGCGGCGCCGGGGCGGCCCGCGGCCCGCTCGCGGTCATCGGAGCCGGCGTGATGGGTACGGGCATCACCACCCTGGCCCTCGGCCGCGGTGTCGACGTGATCCTCGTCGACGTCTCCGAGGACATCCTCGCCAAGGCCCGCACGACCGCCACCGGCCAGCTGCGGCTGGCCCGCATGATGGGCAAGCTGCCCCGCGAGGGCGCCACCGGCGAACTGGTCACCACCACCCGGGTTGAGGACGTCGCCCCAGCGGCCTGGGTCGTCGAGGCCGTCACCGAGCTGGCCCCGCTCAAGGCGAAGGTGCTCGCCGAGGTCTCCGCCGTGGTGGCGCCCGGAACGCTGCTGATCTCCAACACCTCGGCCGTGCCGATCGACGAGCAGGCCGACGCGGTGGCCCGGCCGGAGGACCTGGCCGGCATCCACTTCATGAACCCGCCCTACCTGATCCACACCGCCGAGCTGATCCGCGGACCGCGCACCGGCGCCGCGGCCCTGGAGTCGGCCCGCGCCCTCCTGGAGACGCTCGGCCAGACCGGGGTGGTCGTCGGAGACGGACCGGGGTTCGTGATCAACCGGATCCTCCAGCGGATGATCAACGAGGCGGCCCGGATCGTGGCGGAGGGCGTCGCCGACCCGGCGTCCGTCGACGCCGCCTTCGAAGGCTGCCTGGGCCACACCACCGGGCCCCTCGCCACCGCCGACCTGATCGGCCTCGACAACGTCGTCGACTCCCTGCGCGTGCTGCACGAGCGCACCGGCGACGCGGGCTACGAGCCCTGCGCACTGCTTCTGGAGAAGGTCACCGCCGGCGATTTCGGCCGCAAGACCGGACGTGGATTTTTCGAATACGGAGGAAGCACCTCATGAGCACCCCCACCCAGCAGGACACCCGGACGATCCGCGAGACGCTGACCGCCTTCCTGGAGCAGCGCACCAAGACGGCCGTCGCCCCGGACGTGGACCTCTTCTCCACCGGCCTGGTCACCTCCCTGTTCGCCATGGAGCTGCTGGTGCACGTCGAGCAGTCCTTCGGCGTCCAGGTCGGCGGCTCCGACCTCACCCTCGACAACTTCCGCAGCGTGGACGCGATGACCGCCCTCGTGCTGCGCCTGCGGGGCGCGGGCGATGAGTGAGCCGACCGGCCGGCCCTCCGCACGCGCCGAGGCGGAGCAGCTGGCCACGGAGCTGATCGGCGACCGGGCCGACGTCTGGGACAGGACCGGTGAGCTGCCCCTCGCGCTGCTGCGCGAACTCGGCGGCAAGGGCGCGCTGTGCGCCCAGGTGCCCGTCGCCTACGGCGGCCTCGGCCTGAGCAGCGCGGACAACGGCGAGCTGACGGCCCACGTCGGCTCCCTGTGCTCGTCCGTGCGCAGCGTCATGACCTCCCAGGGCATGGCCGCCTGGACCGTCGAACGCCTCGGCGGCGACGAGCAGAAGGCCGTCTACCTCCACGAGCTCACCGGCGGCCGGCTCGCCGGGGTCGCCTTCAGCGAGCCCGGAGCCGGCAGCGACCTGGGCGCCATGACCACCACCGTCCGCCCCGACGGCGACTCGGTCGTCCTCGACGGCCGCAAGACGTGGATCACCGTCGGCGCCTACGCCGACTACCTCGTCGTCTTCGGCCGGTACGGCGACGGGGCCGCCGCCGTCGTCGTCCCCACGGACGCCCCCGGCGTGACCGTGGAGCGGGTGGCCGACCCCATGGGCTGCCGGGCCGCCGGCCACGCCGACGTCACCTTCGACGGCGTACGGCTGCCCGCCGACAGCCTGCTGGGCGGCGCCGGACTCCCCGTCGACTGGCTCGTGACCTCCGCGCTGACCTTCGGCCGGGTGTCCGTGGCCTGGGGCTGTGTCGGCATCCTGCGATCCTGCCTGCGGGCCGCCGCCGCCCACGCCGCCACCCGGCAGCAGTTCGGCTCGCCCCTCGCCGACCACCAGCTCGTCGCCCGGCACCTCGCCGAGCTGCACGTCGGCCAGGAGGCCTCGGTCCGCTGCTGCGAGCGGGCCAGCCTCTGCTGGGACGAGAACAGCCCCGAGCTGGTGACCTCCGCCGTGACCGCCAAGCACCTGGCGGCCGGTCACGCGGCGCGCGGAGCCGCGTCCGCCGTCCAGGTGCTGGCCTCGGCCGGCGCCCGGGACGGCGGCCCGGTGGCCCGCGCGTACCGCGACGCCAAGCTGATGGAGATCATCGAGGGCAGCAACGAGATCAGCCAGCTCCTGCTCGGCAGGCACGCCCTGGCGGTGTGGTCATGAGCATCGGCATCGGAGCCATCCACACCGTCCTGCCCACCCTGCGCACCCCGGTCACCGACCTCCCCGAGTTCCCCGGGCTCTCCCCCGAGGAGGCGGAGTTCGCCCGGGGCAGCGGGATCGCGACGGTCGGCGTCCTGGAGGACCACACCGCGGGCGACCTCGCCGTCCAGGCCGTGCGCGGTCTGCTCGACTCGCTCGACGACAACACCCCCGGCGCGCCGGGCGTGCCGGACACCCTCATGCTCGTCAGCCCCCGGGCCCCCGACGTGCTGCTCGGCTCGGACGCCTGCCGCGTCCAGGCGGAGGCGAAGCTCGACGGCGCGTTCGCCTTCACCGTCGACGGCCTCGGCTGCACCGGCTCCAGCGCCGCCTGGGCCCTCGGCCGGGACCTGATGCTCGCCGACCCGTCCCGGCAGGGCGTGCTGATCGCCCACGGCAGCCGGCCCACCGGCTTCGACCGGGTGCGCCACCCCGTCACCGTCATCGGCGACGGCGCGTACGCCATGACGCTCGTCCGGGGCGGCCGGCCGGTCCTGCGGGCCCACCGCATGGAGACGGACGGCAGCTTCCACGACCTCTTCCAGGTCGACTACAAGCAGGTCCCGCACTACGAGTGGCGCGAGGAGTGCCGGTCGCCCGACCGGTACCGCTTCGAACTCGCCATGAACAGCCGGATGCGGCTCGGCCGGATGGTCGAGGAGGTGCTGGCGGACGCGGGCGTCGACAAGGGCGCCGTCGCCACGACGCTCATGCAGAACGTCACGGCGAGCGCCTACCGCTTCTACGAGACCCTCCTCGGCCTGCCGATCCATCCCGTGTGCAACGAGCACCTCGCCGCGTACGGCCACCTCGGCGCCATGGACGTCGTACTCAACCTCGACCGGCTCCTCGCGGCCGGCGAACTCGCCCCGGGCGACCTCGTGCTCGTCCTCAACAACAGCCCGGTCGCCGCCTGGGCCGTGACCCTGTGGGAGGTGTGACCGTGGCCGAGACCGTGAAGGACACCACGACCGCCGTCAAGTGCCTGGTGTGGGACCTCGACAACACGCTGTGGAGCGGAACGCTCCTGGAGGACGGGGAGGTCACGCTCTCGGACGAGGTCCGCGAGGTGATCGCCACCCTCGACCGGCGAGGCATCCTCCAGGCCGTGGCCAGCAAGAACGACCACGACCACGCCTGGGAACGCCTGGAGCTGCTCGGCGTCGCCGAGTACTTCGTCCTCCCGCACATCGGCTGGGGTCCCAAGTCCGAGTCGGTCCGCAGGATCGCCGACCAGCTCGGCTTCGCCCACACCACGATCGCGTTCGTCGACGACCAGCCGGCCGAGCGCGCGGAGGTCGCCCACCACCTCCCCGACGTGCGCTGCTACCCGGCCGAGGAGGTCCTGGAGCTCACCGGCCGGCCCGAGTTCGATCCCGTGACCACCGAGGACTCGCGCCGGCGCCGGGAGATGTACCAGGCCGGGTTCCGCCGCGAGGCGGCCCGCGAGGAGTTCGCCGGCGCCGACGAGGAGTTCCTGCGCACCCTCGGCCTCGTCATGACCATCGGACGGGCCGCCGAGGCGGACCTCGCCCGGGTCGAGGAACTGACCCTGCGCACCAGCCAGATGAACGCCACCGGCGTCCACTACGGCGACGCCGAGCTGCGGGGCCTGCTGGCGGACCCCGGCCACGATGTCCTCGTGATCTCGCTGCGCGACCGCTTCGGCGACCACGGCGCCGTCGGCATCGTGCTGCTGGAACGGCTGCCCGGAGTCTGGCACCTCAAGCTGCTCGCCACCTCCTGCCGGGTCGTCTCCTTCGGCGCGGGCGCAGTCATCCTGCGCTGGCTGACCGACCAGGCGGCCGCCGCCGGCGTGCACCTGGCGGCCGACTTCCGGCGCACCGCGCGCAACCGGATGATGGAGGTCGCCTACCGCTTCGCCGGATTCACCGGCGACGCCTGCCCCTGCGCCGCCGCCGTCACCGGCCCGGACCGCGAGGACATCGAGCTGCTGCACATCGAGCCCGCACGGCAGGAACCGCCGACCACCATGCGGCTCGACGCCCCCGACCTCGCCGCTCCCGTGACCGCCGCGGAGGCCACCCGTGGCTGAGACGCTGTACGAGTGGTTCGACCGGTCCGTCGAGCGCCACCCCGGCGAGCCGGCCGTGGAGGCCGGCGGCGCCCGGCTCGACTACCGCGAGCTGCGCCGCGCCGCCGAGCACGTCGCCGCCCGGATCCTGGAGGCGCACGGTTCCGTCCCCCGGCGGATCTCCGTGATGGCGACCCGTACCGTGGCCGTCCTCGCCGCCTACCTGGCGGGTCAGCGGCTCGGCGCGACCGTCACCCCCGTCAACCCGGCCTTCCCGGCCGCGCGCAACCGGATGATCTGCGAACTGGCGGGCACCGAGGTGCTCGTGGTGGACGCCGGGGACGCGGGCCAGCTCGACGGGGAGCTGGGCGGACTGGTCCCGACCGAACTCCGCCTCGACGCCGGGGAGGTGGCCGCCGCCGGCCGGGCGGACACCGCCCCGGCGCCCGAGCTGCCCCCGTACACCACCGGCCCCGACGACGTGGCGTACGTCCTGTTCACCTCCGGCTCGACGGGCCGGCCCAAGGGCGTGCCGATCCGGCACCGCAACCTCTCGCCGTACCTCGCGCACAACATCGAGCGGTACGGCATCGGTCCCGGCTGCCGGACCTCGCACACCTTCGACCTGACCTTCGACCCCTCCGTCTTCGACCTCTTCGTGACCTGGGGCGGCGGCGCCACGCTCGTGGTCCCCGGCCGGGCGGAACTCCTCTCGCCGGTCGACTACATCGTCGACAACCGGATCACCCACTGGTTCTCGGTGCCGTCCGTGGTCTCCGTCAGCGCCCAGCTGGGCAACCTGCCCACCGGGGTCGCCTCCGACCTGCGGATGAGCGTCTTCATCGGCGAGCAGCTCTCCTACGACCAGGCCGAGGCCTGGCGCGCGACGGCACCCCAGGCGGCGATCGAGAACGTCTACGGTCCCACCGAACTCACGGTCGCCTGCACGGAGTTCGCTCTCCCCGCCGATCCCGCGCGGTGGCCGGCCACCTCCAACGACACCGTCCCCATCGGGCCCGTCTACGACTTCCTCGACCACCTCGTGCTCGACGAGCAGGGCCGGCCCGCCGAGGAGGGGGAGCTGTGCGTACGCGGCTCCCAGCGCTTCGACGGCTATCTGGACCCGGCCGACGACCACGGCCGCTTCCTCCGGTACGACGAGAACGGCGTCACGCCCTACCGGGGGGAGGGACCGCTCACCCCGGAGCACTACTACCGGACCGGCGACCGCGTGCGCTGGGAGTCCGGGAACCTGGTGCACCTCGGCCGCCTCGACAACCAGGTGAAGGTGCGCGGATACCGCATCGAGCTCGGCGAGATCGAGGCCGCGCTGCGCCGCCACCCGGACATCGCGCAGGCCGTCGTCATCGCGCTCCGGCGAGGCGACGACGTCGAACTCGTCGGCTGCCACACCGGAGCCCCCCTCGAACCGCAGCCGCTCACCCGCTGGCTGCGCAAGCGCGTCCCGGTCCACATGGTGCCCCGCCGATTCCGGTACCTGGACAGCCTGCCGCTCAACCCCAACGGCAAGGTCGACCGGCCGCGCCTCACCCGCGAGCTCTCGTCCCCCGACCTCGCCGCGGCCGGACCGGCCGCCGGCAACGGAGGCCACCATGGCATTTCTCGATGACATCGTCCCGCCGCCCGGCATCGTCCGCACCCTCTGTCTGAGCAACTTCGCCAAGACCGCGGGCCACGGCGTCCTGATGGCCGTCAGCGTGCTGTTCTTCACCCGCACCGTCGGCATCCCGGCCGAACAGGTCGGCCTCGCCCTCAGCATCGGCGCCGCCCTCGCCATGGCCGCGAGCATCCCGGCCGGCCGGCTGGCCGACCTCGTCGGCCCGCGCAACACCACCGTCGGGTTCCTGCTGCTGCTCGGCGTGTTCGTGGGCGCCTACGCCTTCGTCGAGAGCTTCGCCGGCCTCGTCGTGGTCACCAGTCTCGCGCTGATGGCCGAGTCCTCCACGGACGCCGCCCGCGGCGCGCTCATCGCCGGGCTGATCCCCCAGGAGGACCGCGTCCGCGCCTGGTCGTACATGCGGGCGGTCAGCAACCTCGGCGTGACCCTCGGCGCCGCGGCCGGCGCGGTCGCCCTCTGGTTCGACAACCGGCCGGCGTACGTCGGTCTGCTGATCGCCGGCGGCGTCATGTTCCTCGTCGCGGGCGCCGCCTACCTCACCGTCCCGTCCGTCGCCCCCGCCCCCAAGGAGAGCGCCGGACCCCGGTGGGTCGTCCTGCGCGACCTCCCGTACGCCGCCGTCGCGCTGCTCAACTCGGTCCTGGTGATGAACGTCGCGATCCTCACCGTCGCGCTGCCGATCTGGATCACCAGCCAGACCTCCGCGCCCAAGTGGCTGTACTCCGTCATCCTCATCCTGAACACGATCATGGTCGTGCTCTTCCAGGTCCGTGCCGGAAAGGGCAGCGAGAACGTCCGTGGCGGCGCCCGGACGCTGCGCAGGTGCGGTGTCTTCCTCGCCGCGTGCTGCGCCCTCTTCGCCCTGGCCGCCGACCGGCCGGTGTGGGTGGCCGTCGCCGCCCTGCTCGCCGGCGCCGTCGTGCACGTGATCGGCGAGATGCTCTACAGCGCCGGATCCTGGTCCCTGGCCTTCGGCCTGGCCCCGGACCACGCCCAGGGGCAGTACCAGGGCATGTTCGGGATGTCGACACAGCTCGGCTCGATGGTCACCCCGGCCCTCGCCACCGTGCTCATCGTCCGGCTGGGCTGGCCCGCCTGGATCGTCTTCGCCGTCCTGCTCCTCGGCGCTGGCCTCGCCGCACCCGCGGTCGCCTCCTGGGCCGAGCGCACCCGCCGCCCGGTCCCCGACACCGGCGCCGAGCCGGCCGTCGCCTGAGCCGCGCCCGCGGACAGGCCAGGGGCTCCCGTCGCCGACCAGCAACAACCGGAGAACGCCATGGACTTCAGTCTCTTCTACTTCGCCAACGACAGTACCGAGGGCTCGGGCGACCGCTACGAACTCCTCATGGAGGGAGCCCGGTTCGCCGACCGCAACGGCTTCAGCGCCGTGTGGACCCCCGAGCGGCACTTCCACCCCTTCGGCGGCCTGTACCCCAACCCGTCCGTGACGGGCGCGGCGATCGCCGCCGTGACCGAGCGCGTCGGCATCCGCGCGGGCAGCGTCGTCGCCCCCCTGCACCATCCGCTGCGGATCGCGGAGGAGTGGTCGGTCGTGGACAACCTGTCCCACGGCAGGGTGGGCCTGTCCTTCGCCTCCGGATGGCACGCGACGGACTTCGCGCTGCGCCCCGAGAACTACGAGAACCGGCGGGAGATCCTGCTGGAGCAGGTGGAGCAGGTCCGCGCGCTGTGGCGCGGCGAGAAGATCGCGGTCACCGACGGCGTCGGCGCCGCACAGGAACTCGGCATCTTCCCGCCGCCGGTCCAGAGCGAGCTTCCGGTGTGGGTGACCAGCGCCGGGGGCGTGGAGACCTTCCGCAACGCCGGCCGCTCCGGCGCCGGGCTCCTGACCCACCTGCTGGGCCAGGACCTCGACGACCTCGCCGGCAAGATCGCCGAATACCGCGAGGCGGCCGCCGGGCTCGGCCGGCCCGGATGGAACGGTCATGTCGCGCTCATGGTGCACGCCTTCCTCGGTGAGGACGAGGACGCGGTCCGCGAGACCGTACGGGCGCCTCTCGGCGACTACCTGCGCAGCTCCCTCGGACTGCTGCTGGGCTCACGGCTGGACGGGCGCCGTGTCGACGCCTCGAAGCTGTCGCCCGAGGACATCGACTTCATCGTGGCCCGCTCCTTCGACCGCTACTTCGACGACGGCGGACTGCTGGGCACCGTGGAGAAGGCCGAGCCGATGGTGGAGAGGTTCCGCGCCATCGGCGTGGACGAGGTGGCCTGCCTGATCGACTTCGGGCTGCCGACGCCGGCCGTCCTGGCGAGCCTGGAGCACCTGAACCGGCTGCGCGAGCGGTCGGCCGCGGGGGCCGCCCGGGTCGCCGCGCCGGCCGCCTGAGGGCCGCGACCGTCATGACCGTACAGCGAAGGAGAGCAGGGACCGTGGGCGGAATCGTCGACTTCGAGGTGGCCTTTCCCTCGTCGCGGGTGACCGTGCGGGAGTTGCACGAGACGTCCGGCGTACCGGTGGCCGACATCCTGGCCATCACGCACACCGAGGAGTTCCCCGTCCTCGGCGAGGACGAGACGGCCTGGGAGCTGGCCGCGGAGGCGGCCAGGGCCGTCCTGGAGCGCAACGGCGTCTCCCCGGACGCGATCGGCCAGGTGATCTACGCCGGTTCCGGCGAGTGGGACCAGCCGTTCTGGTCCCCGGCGGCCAAGGTCGCCGACGAGCTGGGCATCCTCGGCGCCCACTGCTTCGAGGTCACCAACTTCTGCAACGGCGCCATGACGGCCGTACGCACCGGACTGGCGGAACTCGCGCTGGGCGGCGTCGCCCCCTACGCCCTGGTCCTCGTCGGGGACCGCCTCAGCCGGCTCGTCGACCGGGACGACCCCGACTCCAAGGCCCTGTTCAACTTCGGCGACGCCCCGGCCGCCGTCCTCCTCGGCCGCGAGGACTGCCTCTTCGAGGTCCTCGCGTCGTCCATGCGCACGGACCCCTCCTGGGCCGACTACTACTCCGGAGACCTGGAGGACGACCGGATCCTGATGCGCCGGCGCGGCCGCCGGCAGGGCCTGGGCGACGCCTACCTGGAGAACTTCCCCGCCCGTGTCGGCGACGTGCTGTCCACCCTCGGCAAGGAGGTCACGGACGTCGCCCACTTCCTGATCAACCAGGGCGACAAGGGCATGCACGAGAAGCTGCTGGCCGGACTCGGCATCCCCCCGGAGAAGAGCGTCTTCAACTACCACCGGTACGGGCACATGGGCGGCTCCGACCCGCTGATCGCCCTCGCCGGCCTCCTGGACGACGAGCGGCTGGAACCAGGCGACCTGGTCCTGGTCGCCACCAGCGGGATGGGCTTCACCTGGGGCGTGACCGCACTGGAGTTCCGAGGCCGATGAGCGCTCCCGCACAGCCCTGGGCGGGCTGGAAGGACCTGCGGCGCTTCCTCGCCCCGGTCTTCGGACCTCCGGCTTCACGACCCGCCGCTGCGGAGTGCCCGGCGGCCCGGCCGGCCGCCGACGCCCCCTTCACCCTGCTGCTCGTGCACCACGCCGGGGGTTCGGCGGCCGCCTTCGCCCCGCTGGTACGCCATCTCCCCGCCGACTGGCGGCTCCTGGCCGTGGATCTTCCCGGCCGCCTGATGTCGGCGGGGGAGGGACGCTGCCGCACCACCACCGAGGCGGTCGAGTGGCTCGCCCCGCTCACCCGGCGGGTACTGGCCGGCCCCTACGGCGTCTTCGGGCACAGCATGGGCGCGCTGATCACCTACGAACTGGCGCGCCGGCTCTCCCGGCAGGGCCTGCCGCCCGTCTGGGTGGGGCTCTCCGGAGCCCCCGCCCCCGGGCACCGGCCCGACCGCGCCCGACGCCACCTCTGGTCGACGGAGCGGCTGACCGGCTTCATGCGCGACCTCGGCGGCACCCCCGAGGAGGTGCTGGCCATCCCCGACCTCGTCGAACCGATGGTGGAGACGCTCCGCGGCGACCTCGCGATCGTGGACACGTACGAGGAACACCCCGGCCCGCCGCTGAAGGCGCCGCTGTCGCTGTTCAGCGGCGCGGACGACCCGGTCGCGGGCCCCGCACTGGCCGCCCCCTGGGCCGGCCACACCCGCGCCCGCACCAGCCGGCACGCCTGGCCGGGAGGTCACTTCTACCTGTTCGAGCACGCCGCGGCGGTCTGCGACCGGATCACCCGCGACGTCACCGCCGCCCGTCTCCCCACTTCCCCGGAGGGAAGCACCATGTCCCGTCGTCTGTTCACCTCGGAGTCCGTGACCGAGGGGCATCCCGACAAGATCGCCGACCAGATCAGCGACGCGATCCTCGACGCGCTGCTCGCCGAGGACCCGTCCTCGCGGGTCGCCGTGGAGACCCTGATCACGACCGGGCAGGTCCATGTCGCGGGCGAGGTGTCGACGACCGCGTACGCCTCGATCGCCCGGCTCGTCCGGGAGAAGATCCTGGAGATCGGCTACGACTCCTCCGCCAAGGGCTTCGACGGCGCGTCCTGCGGGGTGTCGGTCTCCATCGGCGCGCAGTCCCCGGACATCGCGCAGGGCGTCGACACGGCCTACGAGTCCCGGGTCGAGGGGGGTTCGGACGAGCTGGACGCCCAGGGCGCCGGCGACCAGGGCCTGATGTTCGGCTACGCCTGCGACGAGACCGCCGAGCTGATGCCGCTGCCGATCCACCTCGCCCACCGGCTCTCCCGGAGGCTGACCGAGGTCCGAAGGAACGGGACCGTCCCGTATCTGCGCCCCGACGGCAAGACCCAGGTCACCATCGAGTACGACGGCGACCGTCCGGTCCGGCTGGACACGGTCGTGGTGTCCTCGCAGCACGCCTCCGACATCGACCTCGAGTCGCTGCTCGCGCCCGACATCCGCACGCACGTGGTGGAGCACGTCCTGGGCTCGCTCGCCGACGAGGGCATCAAGCTGGACACCGAGGGCTACCGCCTCCTGGTGAACCCGACCGGCCGTT
>NZ_JBFASK010000013.1:0-176945 GCF_040677675.1 Streptomyces sp. NPDC053755 | reverse complement strand
AGACTCGATCACGAGCACGACGATCTCACGGACGGATCCAAGAGACAGGCCCTAGATCGTGGAGGGTCGCGAACAGCAGATCACCGGCCCGGTCTCCGGTGAACATCCGGCCCGTCCAGTTCGCGCCGTGCGCGGCGGGCGCCAGCCCCGTGATCACCATGGCGGCGTCCTCGGGCCCGAACCCGGGTACGGGCCTCCCCCAGTACCGCCAGTCCTCGAAGGAGAGACGCTTGACGCGGGCCGTCTCCTCCCGCCAGGCCACGAGACGAGGACAGGCGCGGCACCGCACCAACCGCGCGTCCAGAGCCGTCAGCGTCCGGGCGCCGGCCGCGGCCCGTCCCGGGTCATCCGTGCTCGCCATGATCGTCGTCTGCCCGTCACGGCCGGGAGGCAACCACCGGCCGACGCGGATCGTTGCCCCGGACGCCAGCCCTGCCCCGACGCCCTCTGTCGCCCGGCCGGGGGCCCGCGTCTCGTCGCCGGCCGGGGAGCGCACAGGGGCGCACTCCAGGGGGGCCAGCGCGCGCGGGCGCGGAAACTAGAAGATCATTTCGAACGTGCGCGGGGAGGTGAATCGCGCCCTTCCAAGATCGTCCGCTTGCTAGCTTCGCATCCGTGACCCCCAACTCCCCCTCTGTCGGCTACGGGTGGAACGGTCTCGGCCCCGGCCGTGCCACCGCCAGTACAGCCGAATCGTTTCGTCCTGTGCTCCTCGACCCTTCCCGGCCCGACGACGCCGAGGCCGTGAAGGCGCTCCTCGACTCCCCCGCGCTGCGCGAGGTGCACGACCGCATCGACGCCCAGCTCGAGGAGCTGGTGGGATGCCGGTTCCCCGGAGAGTCCTTCGGCCCGGCCGCACTGGAGCGCGCCGTGGCCGACGCCCGGGGCAGCCTGCCGCCCGACGCGTACGGGACCTGGGTCTGGTATCCCTGGTCCGGCCGCCTCGTGCGCGTCCTTCCCGAGGACGCCTTCCGGCAGGTGCGGACCGACCGCAACCGCGACAAGATCACCCGCGACGAGCAGCGGCATCTGTTCACCCGCCGGATCGGCGTCATCGGCCTGTCCGTCGGCAACAGCGCCGCGCTGACCTGCGCCATGGAGGGCGTCGGAGGCTCCTTCCGCCTCGCGGACTTCGACCGGCTGAGCCTGTCGAACCTCAACCGGCTGCGGGGCGGGGTGCACGAACTCGGCCTGGAGAAGACGGTCCTCTGCGCGCGCCGCATGTACGAGCTCGACCCCTACCTCGACATCGATGTCTACCGCCACGGTGTGACGGAGGAGAGCATCGACGCCTTCTTCGCCCCGCCCCGCGACGGCACGGGGGCGGCCGCCGGCCGCGGACTCGATCTGCTGGTGGAGGAGTGCGACACGCCGTGGGTCAAGGTCGCGGCCCGCGAACACGCCCGCCACCACCGGCTGCCGGTCCTCATGGACGCCAACGACCGCGGACTGCTGGACGTCGAACGCTTCGACACCGATCCCGACCGCCCCTTCTTCCACGGCCGCACCGGCGACATCCGTGCCGCCGACGTCCGCGGCCTCGAGGGCCGTGAACTCGTGGACTTCCTGCTGCGCGTCGTCGACGAGCGGAGCCTGAGCCCGGCGATGACCGACGCCCTCTCCCGCGTCGGCACGAGCCTGTCGAGCTGGCCGCAGCTGGCCAGCGGCGTGATGCTCGGCGGGGCGCTCGTCACCGACACGGCCCGCCGGATCCTGCTCGGGCGGCCGGTGCCGTCCGGGCGGTACTACATCGACCTCGAAGCCCTCATTCCCGCAGCCGACGGAGCAGCACCGTGAACCGCGTCCACCGCGACAACCGCGTCCCGGAACTGCGGGGCGACCGCCTCCGCCTGCGCGAGCTCCGGGTCGACGACCACGGCGCCTTCCGGCGCATCCTGACCCACCGGGTGCTCACGCGGTACCTCGGCATCGACCGCATGGACCCCGCACAGGCGCACGACGCCTTCGCGCAGGCACTCGCGCAGCCCTTCGCCAGGCCGCGCCGCAAGTACACCCTCGCGGTGTGCGCCCTCGACGACGACACGATGCTCGGCACGATGGGCCTGCTGGTCGAGGAGTACGGGAGCAACGCCATGCTCACGTCCCTGGTGCTGCTGCCGGGGGCGCCCGTGCGGGGCCACGGACACGAGGCCGGACGCCTGCTCATGGCGTACGGATTCGGCGTCCTCGGTCTGCACAGGATCTGGGCCGGCCACCGCACGGATCACCACCACATGCCCCCGGTGATGAGGGCGGCCGGCCTGCGGCCGGAGGCGACCCTGCGCCAGCTCTTCCGCACCCAGGGCTGCTGGCACGACGTCGACACCTACACCGCGCTCGCGCCCGAATGGAAGCGCCAGGCCTCACCCGCCGAACTCGCGATCCTCGACGGCTCGCCCTCGCTTCTGCCCACCTGACGGACCACCCGGGGGTCAGCGGACGCGGCGGATGCGGATCGGTCCGCGGGCCTTCGCCGGCTCCACGGGCCGGCCGCCCTGGGTGATCTCCACCTCTCCGGCCGTGACCAGCCGCCGCGCGGCGCGGCGCGCGGGCTCCATGAGTTCGCGCCAGCCGTCGTCATCCCCTTCGTACACCGCACGCGCGGCGTCGGAGGGGCAGATCGTCGCGGTCGGAGCGCGGCGCTCCAGCAGTTCCAGGATGGCCCGTTCCAGGCGTCGGAGCGTCTGCCGTTCGTCGTCCGTCACCCGGCCAGTGTCGCACCGGCGCCGCCGCCCACGACGACATCGGCCCCAGGCGCGGTGCGCCCGGTGCGCGAGGGGTGTGGGGGGCAGGAGGGGCGCCACCGGCTTTTACGAGCCAAAGGAGGGGGCTTTCGCGGGGCGATTGTTGGCCGGGGTCTCCCCTGCCCCGCCGCGCGCGGGCTTCTAGCATTCGACCACCCCCGCCCACATCGGCGAGGGCGGCCCGGCCAGGCATCTGTCATGTACATGATGCTTCAACCGTCGCCGGTCGCACCACCCCTTTCGTCCAGCCGTCGATGGGAGAACCATGAGAGTCCCCCTGCTGGTCAGCGGAGCGGTCACCGCTCTGTTCGCCTCCGCCCTGCCCGCTCAGGCAGGCCCGTCGTCGATCGTCGACCCGCCCCCGGACAGGATCGTCATCGACATCGCCACGGTGAACGGCTCCGGCTGCCCCCTGGGCACCGCCGCCATCGCCGTGTCCGAGGACAACACCGCCTTCACCGTCACCTACAGCGAGTACCTGGCCCAGGTGGGCGGCGGCTCCTCCCCCACGGCAGCCCGACGGAACTGTCAGCTCAACCTTCTGGTGCACGTTCCCCAGGGATTCACCTACGCGATCGCCAGCGCCGACTACCGCGGCTACGCGTCGCTGCGGCCCGGTGCGAGCAGCACCGAGAAGGCGTCGTACTACTTCCAGGGCTCGCCGAGCACCGCGTCCCGCACGCACACCTTCCGCGGACCCTACGAGGACAACTGGCAGGCCACGGACGACACCGACTGGGCGCAGCTCGTATGGGCGCCCTGCGGAGTGCAGCGGAACTTCAACATCAACACCGAGCTGCGGGTGAACGCCGGGACGTCGAACCCCGCCACCACCAGCTACATGACCATGGACTCCACCGACGGTGACATCAGCACCGTCTACCACCTCGCGTGGAAGGAGTGCCCCGAAGGGTGACACCGGGCCGCCCCGGCCGGGCTCCCCCTTCCCGGCCGGGGCTCCGCTCCCGAGCGGCACGGGTCCCCGGCGATCAGCTGATCGTGACCGCCCGCTGGGCGGTCACCGCGCGGGAGTCGCGCGCGACGGCGAGAGTGTAGAGGCCGGGGACCAGGGTCCAGCCGCCGGCGGTCCAGACCGCGAGCTCGTCGGGGGTGAGGGTGAAGGTGAGGCGCCGCGTGGCGGAGGGGGCCAGGGTGATCTTGCGGAAGGCGACGAGCCGGCGCGGTTCCGCCTGGGCGGCGCTCGGCAGGGTGGCATAGACCTGGACGACCTCGGTGCCCTCGCGACTGCCGGTGTTGGTGACGTCGACCCCGAGGGTGACCGTCCTCCCGGCCGGGTCGTAGGCGGCGGTGAGCGAGCCGTGGGCGAAGGTCGTGAAGGACAGGCCGTGCCCGAAGGGGAACCGGGGCTGTCGGCCCTTGGCGTCGTAGTAGCGGTGGCCGACCGCGATGCCCTCGTCGTAAGAGACGGCGCCGTTCTGGCCCGGGTAGGTCGCGGGGGTCGATCCGGGTCCCTGGGCGGGGTCGGCGGGGAAGGTCACCGGGAGGCGGCCGGAGGGGTCGCCGTCGCCGAAGAGGACGGCGGCGAGCGCGGTGCCCATGCCGCTGCCTCCGTACCAGGCCTGGACGACGGCTTCGACGTCGTCGAGCCAGGGCATGGCCACGGGCCCGTCGGTGTTCAGGACGACGATGGTGCGGGGGTTGGCCGCGGCGACGGCGGCGATGAGACGGTTCTGGTCCCCGGGCAGGTCGAGCCGCTCGTGGTCCATGGCCTCGCCTGCCACCCGGTTGACGAAGACGACGGCCGCGTCGGCCGCCCGCGCGTTCTGGACGGCGGCGGGGATGAGGGAGACGGGCTGCCATCCGAGGGTGAGCCCGCAGGTGCCGGGGTCGGCGCCGGCGTTCGTGTACGTCAGCTCCACGGAGACCGTCCGGCCGGCGGTCAGGTCGCAGGTGCCCTGGAGGGGATAGTCGTAGGGGCCGAGGAAGAAGCGCCGGGTGCCCCGGGATCCCGCGACGACGGCGACTCCGTCGATCTTCAGGGTGGCCGCGCCCGCGGTCAGGAGCGAGAAGCGGTGCAGACCCGTGTGTGTCGGGGTCAGGGTGCCCGACCAGGTCGCGGACCAGACGGCCGGCAGGCTGCCGGCGGGGGCGGTCGTGAAGTCCACGACGGTGTCGGTCCGGGTCATCACGGGGGTGCCGGTCGGCTCGGCGGTGGCGTAGTAGCGTCCGCGGAGACCCGCGGCTCCGTCGGCGGTGCGCAGCACGGCCGAGGGGACGGTGGTCAGCGGGATGTCGCCGGTGCTGCCCTGGGTGTGGGTCACCCTGACGGCACTGCCGGCGCGGGCCCGGATGGCCTGGAGCGGCGTGGTCCAGGTGCCGGGGTCGACGTAGGTGGAGCCGGAGACGCCGGTGAAGGCGTCGGTACCGGCGGGGCCGATGACCGCCAGCGTCCGCAGCCCGGCCGGAAGCGGCAGTGCGGAGGAGCGGTTGGCCAGCAGGACCGTGGAGGCGAGTGCGGCCTCGTGGGCGAGGGCCTTGTGCGCGGGGGTGCCGGCGTCCTGGACCGGGGAGGAGACGGGATGGTCGACGAGCCCGTTGGCGAACATGGTGACGAGGATGCGGCGGGCGGCGTCGTTCACCCGGGCGGCGGGGACGGAGCCGTCGGTGAGCGCGCCGGGGGCCAGTTTGACGCCGGCGGGGCCGAGCCCGGCGAGGTCCATGCCCGCCTTGGCGGCGGCGACCTGGTCGTCTCCGGCCCAGAAGTCGGGAACGGTGTAACCCTGGAGGCCCAGACGGCTCTTGACGTCGGCGAAGAGGGCGGGGCTCTGGGTGGCGAAGGTGCCGTTGATCTTCGGGTAGGCCATCATGACCGAGCTGGTCGGCGCGGCGGCGATCACCCGGCGGAACGGCGCCTGGTAGACCTCGTGCAGGGCCCGGTCGGACACCAGGGTGTCGGTGAAGAAGCGGTTCACCTCCTGGGTGTAGGCGGCGAAGTGCTTGACGGTGGCGGTGACCCGGCGGCTCTGGATGCCGGTGGTGAGGGCCGCTCCGAGGCGGCCGGCGAGCAGCGGGTCCTCCCCCATGGTCTCGGCCTGGCGGCCGAAGTGCCAGGTGCGGGCCAGGTCGACGGTGGGGCCGAGGAGGCTGTTGTAGCCCTTGGCACGTCCTTCGGTGCCCAGCGCGACACCGATGCGCCGTGCCAGGTCCTCGTCGAACGTCGCGGCCTGGGCGAGGGGGACCGGGAAGGCGGTGACGCCCTGCTCGCCGCGCAGGCCGGCGGAGGCGTCGACCATGGTCAGGGCCGGGATGCCGAGGTGGGCGACGGCGGCGAAGTCGCACCGGATGAGGGCCTCCTTCTCGGCGGCGGTCATCCGGGCGAGGAGGGCGTCGGCCCGCTCGAAGGCGCGGGGGTCGGTCGCGGCGATCGCCGGGGCGGTGGCCGCGGGGGCCATGCTGACGGCGAGAGCGGTGGCGATGGCGGAGGACAGGAAGGATCGTCGGTTCACAGCGGCTCTCCGGACGCGGGAAAGGGCGGGGCGGGCCCGCCGAAGTCGGGTGCGAAACTGGGATGTCCGGCGGCGAGGGCACGGGCCGGCGCGTTCTTGCGCGTTCTGTCCTCGAGGGTTTTCCGCGTCCCGCGGTGTCCCGCTCCAAGGACTCTTCGTGCGCTTCGAGGTGAAGCGCCTCACACGAATCGGAAAGCTATGTTCATCACCGCTTCCGGTCAACCCTCCCGACATCGGAAATTGATCAGAGCTGCTTTGACCTGCACAATCGAACAATTCCGCGGCACCGAGAAAGGAGAATGAGGCAAGCCGACCGCGTGAGGCCCCGATCGCTATACAGATATTCGATGACCGCTATCGGGCATACGAATAGAGAACCGCCCACTCTCCCTCGGGCGCGGAAATACCCGGCAGGAAGGGTCGCTTCATGCCGGGCATTTCCGCGCAGAGGCGCTCCCTCTCGCGAGATGCGCTCAGTCGCGCGCGTCCGGGCCGAGTGTGTGCGTTCCGGGGCCGAGCCTGACGGGTGCGAGGCCGGGGAGCTCGGCGACGGCGGTGCAGCCCGGGGGCACGGTGAGGCGGGCCCGTACGCCGGCGGGGGTCGTCTCCCAGGAGACCGAGGCGGTTCCGTGGGGCGTCTCGTGGCGGGTGCGCGCCCAGGTGATGCCGCCTCCGGGCCTGGGCCGGAAACGGAGTGTCCGGGCGCCGGGCCCCGTGCTGTCGAGGCCGCCGACGACCCTGTGGAGCCAGTCGGCGACGGCGCCGAGGGCGTAGTGGTTGAAGGAGGTCATGCCGCCGGGGTTGAGTGTTCCGTCGGGGCGGAGGCTGTCCCAGCGCTCCCACACGGTGGTGGCGCCCATGGTCACCGGGTAGAGCCAGGAGGGGCATTCGGTCTGCAGCAGCAGGCGGTAGGCGAGGTCGAGGTGACCGGTGTCGGTGAGGGCGTCGCAGACGAGGGGTGTGCCCACGAAGCCCGTGGCGATGCGTGCGTCGTCCTGGAGGACGAGTTCCGCCAGGCGGTCACCCGCGGTCCGCCGCTGCGAGGCGTCGAGCAGGTCGAAGCCGATCGCGAGGGCGTAGGCGGTGGGGCTGTCACTGGACATGCGGCCCGGGCCGAGGACGTATCGGGACCGGAAGGCCGCCGTGACCTCGTCGGCGAGTGTCCCGTACCGAAGGGCGTCCGTGGTGCGGTCCAGGGCGCGGGCGGAGTGGGCGAGGTGACGGGCGGAGTGGGCGAAGTAGGCGGTGGCGACGAGGTAGCGGTCGGTGCGGCCGCCCGCGGGGTCGTCCGGCGGGGCGGCCGGGTCGAGCCAGTCGCCGAGCTGGAAGCCGGTGTCCCAGAGACGGTCGGGGCCGGCCAGTGTCTCGACCAGATCGACCCACGCCCGGGCCATGGGGTAGTGGCGGCGCAGGAGTTCGAGGTCGCCGTAGCGCCGGTAGAGCACCCAGGGGGTGAGGGTGGCGACGTCTCCCCAGGCGGCGCCCGGCTGGATGGGCGTCCACATCGGTTCGCCGGGGATGACGGGCACGTACCAGGGGATGGTGCCGTCGGGCAGCTGCTCGAGGCCGACGTCGGTGAGCCAGGAGTCGAGCATGCCGGCGCAGTCGTAGAGGAAGCTCGCGGTGGGGGCGAAGACCTGGATGTCACCGGTCCAGCCCAGCCGTTCGTCCCGCTGGGGGCAGTCGGTGGGGATGTCGACGAAGTTCCCGCGCATGCTCCACACGACGTTCTCGTGGAGTCGGTTGACCATCGGGTCGCTGCACTCGAACCAGCCGGTGCGGCGCATGTCCGTGTGGTGGACGCGCGCGGTCACGGCGTCCTCGGGGAGGTCGCCCGGCCAGCCGGTGATCTCCGCGTAGCGGAAGCCGTGCAGGGTGAAGCGGGGCTCCCAGGTGTACGGCCCGCCGCCGGGCAGGACGAGGGTGTCGGTGGAACGGGCCTCGCGCAGGGGCCGGGTGGCCAGTTCTCCGTCCTGGAGGACCTCCGCGTGCCGGAGGGTGAGGGTGGTGCCGGCGGGGCCGTCGGCGGTGATGCGGAGCCTGCCCACCAGGTTCTGCCCGAAGTCGAGCAGATACCGGCCGTCGGCCGTGCGGCTGATCGCGGCCGGGGGGACCTCCTGGGTGCATCTGACCGGGGGGCCGTCGGGGGCGGTGAGGGTCGCGGGGTCCCGCTTCCCGGCGCGTACGGGAGTCCAGTCGCCGGACCGGGCCGCCGGGGTGGACCACCGGGGGTCGTCGAGGCGGGCGTCGAAGGTCTCCCCCTCGTACAGGCCGCTCGTCAGGACGGGGCTCGGGGCCGCCTGCCAGGTGAGGTCGGTGGCGACCACGCTGGTGGTGCCGTCCTCGTAGGTCACCTCCAGCTGGGCGATGAGCGACTGGTCGCTGCCGTAGATGTCGCGGGTGCCGCCGTCGAAGCCGTACCTGCCGCGGTACCAGCCGTCCCCGAGCCAGGCGCCGATGGTGTTGGCGCCGTCGGTGAGGAGGGAGGTGACGTCGTGGGTGCGGTAGCGCAGGCGGTGGGGGTAGACGGTCCATCCCGGCGCCAGTGCCTCGTCGCCGACGCGGGTGCCGTTGATCTCCGCCTCGTACAGGCCGTGGGCGGTGATGTAGAGGCGGGCTCGGGCGACGGGCCGGTCGGTCCGGAAGTCCTTGCGGACGCGGGCCGGACGGCGCTCGGCGGCCGGGCCCTCGTCCCAGGCGGCGCCGACGGGGACGGCGATCCAGTCCTCCGGACGCAGCAGGCCGGCCTCGACGGCGCTGGGGGCGCTCCAGGGCGACGCTTCGGCGCTGCCGGAGGACCAGGTCCGGACGCGGACGACGGCACGCTCGCGGGAGGCGAGCGGTTCCCCGGGCCAGGGGACCAAGAGGTGCTCGGCCCCGGTGACGCGGCCGGTCCGCCACGGGCGGCCGCCGCGGTCGAGCTCGACCTCGTACGCTTCCTGGGCGCCGGAGCCCGGCGCCGGGGTCCAGGACAGGCGGGGGGCGGCGGTGCCGATGCCGAGGCCGTCCGGGAGGTGCTCGAAGCGCACCGGGGAGGGCTGGAGGGACTGCAAGGGAGGGACCTTTCGTGTGCTCGGGAGGAGGGCGGATCGCCGGTCAGCCCTTGACCGCTCCCGACGTGAGGCCCTTCATGACCTTCTGGTTGAGGAAGAGGTAGATCACGAGAGTGCCGAAGACGTTGATGCAGACGGCCGCGAACAGCGGCCCGTACCGGGTGGCGCCGAAGTCGCCGGTGAAGTTGAGCAGGCCGACCTGGATGGTGCGCAGGTCCTGGCTGTTGGTGAAGGTCAGGGCGATGAGCAGGTCGTTCCAGATGAAGAAGAACTGCACCAGGCCGACGGTGAGCAGCGCGTTGCGGACCACGGGCAGGCTGATCGTCCAGAAGGCCCGCAGGATGCCGGCGCCGTCGAGCGTGGCGGCTTCGAAGAGCTCCCGGGGCACGGTCCTGTAGTAGGTGGCCATCATGAAGACGGTCAGCGGGAGTCCGGTTCCGGCGTAGGTGAGGATCAGCGGCCACAGGGTGCCGGAGAGGCCGGTGCGGAAGTAGACGGTGAACAGCGGCAGCAGGATCATCTGCGGGGGGACCATCATGCCCGCGAGGAAGACCAGCAGGGTGAGGCTGCGCCCCTTCCACACCATGACCTGCAGGGCGAAGCCCGCCGCGGTACCGAGCAGCAGGATCAGCGCCAGGGCGGGGACGACGGCCAGGAGGCTGTTCTCGACGTAGAGGCCGATGTTCCCGGTGGTCCATGCCTCGGTGTAGTTGCCCCACTCCCAGGTGGTGGGAAGGCTCCAGGTGGAGTTGTTCAGGTAGTCGCTGTTGGACTTCAGCGAGGTCAGGAACATCCAGACCAGCGGGTAGATCTCGATGATCAGCAAGAGGCCGACGGCGATCCTGACCCAGAGGCGGCTGCCCGTCGCGCGGGCGGGGCGGGGCCTGGCGTCGGTGCGCCGGTGCGTCGCGGAGGTCTCGAGGGGGGTGTCGATGGCCATCTGTCAGCCCTCCGTGAGGTCGCGCCGTGAGACGCGGTAGACCGCCAGGCTCACCAGCAGGCACACGACGGTCAGGAGCAGCGCGATGGTGCTGCCGTAGCCGTACTCGCTGTAGGTGAACGACGTCTGGAACATGTACAGGGTGAGTGGTGTGGTGCCGTTGCCGGGGCCGCCGTTGGTGAGGGCGACGACGGAGTCGAAGACCTTCAGGGTGCCGTTGATGCTGAAGATGAGGGACGACATGAGCACCGGCAGGGACAGCGGCAGCACGACGTGGCGGATGAGGCGGAGGCCGGAGGCACCGTCGAGGCGGGCCGATTCGAGGAGTTCGTCGGGGATGTCGACGAGGCCGGCGAAGAGGAGGACGGCGTAGAAGCCCATGGAGCGCCAGATGTCCATGACGATCAGGACCCAGAAGGCGCTGCCGGCGCTGCCGAAGAAGTCGACGGAGTCCAGGCCGACGGCGTTCAGGAGGGAGTTGACCGGGCCGGTCTGCGGTGCGACCTGGAAGAACTTCTGGAAGAGCAGGCCCACGGCGACGGTGGGCAGCACGACCGGGAAGAAGACCAGGGTGCGGATGAGCGCCGAGGCCTTCTTGAGGAAGAAGACGTAGAGCAGGGCCAGGAGGTAGCCGGCGACGACCTGGCCGGCGGTGACGACGACCGCGTACTTCAGGGTGAACCAGAGGGCGTCGTGGACGGCCTGGTCGGAGAGGAGACGGGTGACGTTGGCGAATCCGTTGCCGGTGAAGCCGTCGATGGAGTTGCCCTGGGTGAAGGAGTACCCGAGCGACCACACCATGGGGACGAGCATGATCAGTGTGTAGACGAGAAGTGCGGGACCGAGGAGGATCGCGATCGCCCTGCGGTCACCGAGTACGCGGTGCATCAGTGGTGTCCACTTCGTTGCGGGTGAAGAGGCCGGCCGGGTGGGAGCGGGCGGCCCGCAGAATGGTGACGGGCCGCCCGTCCCGAGGGATCACCGGCCGAGCGCTTCCTGGACGGTCTCCATGAACTTCTGCGGACTGATGCTGCCGCTGACGAGTCCGGCCGCGTTGGTCTGGCTGAGCGTCGTCGCCTTGGTGCCGAACAGGGCCTCGAACCACAGGACGTTGTGCTGGGAGGTGCTGATGGTCTTGCGGACGGTGCTCGTGACCTCGTTGGCGTCCTTGACCGGGGTGTTGACCTTGAAGCCCGAGATGGAGCCGTGGTCCTTCAGTGCGGTGCTGCCGTAGTTCTCGGCGACGCACGACACCCAGGCGCCGGTCTTCTTGTCGAAGCCCTTCGCGCTGAGGGTGATGGCCAGTCCGACGTTGGAGGGGTACTGGTCGACGGATCCGGCACCGCCCGTGACGGCGGGGAACGGCATGAAGCCGACGTTCTCGGCGCCGACCTTGTTCTGCTGGGGGTCGGCGATGTTCGCCAGGGCCCAGCTGCCCATGTAGAACATGGCGGCCTTGCCCGTCAGGAACCGGTTCATCGCGGTGTCGTAGTCGATGGAGCCGACGCCCTGGCCGAAGTACCCCTTCCTGCCGAGCGCGGCGATCTCCTCCGCCGCCTTGACGTAGGCGGGGTCGGTCAGCTTCGCCGTCCCGTCCTCTACCTTCTCCAGGGCGGTGGGGCCGAGGCTCCGGTACAGGTACCCGCTGACGAGTCTGGTCAGCGGCCAGCCCTGCTGGCCGGAGGCGGCGAAGGGCTGGACCCCCTTCGCGTCGAGCCTCTCGGACGCCGCCAGCAGTTCGTCCCAGGTCCCGGGGACCTGGACTCCGTTGTCCTTGAAGATCTTCTTGTTGTAGAAGATCCCCTCGATGTTGTACTCGTACGGCAGCACCTGGAGCTTGCCGCCGTAGAGCGCCTTGATCGTGGAGACGGCCGCGGGCTCGAGCTGCTCGTACACACCGAGACGCTGGAGCTCCAGCGTGAGGTCGGCGACCCTTCCGGACTTGTCCAGCTGCTTGGTGAGGGCCGGCGCGTTGCCCGCCGCGAACTGCGTGGGGAGCGCGTCCTGGCCGGCGAGGAGCTGGAGCTTCTGGTCCAGGCCGGCCTGGGGGACGGTCTCCACCTTCAGCGGCCGGGCCTCGTTCTCGGCCTTGCACGGGCCCTTCGACAGGGCGGTCAGGGCCGTTCTGGTGGTGGTGTTCTCGGTGACGCTCAAGTACGTGAAGTTCTCGGACGCCGCGGAGGTGCCGCCACCGCCGCCACCGCAGGCGGTGGCGAGAACGGCCAGGGACATGACGCCGGCCGAGAGGAGGACCGGGCGGGTACGGCGGGCACGGATCATGCGGTGGGGCACGGGTGACTCCCAGGGATCGTGAGAGAGGAGAGGGGCGCCGGGCGGGCGCCGGGGCGGCGGGACGCTGGGGCCGCGAATAACTCGGAGCGATGTAGAACGTTCTCCATCCGAGATGGGCAACACCATGACCCCTGGCCTCTGGCATAGTCAAGACACAGACGCGTAACATCGTCGTCGCCTGGCCGATGAGCGGATGTCATCCAGGCTCGTATCGTGTAGACCGTTGCACCACACGCATGGAGATCGGGGTTCTCATGGCCGCGGACAGCTCGCCCGGGCGCGACAAGCGGGTGACGATCACCGACGTCGCCCGCCATGCCGGCGTCTCCACCGCCGCCGTCTCCAAGGTCATGCGCAACGCGTACGGCGTGAGCCCTGCCATGCAGGAACGGGTCCGGGCGTCGATGGCGGAACTGGGCTACCGCCCGCACGCGGCCGCCCGGGGCATGCGCGGGCGGACGTACACCATCGGCGTCCTGCTCGACAACGTCCGCAACGCCTTCTTCGCCGACATCCTCGACGGCATCCGCGAGGAGTTGCGGGACAGCGAGTACACGGTGCTGATCGGGGCGGCCGGGTTCGACGCGGAGGAGCAGTCCCGGACGATCCGGGCGCTGGTGGACCGTCAGATGGACGGCCTGATCCTCATCGCCCCGGGGGCACCGCGCGCCGAGGTGCTCGCCACGGCGGCGTCGACGCCCACCGTGGTCATCGGACACCACGACGGCTCCGACGTCCACGACTCGGTCGTGGACGCCGACGACCTCGGGGCCGGCCTGGTGGTGGACCATCTGGTCGCCCTCGGGCACCGGGACATCGCCCTGGTCTCGGCGGCGGGCACCAGAACGGGCCGCTGGCAGCGCACCCCCGAGATCGCACTGACCGACGGCTACCGGCAGGCGATGGAACGCCACGGCCTCGCCGACCGCGCGCGTGTCCACCACGCCGCCTATTCCGACGACGGCGGTCACGCGGCGGGCATGGCGCTCCTGAGCGGCGACGACAGGCCGACGGCCGTCATGGCCGGCGCCGACGTGGCGGCGCTGGGCCTCTACCGCGCCGCCCACGAGCTGGGGCTCTCGATTCCCGGTGATGTCTCCCTCGTCGGCTACAACGACACGGCGCTCGCCGCGCTCGCACCCGTCCAGCTCACCAGCGTCGACCAGGCGGGGCACACCATGGGGTCGTCCGCGGCCCGGATGCTCGTCGAACGGGTGGAAGGCCGCCGCGACCGGGCGATGCGCACCACGATGACCCCGCGCCTGGTGGTCCGGCGCAGCACGGCGGCACCTCGGGCCCGGTAGGACTCGCACCGCTGAAGGGCGGTCAGGACGGCGCTGCGGAAGGCGAGGTCCGGCCGCGGCCTGGCGCACGCGCAGGTACGGCGGAGGGCAGGGCACGGCGACGGCCTGCGGGCAGCGCGGGTGCCGTCCGGTGACGGCCTGCCACCCGCGCGGGGGACGCGGAAGGCGGGGCACGGCGACGGCCTGTGGCCGGCACGGGCGCCGTACGGCCACGGCCTGACAGCGCGAATGCCGCGGAGAACAGGCCACAACCTCGGCCTGGCGCACGCGCGGGTGCCGGTCGACGGGCCGGGCGGCGACGGGCCTGGCCGGAGGGGCGCCACCCCGGCACCGGCACGGGCGTCCGCTCCGGGCACGGCTGTGGGCCGTGCGCTCGGTGAGCGCACGGCCCGGGAAACAGCTCGCGTCCCTGCTCATGGCGAGCCGGCGCCCCGTCCGTTCGGGCCACGCCGACGAGCGGCGACGGTGACCCGGCGTGCGGTGGGCCCTCGCCCCGGAAGCCGGGTCACCGCCCCTCGCCCGTGGGCAGGGCCGCGGCCACGCGGGCGCGGCGGCCCGGGAGCAGCAGCAGGGCGGCCACGGCGGCGGTACCCGCTCCGAGTACGGCGACGGCCGCGGCGAGGCTGCCCGCCGGGCCCTTCGTTCCCAGGAGGACGAGAGGGCAGAGGAACTCCCCGAGGAAGAAGGCGGCCGTCCACAGGCCCATTCCGCGTCCCCGGTCGGCGAACTCGAGCCGGGACATCGCCCGGGTGACCAGGGACGGCAGCAGCAGACCCGTGCCGACGCAGTTGACGACGGCTCCCGCGATCAGGAGGGGGAGGCTGTCGGCGATGCCCATCAGCAGGAAGCCGGCCGCGCACACGGCGAAGAGGACGGGCAGCCGGTGGCGCCTGCGCGGGGAGAGCCGCGTGAAGACGACGGACCCGAGCACGGTGGCGGCGCTGGCGACGGCGGTGACGGCGCCGATGGCTCCGGTGGAGACGACGCCCTGCTCGTCGAGGAGGTAGGCCATCTCGACGGGCACCGTGTAGAAGACCACGGCGCCGAAGACGGTGAGCAGGCAGATCCCGGCCATCCGCCGTACGGGGAAGGGACGTCTCGCGGTCTGCGCGGCCCGCGTGTCCACCGGGTCCGTGTCGCCGACCGCCACCGTGGGGACGGGTGCCGGCAGGACGCGCGCCATGACGGGGGCGATCAGCAGGCCGACGGCGTAGAGCCAGAAGGGGGCGCGCCAGTCGGCCGCCCCGAGGACGCCGCCGAGGACGAAGAAGGCCGTGGCCGAGGCCGAGGCGCACATGGTCTGCAGGGCGACGTACCTGTCGCGGAGCTCCCCGCTGTAGTAGTCGCCGATGAGGGTGGTGCAGGCCGTCATGATGGCGGCCTCGGTGATGCCGACCAGGATCCGGCTGACGAGGATCGCGTGCAGGGAGTCCAGGAACAGCGGCGCGGTGCCGAAGACCGCGTAGAGGAGCGTGGCGACGACGAGCAGGCGCTTGCGGCCGAGCCGGTCCACGATGACGCCGGCGAAGGGGGCCAGCAGGGCGAGCGCCAGCGCAGGGACCGTGAGGACCACCGGGACCAGGGCCGCGCTCCCCGGAACGGCCGCGAAGTGGTCCTGCATGCGGGGCAGGACGGGTGCGAGGAGCACCGCCCCGAGGACGGGCAGGCAGCTGCCTGCCATGAGCACGAGCGCCGGAAGTCGTCCGGCGGGGGCCGCGGGGGTGTCGTGGGCGCGGGAGGGTGGGGCGACGGACGCGGGCATGGCGGCACTCCAGAGCGCTGAGAAGGGCGGGGAACAGCGCCCACTGGACGGCACGTGCCTGCTGCGGGGTGACGTCGGCGCCAGGGGCGAAGGTGCCCTCGACTATGCGTTCCGGCGGACGCGCTGCCCACCCCTCGCGCCATCGGTTGTCGCTATCTCCTCGATCCACCGGACGGATACCCGCGGATGCGCCGCCCGAGGGCGGCGCGGGCGGTGCGGGGCCGCCCCTCAGACGTCCGCGTCGGCCAGCCGCCTCCCGACCCTCGCGGCGATCTCCCGGAGCCAGATGTGGGCCGCGTCGTGGGTGTGGACCGGGTGCCACCACAGCGCCTCGCGCAGCGGGACGGCTTCGTAGGGCGGCTCCATCACGCGTACGGCGTGCAGCGGGGCCATCAGGCGGGCCAGCCGGGCCTGGACCAGCGCGATGCGCCGGGTGCCGGCGACGAGCGCGGGCAGGGCGTGGAAGCTGTCGACGGAGACCTCCACGCGGGGTTCGATGCCGAGCATGCCCAGCTGCCGCACGGCCGGGGCGTCGTAGGTGCGCTGGTAGGTGACCCAGGGCAGCCTGGCCAGGTCCTGCCTGGTCAGCCGGTCGTCGATGCTGGGGTGGTCGTCGGCCACGACGAAGACCCACCGGTCGTCGTAGAGGTCGGTGGCGGGGAAGTCGCTGATGACCCCGTGGGGCATCAGCAGGCCGTCGGTGGCGCTCAGGAGGCTGGCCGTGTCATCGACGACGGTGATGGGTGTGCGGGTGAAGCGCAGCCGGATGCCCGGAGCCTCGTCGTGGACGGCGCGGGCCAGTTCGACCCCGAAGACGTCGACCGCGTAGTCGGAGGCGACGAGACGGAACTCCCGGCTCTCCTTGGCCGGGTCGAAGGCGGCCTGGCTGGCGAAGAGCCGGTCGAGCACGTCGTAGGCGGTGGCCGTGCGGTCCAGGAGCACCTGTCCGAGGGCGGTGAGCTCGTAGTGCCCGCCGACGCGGGAGAGGAGTTCGTCGCCGAAGTGCCGCCGCAGACGGCCCAGCGCGGCGCTCATGGCGGGCTGGCTGAGCCCTACCCGCTGCCCCGCCTTCGTGACGTTGCGTTCCTCGAGCAGGGCGCGCAGGGCGACGACGAGGTTGAGGTCGAGACGGGCCAGGTTCACAGGGTTTCCTTCGGGTGCGGGCGCCGACCAGAGAGTATCGAGCCAGTGTATGGATCGCATCCACACAATCGATTTCCCTGATTGCTCAGGAGGGGTTCAGATTAGTGCCATCGCAATCAGGAGGACATGTCGGTGAAACCTGGAACCGCTTCTGACCTTTTCGCCGGGCCTTTCGCCCTCGGCACCCTTTCGGCCGGTGACGGCCCGGCCTTCCCCGCTCTCGTCGACCCGCACGGGCAGGTCCTCGACCTGCGGACGGCCCTGGACGAACCCGGGCTGACGGTGCGGGGGCTGCTGGAACGGTGGCCGGACGTGCTGCCGCGGCTGCGCGAGCTCGCGGCCGACACCGGGCTCGCGCGCCGACCGCTGGCGGACTTCCGGGTCCTGGCTCCCGTCGAGCCGCGGCAGGTCTTCCAGTCGGGCGCCAACTACCGCCGGCACGTCATCGACCTCCACGTCGCCCACCGCGACCCGTCCGACGGGCGGTCCGAGGAGGAGGCGCGCGCCGAAGCGGCCGAGATCATGGACCGGCGGGCCGCCGAGGACCTCCCCTACGTGTTCGTCGGGCTTCCCAGCGCGGTCACCGGACCCTACGACGAGGTCACGCTTCCCTCGTGGGCCGCGAAGCCCGACTGGGAGCTGGAGCTGAC
Source organism: Streptomyces sp. NPDC053755 (assembly GCF_040677675.1). Classification (NCBI taxonomy): domain Bacteria; kingdom Bacillati; phylum Actinomycetota; class Actinomycetes; order Kitasatosporales; family Streptomycetaceae; genus Streptomyces; species Streptomyces sp. NPDC053755. The sequence goes on along the minus strand of NZ_JBFASK010000013.1, from coordinate 159,590 downwards.
CGCGGTCATCGGCCGCCCGGCCTACCGGGTCTCCGTCGAGGAGGCGCTGGAGTACATCGCCGGCTACACGATCGCCAACGACCTCACCGACCGGGCCACCGTGTTCCGCAGGGACATGCCGCAGATCGGCACGGACTGGCTGCGGAGCAAGAACGCGCCCGGCTTCACACCGCTGGGACCGTGGATCGTGCCGGCCGAGTCGCTCGGGGACACGGGCGACCTGCGGCTGACCCTGAGGCTGAACGGCGAGGTCATGCAGGACGAGTCCACCAAGGACATGATCTTCGACGTGGCGCGGATGGTCTCGTACGCCTCCCGGAGCGCGCGTCTGTTTCCCGGCGACCTCGTGCTCACCGGGTCCCCCGCCGGGAACGGCATGCACTGGGGCCGGCTGCTGCGCGACGGCGACGTCATGGACGCCTCGATCACGGGTCTCGGCGCCCAGCGCACGCGATGTGCGGCGGAGGAGGCGTGAACCGCCACGACCCCGAGGGCGCGATCGCCCAGGCGGCGAAGGAGTGCTCCAACTGGGGCCGCTGGGGCGAGGACGACGTCCTCGGCACCCTGAACTTCCTGGACGAGGCCAAGCGCCGTGAGGGTGCCTCGCTCGTCCGGCGCGGGGTGAGCTTCTCGCTGTCCCAGCGTTTCGACATCAACGGCCCGCAGAAGGGCTGGCGCCGCCGGACCAACCCGGTCCACACCATGCTCGACACCGGTACGGACGCGGCCCTCGGCAATCAGGGCCTGCCGCACGGGATCGGCGGGGCGGACGACGTGATCGCCATGCCGCTCCAGTGCTCCACCCAGTGGGACGGTCTGGGGCACATCTTCGACCACGGCAAGGCGTGGAACGGGCGCCCGGCCGAACGGGTCGTCACCTCCGACGGCGACCAGGTCACGGGCATCGAGCACATGGCACCGTACGTCGCCGGGCGCGGTGTCCTCCTCGACATCGGCCGCACGGCCGGCACGGACGGGGAGCTGCCGGACGGTTTCGCGATCACCGAGGAGCATCTGGCGGCCGCCGCCGACGCCCACGGGGTCACGGTCGGCAGGGGCGACATCGTGCTGGTGCGTACCGGGCAGCTCGCCCGCGTCCGCCGCGACGGCTGGGGGGACTACGCCGGAGGTGCCGCCCCGGGTCTGTCCTTCACCACCGCGTCCTGGCTGCACACCAGCGAGATCGCCGCGATCGCCACCGACACCTGGGGTTTCGAGGTACGGCCCAACGAGTTCGACCACGCTTTCCAGCCCTTGCACCAGGTCGTCATCCCCCACCTCGGCCTGCTGATCGGCGAGATGTGGGACCTGGAGGCCCTCGCCGACGACTGCGCGGCCGACGGCGTCCACGAGTTCTGGCTCACCGCCGCCCCCCTGCCCATCACCGGCGCCGTCGGGTCCCCCGTCAACCCGATCGCCGTCAAGTAGCCCGGGGCCCAGAGCCCGAGGAACAAGGGAGTTCCCCATGAGCACACCACGCACGGTCCTCGTCGTCGGCGGCGGGGCGGCCGGAAACGCCGTCACGATCCTGCTGCGGCGCGCCGGGCTGACGGTCGACCTGGTCGAAGCCAAGGACGACTGGAACGCCACCGCGGGATCCGGCATCACCCTCCAGGGCAACGCCCTGCGCGTCCTGCGCGAACTCGGCGTCTGGGAGCGGGTGAAGGCGTCCGGGTTCGCCTTCGGTTCGGTCGGCATCACCACTCCCGACGGCGACGTCCTGCACGTCCAGCGCGATCTGCGCACCGGAGGCGACGAGCTGCCGGCGACCGTCGGCATGCAGCGTCCCCGGCTTCAGCAGATCCTGATCGAGGCCGTCCGCGCCAGCGGCGCGACCATCCGCCTGGGCACGACCGCCACCGTCCTGGACCAGGACGCCACCGGGGTGACCGTACGGTTCGGCGACGCGGGCGAGCACCGCTACGACCTGGTGATCGCCGCCGACGGTCTGGGCTCCGCCACCCGCGCGCAGGTCGGCATCACCGACAAGCCCGAGCCGACCGGCATGGCCATCTGGCGGGTCGCCGCCCCACGGCCCGTGGGGGTCGAGCGCACGGACCTCGCCTACGGCGGACCGGCGTTCATCGCCGGCTACTGCCCGACGAGCGACACCACGCTCTACGCGTACGTCGTCGAGAGGAACCGCGACCGCGGCTCCATCCCGCCGGACACGTACGCGGACGAGATGCGCCGGCTCGCCTCCGCCTACGGCGGCGCCTGGCCGGCCATCACCGCCACGATCACCGATCCGTCGAAGGTCAACTACACCTGGTTCGACCGGATGCTGGTCGAGGGCTCCTGGCACCGCGGCCGGGTCGTCCTGATCGGGGACGCCGCCCACTGCTGTCCTCCCACGCTGGCACAGGGAGCGGCACTGTCCCTGGAGGACGCCTGGGTGCTGGCCCAGCTGCTGACCGAGGCGGAGGACTGGGACGAGGAGTTGCTGCAGAGCTACTACGAACGGCGGATCGCCCGTGTCCGCCCGGTCGTGGAGGCGTCCGTGCGGATCGGCCGATGGCAGCTCGACGGCGTGCGCGACGCCGACGTGCCCGGCCTGATGGCGCGCACCATGACCATGCTGCGGGAGCTGCCGTGACCATCCCCACCATCGACGTGCACGCCCACGTCCTCCTCCCGCGGATCGAGGCGCTCGTCGCCGGACTCCCCGGACTCGCCGAGGCCAGGCGGCTCGACGCCCGGCGCAACGGACCGGAGGCACTCGCCGTCAGCGGCGCCATGGTCCGCGACCGCGTACCGAGCATGACCGAGGTGCAGGTCCGCCTCGCCGGCATGGACGCGCAGGGCGTCGACGTCCAGCTGGTCAGCCCGTCGCCCTCGCACTACCACTACTGGGCGGACGCGCCGACCGCCGAGAAGGTCTACCGCCTCGCCAACGAGGCGACGGCCGCGCACTGCGCGGAGGCGCCCGACCGGCTGCGGGGCCTGGGACTGGTGCCGTTGCAGCATCCCGACCAGCTCGTCCCGGCGCTCGACCACGCGCGCGAGCAGGGCCTGGCCGGAGTGGAGATCTCCAGCCACGCGCCGGGAAGGGAGCTGTCCGATCCGGCCTACGAACCGCTGTGGTCCCGCGCGGAGGAGACCGGCTCGATCGTGTTCCTGCACCCGTTCGGCTGCACCCTCGACGAGCGCCTCGACCGGTGGTACCTCTCCAACAGCGTGGGCCAGCCCACCGAGAACGCCGTCGCCCTGTCCCACCTCATCTTCTCCGGGGTCCTCGACCGCCATCCGGGCCTGAAGCTGATCGCGGCCCACGGCGGCGGCTACCTCCCCACCCACATCGGACGCGGCGACCACGCGTGGCGGGCCCGCCCGGACGCGTCGACGGGCTGCGCCCGGCCGCCGAGCAGCTACCTGCGGCAGGTGTACTTCGACTCGCTCGTGCACTCCCCCGACGTCCTGCGGGCCCTGGTGGGCTCCGCCGGGGCGGACCGGGTCCTGCTCGGCTCCGACTTCCCCTTCGACATGGGCTGCCCGGACCCCGTCGCCGCACTGCGGGCCGCGGGCCTGTCCGAGACCGACTTCGACGCCATCCGCGGCGGGAACGCCGCCGCCCTGCTCAACCTCGCCCTCGCCTGAGGAGGCACCCTCATGAGCGCTCGCCTGCTCACCCACCTGCGGCACGTGGACCTCGCCGTGCCCGACTACGACAAGCAGCTCGACTTCTACTCCGGCGTCTGGGGCCTGACCAAGGTCGCCGAGGACTCCGGCATCTCCTTCCTCGCCGCAGAGGGCAGCCCGGAGCAGTACGTGGTCCGGCTGCGCAAGGCCGCCGAGAAGCGACTCGACCTGGTCTCCTACGGCGCCGCGACCCCCGCGGACGTGGACACGCTCGCCGAACGGCTGCTGGCCGGCGGCGTGCAACTGCTCTCGCGGCCCGGCACGGTCGACACGCCCGGTGGCGGCTACGGCTTCCGGTTCTTCGACGTGGACGGCCGCACCATCGAGGTCACCGCCGACGTCGAGGTCCGCCGGCACCGCAGGATCGAGGAGAAGGAGTCGATCCCGGTCAAGCTCTCCCACGTGGTGCTCAACTCGCCCGACCTGGACCGCACCCGCGCCTGGTACGAGCGGCACCTCGGATTCCGGCTCTCCGACACGCTCAGCTCACCGCACATGGGCGACGTCATGCACTTCATGCGGATCAGCAACCAGCACCACTCCATGGCGCTGGCCAAGGGCCCGCACACCTCGCTGCACCACATCTCCTTCGAGATGCGCGGCATCGACGAGTACATGCGCGGCTCCGGCCGGGTGATCCGCGCCGGCTTCACCAAGCTCTGGGGCCCGGGCCGGCACATGGCCGGGGACAACACCTTCACCTACTTCCTCGACCCGCACGGCAACACCGTCGAGTACACCACCGAACTGGAGGAACTCGACGAGGACACCTGGCACCCGCACGTCTACGACTTCTCGCAGCCCGAGGTCACCGACCAGTGGGGCACGGCGAACCCGATGAACGAGCTCGTCGCCAAGGAGTCCTTCAACGACCCCGACCGCGGCTGCTTCGTCGCCCCGCCGGTCTGAGACCCCCGGCCCGCTTCCCCTCCTGACCCCGGGACGCGGCGGCAGGGTCCCGCCCTGACTCCCGCCGCCGCGTTCCCGGTCCCCCGCCGTGCCGGTCCCCATCCGCCTCCTCCCCCCTGTCTGGAGCAGCACCATGCGCTTCGCCGCTTTCGAGCACCGCCAACGGCGCCGCGTGGCCGTCGTAGAGGAAGACGGCACGCTTCTGCCCCTGCCGGGCGTCACGTCCCTGACCGATCTCATCCGTGAGACGGACGGCCTGCCCGGCCTGCTCGCCGCCGGGGCGGCGGCGTTCGACGTCCCGCCCGGCCCGCACGTCTCCGAGGTCCGCCTCCTGCCGCTCCTCCAGCCCGCCTCCGTACGGGACTTCGTCGCCTTCGAGGAGCACGTCGAGGGCGTGCGCCGCTCGGTCAGCGGCGAGGCCGGCGTGCCGGAGCAGTGGTACGCGGCGCCCACGTTCTACTTCACCAACCCGCACGCGATCCACGGCCCCCACGACGACGTCCCGATGCCTCCGGGCTCCTCCGTCCTCGACTTCGAACTCGAGGTGGCGGCCGTCATCGGCCGCGACGGCGGTGACCTCACCCCGGAGCGGGCCCGGGACCACATCGTGGGCTACACGATCTTCAACGACTGGTCCGCGCGCGATCTCCAGTCCGCCGAGATGCGGGTGGGCCTCGGTCCATGCAAGGGCAAGGACACGGCGACGACGCTCGGCCCCTATCTGGTGACCGCCGACGAGCTGGAGCCGTACCGCGACCGTGACGGCTTCCTGCGGCTGGCGCTGACCGCCGAGGTCAACGGGCGGCGGGTCGGCCACGACCTGCTGTCCAACATGAGCTGGACCTTCGAGGAGATGACCGCCTACGCCTCGCGCGGCACCCGCGTCGTCGCCGGGGACGTCCTGGGCTCGGGCACCTGCGGGAACGGCGGCTGCCTGGCCGAGCTGTGGGGACGCTCCGGCAGGCAGAGCCCGCCGCCGCTGGGGCCGGGCGACACGGTCACCCTGACCGTCCAGGGCATCGGCTCCCTGACCACCCGCGTCGTGCCGGGGCCGGAGCCGGTCGCGCTTCCGGCGGGCCGGCGTCGCGGCCGGGAGCGGCCGTGAGCGGCGGGCGGCTCGCCGGGAAGGTCGTCGTCGTGACGGGGGCGGCACGGGGCCAGGGCGCCGCCGAGGCCGCCGCCCTGGCCCGCGAGGGCGCTCGCGTGATCGCCACCGACGTACGCCCCACGGGCGACGTGCGACGTCTGGACGTCACCGTGGCCGAGGAGTGGGCCGCGCTCGCCGCCGAGCTGCGCGAGACGCACGGGATGGTCCACGGTCTGGTCAACAACGCCGGCATCACCTGGCGGGCCCGCCTGGGCGACGTGGACCCCGCGGACCTGGCCCGCGTCCACGCGGTCAACGTCACCGGTCCGCTCCTGGGGATCCGGTGTCTGGCTCCGCTGATGCCGCCCGGCTCGTCGGTCGTGAACGTCGGCTCCTCCGCGGCCCTGACCGCCCACTATCCGGTGGCCTACACGACCAGCAAGTGGGCCCTGCGCGGGCTGTCGAAGACGGCGGCCCTGGAGCTCGGTCCGCGCGGCATCCGGGTGAACACGATCCATCCCGGTTTCATCGAGACCGAGATGACGGCATCGGCGGATCCGTCGTTCCGCGAGGCGAACATCCGGGAGACGCCGCTCGGCAGGGTCGGGACCGTCGAGGAGGTCACTCCGCTGGTCGTGTTCCTCCTGTCGGACGAGTCGTCGTTCGTCACCGGCGCCGAGATCCCCGTCGACGGCGGTCTCACCTCGCACGGCGGGGTGAAGTCCGTCTCCGACACGGTCCGCGGCGAGGCCGGGCCGTGAGGCTGGCAGGGAAGGTCGCGCTCGTCCCGGGGACCGCCCGCGGCGTCGGCCGGGCGATGGCACTCCGCTTCGCCGCCGAAGGGGCCCTGGTCGTCGGCGGCGACCTCCTGCACGACGAGGCCGTCGAGACGCAGCGGCTCATCGCGCGCGAGGGCGGCACCGCCCTCACCGTGGGCCCGCTCGACGTCACCTCCGCCGCCTCCGTCGACGCCTGGGTCGAGGAAGCCGCCGGCGCGTTCGGCGGCATCGACATCTGCTGCGCCGACGCCGGAGCCGTGCGCTTCGAACCGGTCGGCGAACGGACCGGGGGCGACTTCGCCGTCACCGTTCGAGCCGGACTCGACGCGGTGCGGCTCACCGTGCACGCGGCCTGGGAGCACCTCGTGCGCAGCCGCGGCTGCGTCCTCACGGTCGGATCGGCCGCCGGCCGGACCGGCTCCCTGACGAACCACCCCGCCGCGCACGCGGCGGCCGAGGCCGGCGTGATCGCCCTGACCCGCCAACTGGCGGCCGAAGGAGCCGCGCACGGCATCCGCGCCAACTGCGTGAGCCCCGGCCTGATCGACGCCGAAGGCTCGCGCGGCGATCCGCTCGCCGCCGGCCACCCGGTGCGCGAGGCAGCGCGTCACATTCCCCTGGGCCGCCTCGGGCTGCCCCAGGACGTCGCGAGCGCCGCCGTCCTCCTCGCTTCCGACGAGGCGGCGTGCCTCACCGGCGCCCACCTCGTCGTCGACGGCGGATGGTCCGCCGTACTGCCAGGCGCCCCCGCCTGAAAGGAGCACCCGTACACGTGGACAAGGTCATCCGTGAGCCGGCGGACGCCGTCGCCGACATCGCCGACGGGGCCACCCTGGCCGTCGGCGGCTTCGGCCTCAGCGGCATCCCCGAGATACTGATCCAGGCCCTGCACGCGCAGGGCGCCGAAGACCTGCGCGTCGTCTCCAACAACTGCGGCGTGGACGGCCGAGGACTGGGAGTGCTGCTGTCGGCAGGACGGATCTCCCGGGTCGTCGGCTCCTACGTCGGTGAGAACAAGGAGTTCGCACGGCGGTACCTCGGCGGTGAGCTGGAGGTCGAACTCGTCCCGCAGGGAACCCTCGCCGAGCGGCTGCGTGCCGGCGGCTGCGGCATACCCGCCTTCTACACCCCGGCCGGCGTGGGCACCCAGGTCGGTGACGGCGGCCTGCCCTGGCGGTACGCGCCGGACGGCGGCGTCGCCGTCGCCTCCCCGGCGAAGGAGACCCGGGTCTTCGACGGAGTGCCGCACCTCCTCGAGCACGGCATCACCACCGACTTCGCGCTCGTACGAGCCTGGCGCGGAGACCGGCACGGCAACCTCGTCTTCCGCCGCGCGGCGGCCAACTTCAACCCGCTCGCCGCCATGGCCGGCCGCATCACCGTCGCCGAGGTCGAGGAACTCGTCGAACCCGGAGCGCTCGACCCGGACCGGGTACACCTGCCCGGCGTCTTCGTCCAGCGCGTCGTGGCCCTGACCCCGGCCCAGGCGTCGAACAAGCGGATCGAGAAGAGGACGGTGCGCGGCCGATGAGCTGGAACCGCAACCAGATGGCCGCACGGGCCGCCGCCGAGCTGACCGACGGGTCCTACGTCAACCTCGGCATCGGCCTGCCCACGCTCATCCCCGCGTTCGTGCCGGCGGGAGTCCACGTCGTGCTCCATTCCGAGAACGGCATCCTCGGCACCGGCCCCTACCCCACCGAGGACGAGGTCGACCCCGACCTGATCAACGCAGGCAAGGAGACCGTGACCGTCCTTCCCGGCGCGTCGTTCTTCGACTCCGCCCTGTCCTTCGGGATGATCCGGGGCGGCCACCTCGACACCGCCGTGCTAGGCGCGATGCAGGTCTCGGAGCGGGGCGACCTGGCGAACTGGATGATCCCCGGAAAGATGGTCAAGGGGATGGGCGGCGCGATGGACCTCGTGCACGGCGCCCGGCGGGTCGTCGTCCTGATGGAACACACCGCGAAGGACGGCACACCGAAGATCGTCGAGGAGTGCACGCTCCCCTTCACCGGCCGCTCCTGCGTCGACCGGATCATCACCGACCTCGGGGTCCTGGACGTCACCGACCGGGGTCTCGCCCTGGTGGAGACGGCTCCCGGCGTCACGGTCGAGGACATCCGGGCCCGTACCGAAGCGCTCGTCCACGTCGACGGCGTCACCGCCGCCTGCTGAGAGCACCCCACCGCCCCGGCCGGCCGGAGCGGCGCGCCGCTCCATCGCGCCCCCGCGCGCCCGGTCCGACACCCCAAGGAGGCCCTCGTGCCCGTGACTTCCCCACCCCTGCACATCGCGGTCGTCGGAGGCGGCATCGGCGGACTGGCCGCCGCCCTCGCGACCGCCCGTGCCGGCCATCGCGTGACGCTCGTGGAGCGTGCCGCCCGCTTCGGCGAGATCGGAGCGGGCCTGCAGCTGGCCCCCAACGCCTCGGTGGCCCTGGCGGAACTCGGCGTCCTGGAGGCCGTGCGACGGTCCGCCGTCGCGCCGCCGCGGCTCGTCATGATGGACGCGCTCAGCGGCGAGCAGGTCACCTCCCTCGACCTGCGCGGCGGCGCCTACACCGACCGATTCCCGCACCCGTACCTCGTCACGCACCGCACCGACCTGCACGCGGCGCTACTGGCGGCCTGCCAGGACCATCCGTCGATCACGCTGCGCACCGGGCACACGGTGACGGACGTGGTGCAGACCCCGTCCGAGGTCCGCCTGCACTTCGCCGAGACGTCCGAGCGGCTGCCCGCGGACGCGGTCGTGGCGGCCGACGGCCTCCACTCCCGCCTGCGGCGGATCCTCGTCGGTGACGGCGACCCGGTCTGTTCGCGTTACGTGGCCTACCGGGGGGCCCTGCCCCTCAGCCGCATGACGGGGGCGATGTCCCGGCACGCCGCGACGGAGTCGGTCATCGTCTGGGCGGGACCGCGCATGCACCTCGTGCAGTACCCCGTGCGGCGCGGCGAGCTCTACAACCAGGTCGCCGTCTTCGAGAGCGACCACTACTCCCCCGGCTCCGACGACTGGGGCACCGAGGCCGAGCTGGAGGCACGCTTCTCGGGGTCCTGCCAGGCCGTGCGCGACGCGCTGCCCCTGGTCGCCCGGGACCGGCGCTGGCCCCTGTTCGACCGACCGCCCCTCACCGAGTGGGTGCACGGCCGGATCGTGCTCCTGGGCGACGCCGCCCACCCGATGCTGCAGTACCTCGCCCAGGGCGCCTGCCAGGCACTGGAGGACGCGGTCACGCTGGGCCACGCCCTGCGCGGGCACGCCGACCCCGCCGCGGCCTTCGCCTCCTACGCCGGCCGCCGACGGGAACGGGCCGCCGGCATCCAGACGAACGCCCGCCGGTTCGGCGAGCTCTGCCACCTGGAAGGCATGGGGGCCGCCCTGCGCAACCGGCTCCTTTCCTCGCGTACGCCCGAGGACTTCGACGACATCGCCTGGGTCTGGACCCCTGGCCCCACCGGGGTCCCGGCCGCCGCCTCCACCGCGGCCCCCGGCCCGGTCCCGGCTCTGCCCCGGCCCTGACGGCATCCCCCACCGAGTGAGCGACCACCGCGAGAGGACACCATGACCGACGACCCCGCCTACAAGGCCCTCGAAGACCTGGGAGCGGCCCCGCTCTGGCGCTTCTACGGCAATCTCTTCCCCGCCCAGCCCCGCAGCCGGGCCGTGCCCTTCCGGTGGAGCTGGCGGGAACTGCGCCCGCACCTCCTGCACTTCTCCCGAGCGCTGTCCCTGGACGAGGCGGAACGCCGGGTCCTCATGCTGGTCAATCCCGGCCTGAGCGACCCGCCCGCGACGGTCAACACCCTGTACGCCGGGCTCCAGATCATCGTGCCCGGCGAGACGGCCCAGGCCCACCGGCACACCTCCAACGCGTTCCGCTTCATCCTGGAGGGCGACGGCGCCTGGACCACCGTCAACGGCGAGCGCGTCTTCATGGCCCCCGGTGACCTCCTGCTGACCCCCGGATGGCACTGGCACGACCACACCCACCGGGGCGACGCGCCGATGATCTGGCTCGACGCCCTGGACTATCCGCTCGTCAACGCCCTGGAGGCGGGCTTCTACGAGAAGTACCCCGAGCGGCTCCAGCCGGTCACCCGCTCCGACGACGCGGGCAGCCGGCAGTTCCTCCACGGCCGCCTGACCCCGACGTGGATCACGCCGAAGGGCCTCAACTCCCCCGTCACCCGCTACACGTGGCAGGAGACCGACCGGGCCCTCGAAGCCATCGCCGACTCCGCCGAGGGCAGCGCCGTCGACGGCATCGTGCTGGAGTACACCAACCCCTGGACCGGCGGTCCGGTCATGCCCACGATCGGCTGCCGCGTCCAGCGGCTGCGCCCGGGCTTCCAGGGCGCGGGCCGCCGCCACACCGCGTCGACCATCTTCAACGTCGTACGCGGCGAGGGAGCCACCGTCGTCGACGGTGTGCGGCTGGACTGGTCCGAGCACGACACCTTCGCGATACCGGGCTGGGCGTCCTACCGCCACCTGAACACGTCCACGTCGAGCGACGCGGTCCTCTTCTCCTACAGCGACGAGCCCGTCATGCGCTCCCTCGGCCTCTATCGCGGGGAAAGCGCCGATCCCGGCGCCTGATCCACCCACCCGACACCATCGCAAGGAGGCCCAGATGCGTCTGGCCCTGTTCGACAAGGGGCGGCTCGGCGTCGTCGACGGCGACGACATCGTCGACGTGACCGACCAGCTCACCGGCACCGGATCCGCCGGCGCGCTCCACCACCACATCGAGGCGGTTTCCACCGGCACGGCCGCGCCGCTGGACCTCGCGCGCGGCCGGCGCGTCCCGCTGGCGGAGGCGAACCTGGAGGCGCCGCTGCCGCGCCCCGGCAAGATCATCGGGGCGCCCGTCAACTACCTCGACCACAAGGCCGAGATGGAGTACCCCACGTCCATCGCGGAGCTGGGCGTCTTCCTCAAGGCGAACTCGTCCGTGATCGGCCCCGGGCAGGACGTCGTCCTGCCCTACTCCGACAAGCGCACCGACCAGGAGGGAGAGCTGGGCGTGGTCATCGGCCGCACCGCGTCGCACGTGAGCGCCGACGACGCGCTGGACCACGTCTTCGGGTACACGTGCCTCCTGGACATCACCGTCCGGTCCGGCGAGGACCGTTCCACGCGCAAGTCGTTCGACACGTTCACCCCCCTCGGCCCCTGGGTGGTGACGGCGGACGAGATCCCCGATCCCGACGCCCTGGACCTGCGGTGCGACGTGGCGGGGACGACGCGCCAGCGCACCAGCACGGCGAGCCTCATCTTCGGCGTGCGGGAGCTGATCGCCTACGCGTCCTCGGTGATGACCCTGTACCCGGGCGATGTGATCGCCACCGGGACGCCCGCGGGCGTCGGACCGCTCGGCCACGGCGACCGCGTCGTCGTGGAGATCGAGCGGGTGGGCCGGCTGGAGGTGGGCGTAGACGGGTCGCGGGCCACTCCCTACGCCTCGCGGCCGGGTCACCGCCGCGGCTGACGCGCGACCGCCGCTGACGACGCGGTACCGGCGACCGGCACGCGCCCGGCGACCGGTATCGCGTCGTGGCGTCGTACGAGGCGTCCGGGGAGGACTCCCCGGACGTCACCGCGCGAAGGCTCCCGGCGTCAGGAGCGCGGAAGGCTGGAGCGGCGCACGACGAGTTCCGGCCGCAGCACGATGCCGCGGTGGCGGTGGTCCTCCCGGGCCGGTTCGATCTCCTCGAGCAGCATCTCCGCCGCCAGACGGCCGATGGCGTCGGCGGGGTGGCGGACCGAGGTCAGCGGGATGAGGGATGCCTCGGCGAACTCGATGTCGTCGTAGCCGACGACGGCGAGGTCCTCGGGGACCGCGACCCCCGCCCCGAAGGCCGTCTGGAGCAGTCCGAGGGCCAGGAGATCGTTGGCGCAGAACGCGGCCGTGGGACGCGGGGCGAGCCCGAGCAGGCGCGCGCCGGCGTCCCGGCCGGCCGGGACGTCCATCCTCTGCGCGGGGATCTCGACGAGCGCGTCCCGCGGCAGTCCCGCCTCCTCCAGGGCGCGCGCCAGCCCGGTGCGCCGGTCGCGCACCTGCTGCAGGTGGTCCGGACCGCGGACGTAGGCGATCCGGCGGTGGCCGGCGTCCAGCAGGTGCCTGCCCGCGAGAAGGCCTCCCAGGACGTCGTCGGCCGCCACGGAGCACGCCTGCTCGGTGCTCACCGCACGGTCCACGACGACGCAGGGGATGTTCTGTCGGCGCAGGGCCTCCCACGGCGCCCCGTCGGTCTCGACGGGGGCAAGGAGCGCGCCGCGGAGCCGTTGTTCGGCGAAGAGGGACAGGTACGCCCTCTCGGCCGCGGCGTCCTCGCCGCTGTTGCACACCATGACGCCGAGCCCGGCCCGGGCGGCCACCTCCTCCGTACCCCGCGCGAGGGCGGCGAAGAACGGGTTGCCGGTGTCCATGACGAGGAGTCCCAGCATCCGGCTCGTTCCCGCGCGGAGCTGGCGGGCGGATTCGCTGCGTACGTAGCCGAGAGCGTCGATCGCGGCGTGCACCCGCGCCCGGACCTGGTCGGACACCCGCTCCGGCCGGTTGAGGACGTTGGATACCGTGCCCACCGAGACGCCTGCTTCCCGGGCCACCTCCTTGATGCCCACCACAGCTGTGCCCGTCCGTTCGCCTCGTCCCGCGTCGACGCCCTCATCCTAGTTCGCCTGCACTGATGTTTTGAATCGTTTCACAAATTTCGACTCACCCCCTTGACCGTTGGCTTCACCAGCTGATTGTGTCCTTCTGAAACGATTCACTGGCTGTCGCGGATGCACGGCCCAGGTTGTGAGGTAGCCCATGACTGCCGTGCGGGACGCCGTGAAGGCCGCACTGAGGACGCAGACGATCGAGACGCCCTCCTGGGGGTACGGGAACTCCGGGACCCGCTTCAAGGTGTTCGCCCAGCCCGGCGTGCCCCGCACCCCCAGGGAGAAGCTGGAGGACGCCGCGAAGGTCCACGAATTCACCGGCATCGCCCCCAAGGTCTCCCTGCACATCCCGTGGGACCGGGTCGAGGACTACGCCGCCCTCGCCTCCTTCGCCGAGGAGCACGGCCTGGAGCTGGGCGCGATCAACGCCAACACCTTCCAGGACGACGCGTACAGGCTGGGGAGCGTCTGCCACCCCGACGCCTCCGTGCGCCGCCGCGCGGTGGACCATCTGCTCGCGTGCGTCGACATCATGGACGCCACCGGATCGGCGGACCTCAAGCTGTGGTTCGCGGACGGCACCAACTACCCCGGCCAGGACGACATCCCGGCGCGGCAGGAGCGGCTCGCCGCGTGTCTGGCCGAGGTCTACGCCCGCCTCGGCGAGGAGCAGCGGATGCTGCTGGAGTACAAGTTCTTCGAGCCGGCCTTCTACACCACCGACGTGCCCGACTGGGGTACGGCCTATGCCCACTGCCTGAAGCTGGGGCCGAAGGCGCAGGTCGTGGTGGACACCGGCCACCACGCGCCCGGCACCAACATCGAGTTCATCGTGGCACTGCTGTTGCGCGAGCGGAAGCTCGGCGGTTTCGACTTCAACTCCCGGTTCTACGCCGACGACGACCTGATGGCCGGGGCGGCCGACCCCTTCCAGCTCTTCCGGATCATGCACGAGGTCGTGCGCGGCGGCGGGCTTGCGCCCGAGGCCGGGGTCGCGTTCATGCTCGACCAGTGCCACAACATCGAGGCGAAGGTTCCGGCCGTGATCCGCTCGGTGATGAACGTCCAGGAGGCCACGGCGAAGGCGCTGTTCGTCGACGCGCACGCGCTGGCCGCCGCCCAGCGGTCGGGGGACGTGCTGGCCGCGAACGCCGTCCTGATGGACGCCTTCGCCACCGACGTACGGCCGCTTCTCCGCGAGGTGCGCGAGGAGATGGGCCTGGACGCGGATCCCCTCGCCGCGTACGCCCGTTCCGGCTGGGCCGAGAGAGCCGCCACGGAGCGGGTCGGCGGCGACCAGGCCGGCTGGGGCGCCTGACCCGTCCCGGCTCCCGACGCACTCGGCCCCGATCCCCGACGCACCCGCCCTCGTACCTGTCCGCACCCCCGCGTGTCCTGAAGGATGTCCATGTCTTCCGCTTCCCGTCCCACGCCCTCCGAACTGCTGGCGCGTTCGCACCGTCTCGGCGCCGACCCCCGCAACACCAACTACGCCGGCGGCAACACCTCGGCGAAGGGCGCCGGCACGGACCCCGTGACCGGCGCGGACATCGGCCTGATGTGGGTCAAGGGCTCGGGCGGCGACCTGGGCACCCTGACCGAGGACGGGCTCGCCGTGCTCCGCCTCGACCGGTTGCGTGCCCTCGCGGACGTGTATCCGGGTGCCGAGCGCGAGGACGAGATGGTCGCGGCGTTCGACCACTGTCTCCACGGCAAGGGCGGCGCCGCCCCGTCGATCGACACCGCTCTGCACGGCCTGGTCGACGCGGCGCACGTCGACCATCTCCACCCCGACTCCGGCATCGCGCTGGCCTGCGCCGCCGACGGCGAGAAGCTGACGGCGGAGTGCTTCGGCGAGTCGGTGGTGTGGGTGCCGTGGCGCCGCCCCGGATTCCAGCTCGGCCTGGACATCGCCGCCGTCAAGGCCGCCCACCCGCGGGCGATCGGCTGCGTTCTCGGCGGTCACGGCATCACCGCCTGGGGCGCGACCTCCGAGGAGTGCGAGCGTAACTCCCTGCACATCATCCGCACCGCCGAGGAGTTCCTCGCCGAGCGCGGACGAGCCGAGCCGTTCGGTCCCGTGATCGAGGGGTACGAGCCGCTCGCGGAGGACGAACGCAGGGACCGCGCCGCCGCGCTCGCCCCGCACGTCCGGGCCCTCGCCTCCCAGGACCGGCCGCAGGTCGGGCACTTCACCGACACCGGTGTCGTGCTGGACTTCGTCGCCCGGACCGAGCACCCCCGCCTCGCCGCGCTCGGCACCTCCTGCCCGGACCACTTCCTGCGGACCAAGGTCCGCCCGCTCGTCCTCGACCTCCCGCCGACGGCGCCGCTGGACGTCACCGTCCGCAGGCTGAAGGAACTCCACGCCGCCTACAGCGAGGAGTACGCGGCCTACTACGACCGGCACGCCACCCCCGGCTCCCCCGCGATGCGCGGCGCCGACCCGGCGATCGTCCTCGTCCCCGGCGTGGGCATGTTCTCCTTCGGCAAGGACAAGCAGACCGCCCGGGTCGCGGGCGAGTTCTACGTCAACGCGATCAACGTGATGCGGGGCGCGGAGGCGGTCTCGACGTACGCGCCGATCGACGAGTCGGAGAAGTTCCGCATCGAGTACTGGGAGCTGGAGGAGGCCAAGCTGCGGCGGATGCCGAAGCCGAAGCCGCTGGCCACCCGCGTGGCGCTGGTGACCGGTGCCGGCAGCGGCATCGGCAGGGCGATCGCGCACCGGCTGGCCGCCGAGGGGGCCTGTGTCGTCGTCGCCGACCTCGACGCGGCCAACGCCCGGGCGGTCGCGGAGGAGATCGGCGGGCCGGACACGGCCGTGGCGGTCACGGTGGACGTCACCAGCGAGGAGCGGATCGCCGCCGCGTTCCGCCAGGCGGTCCTCGCGTTCGGCGGGGTCGACCTGGTCGTCAACAACGCCGGCATCTCCATCTCCAAGCCGCTCCTGGAGACGTCCGCGAGGGACTGGGACCTCCAGCACGACATCATGGCCCGAGGATCGTTCCTCGTCTCCCGCGAGGCCACACGGATCATGATCGACCAGGGTCTCGGCGGCGACATCGTCTACATCGCGTCGAAGAACGCGGTCTTCGCCGGGCCGAACAACATCGCCTACTCGGCCACCAAGGCCGACCAGGCCCACCAGGTCCGGCTGCTCGCCGCCGAGCTGGGCGAACACGGCATCCGTGTCAACGGCGTCAACCCCGACGGGGTGGTGCGCGGGTCCGGGATCTTCGCCGGCGGCTGG
The DNA here is from genome assembly GCF_040677675.1 of Streptomyces sp. NPDC053755. Lineage (NCBI taxonomy): Bacteria > Bacillati > Actinomycetota > Actinomycetes > Kitasatosporales > Streptomycetaceae > Streptomyces > Streptomyces sp. NPDC053755. The sequence continues at coordinate 143,248 of NZ_JBFASK010000013.1, read as the reverse complement.
GGTGCCCAGCGGGCCGCGACGTACGGCATCGAGGAGGAGAGGCTCGGCGAGTTCTACGCCCAGCGGACACTGCTCAAGCGGGAGGTGCTGCCCGAGCACGTGGCGAGCGCGGTCTTCGCGCTCACCGGCGGGGACCTCACCCACACCACCGGACTGCACGTCCCCGTCGACGCGGGCGTCGCCGCGGCCTTCCTGCGATGACGGCGCTGCGCGGCGGATCGTTCGCCGCCGTCGACCTCGGAGCCGGAAGCGGACGCGTCATGGTGGGCCGGGTGGCCCGGGACGTCCTGGAGCTCACGGAGGCGCACCGGTTCGCCAACCGGCCCGTCCACCTCCCGGAGGGTCTGCGCTGGGACGTCCACGCGCTGTACGCGGGGATCCTGGACGGGCTGCGCGCCGCCGGGCCGGTCGACTCGATCGGCGTCGACGGCTGGGCCGTGGACCACGGGCTCCTCGACGCCGACGGCCGCCTCCTCGGCGCGCCCGTGCACTACCGCGACGCGCGCACCGAGGGCGTGGCGGAGGAGGTCTGGCGGACCGTCCCCGCCGAGCGGCTGTACGCCCGCACGGGCATCCAGTACGCCCCGTTCAACACGCTGTACCAACTCGTCGCGGCGCGGCGGACGCCCCAGGCGTCGATCGCCAGGCGGGCGCTGCTGGTCCCCGACCTGATGACGTACTGGCTGACCGGCGCGCAGGGCACGGAGGTGACCAATGCCTCGACGACCCAGCTGGTCGACCCCCGTACCGGCACGTGGGCGACGGACATCGCGCAGTCGCTCGGCATCGACCTCGGCCTCTTCGCGCCGCTGCGCCGTCCGGGTGACCCGGCGGGCAGCCTGCTGCCGCACGTGACCGAGGCTCTGGGCCTGCGGGAGGCGGTTCCCGTCACCACGGTCGCGTCCCACGACACGGCCTCGGCCGTCGCCGCGGTCCCGGCCGGGCGCCGTGAGAACTTCGCGTACATCTGTACCGGCACCTGGTCCCTGGCCGGGCTCGAACTCGACGCGCCCGTCCTCACGGAGGCGAGCCGGCGGGCGAACTTCACCAACGAACTCGGCATCGACGGCACCGTCCGCTATCTGCGCAACATCATGGGCCTGTGGCTGCTGCAGGAGTGCATGCGCGACTGGAACGAGGCGGACGTGACGGCGGTTCTGCGGGAGGCGGCCTCGGCCGAGGGACTGCGGTCGGTGGTCGACGCGTCCGACTCCGCGTTCCTGGCGCCCGGCCGGATGCCGCGGCGCATCGCGGAGGCGTGCCGGGCCACCGGGCAGCCCGTGCCGTCGACCCGGGGCGAGACCACCCGGTGCATCCTCGACTCCCTCGCGCTGGCGCACCGGCGCGCGATCGGGGAGGCGCAGCGGCTCTCCGGCCGTCCCGTCGACGTGGTGTACGTGGTCGGGGGCGCCGCCCGCAACGCGCTGCTGTGCCGGCTGACGGCCGACGCGTGCGGCATTCCCGTCGTCGCCGGTCCGGTGGAGGCGGCCGCGCTGGGGAATGTACTGGTGCAGGCCCGTGCCCGGGGACTCGTCGGCGACCGCGAACGGATGCGTGAGCTCGTGGCGCGCACCCAGCCGCTGCACCGCTACGAACCCTCGGGCGACCGGGCGTCCTGGGACGCGGCCGCCCGCCGGATCGCCGCCCAGGACGGCCACTGATCCTCCGGGCGGGCACGGCCCCTGACACCGTGCCCGTCCGGAGCCTTACCGAACGGATCGGAGGACCGCGAATGCGTGTCGCCCTCTTCCTCACCTGTGTCAACGACACGCTCTATCCGGAGACCGGCCGCGCTGTGGTGCGGCTGCTGAGCCGGCTCGGCGTCGACGTCGACTTCCCCCTCGGCCAGACGTGCTGCGGTCAGCCGCACTACAACACCGGCTACCGCCGCCAGGCGGAACCGCTCGCCCGCCGGTTCGCGGACGTCTTCGCCGGCTACGACGCCATCGTCACGCCCTCCGGCTCATGCGGAGCCATGGTGCGCGAGCTGTACCCGCGCATGGGCGAACGCGCCCGGACGGAAGGCCGGGGCACCGCACTGGCCCGGGCCGTCGCCGAGGTCGTGCCCAAGACCTACGAACTCACCGAGTTCCTGATCGACGTCCTCGGTGTCACGGACGTCGGCGCGTACTTCCCGCACACGGTCACCTACCACCCCACCTGCCACGGCCTGCGCGGCCTCCGCCTCGGCGACCGGCCCTACCGGCTTCTCCAGGCCGTCGACGGGCTGGAGTTGGCGGAGCTGCCCGGCGCGGAGGAGTGCTGCGGCTTCGGCGGCACCTTTGCCGTGAAGAACCCCGACGTCTCGGCCGCGATGGGCACCGACAAGGTCGAGGCCGCCGCCTCCACCGGAGCGACCGCCCTGTGCGCGGCGGACAACTCCTGCCTGATGCACCTCGGCGGCATCATGACACGGCTGGGCAGCGCGATGCGGCCGGTCCACATCGCCGAGATCCTGGCGAGCACCAAGGAGGAACCTCTCGTATGAGCGGTACGTATCTGGGCATGCCGGCCTTTCCCGCGGCCGCGCGGGCCGCGGTCGGCGACACGACCCTGCGGGCCAACCTGCGCCACGCCACCCACACCATCCGCGACAAACGCACCCGCGCCGTCGCCGAACTCGACGACTGGGCCGCACTACGCCAAGCCGGCAAACGGATCAAGGACCACACCCTGCGCCACCTCGACCGCTACCTCCTCCAACTCGAGGAATCGGTCCAACGAGCCGGAGGAACCGTTCACTGGGCCACCGACGCCGCCGACGCCAACCGCATCGTCACCGACCTCGTCAAAGCCACCGGCGAGAACGAGGTCCTCAAGGTCAAATCCATGACCACCCAGGAGATCGGCCTCAACGAGCACCTGGAATCCGAAGGCATCCGCGCCTACGAAACCGACCTCGCCGAACTCATCGTCCAACTCGGCCACGACCGCCCCTCCCACATCCTCGTCCCCGCCATCCACCGGAACCGCCACGAGATCCGCGACATCTTCACCCGCGAGATGGGCCGCTGGGGCCGCCCCGCCCCCCACGACCTCACCGACGAACCCACCGCCCTCGCCGAGGCCGCCCGCCTGCACCTCCGCGAGAAGTTCCTCCGCGCCAAAGTCGCCGTCTCCGGGGCCAACTTCATGGTCGCCGAGACCGGCACCCTCGTGGTGGTCGAATCCGAGGGCAACGGCCGCATGTGTCTGACCCTCCCGGACACTCTCATCTCCGTCGTCGGCATCGAGAAGACCATCCCCACCTGGCAAGACCTCGAAGTCTTCCTCCAGACCCTCCCCCGCTCCTCCACCGCCGAACGCATGAACCCCTACACCAGCATGTGGACCGGCACCACCGACGACGACGGACCCCGCACCTTCCACCTCGTCCTCCTCGACAACGGCCGCACCGACACCCTCGCCGACGCCACCGGCCGCCAAGCTCTCCGCTGCATCCGCTGCTCCGCCTGCCTCAACGTCTGCCCCGTCTACGAACGAGCCGGAGGCCACGCCTACGGCTCCGCCTATCCCGGCCCCATCGGCGCCATCCTCACCCCGCAACTCCGCGGCACCACCACCGCCATCGACACCACGCTCCCCTACGCCTCCACCCTCTGCGGCGCCTGCTACGACGTCTGCCCCGTCGCCATCGACATCCCCGAAGTCCTCGTCCACCTGCGGGAGAAGGTCGCCGACCAGGGCGGCAAGGGGCACCGGCTGGAGAAGGCGGCCATGGGCGCGGCCGCATGGGCCTTCGACCACCCCGGAATGTTCGCCTCAGGTCAGCGCGTCGCGTCGCTCACCCGCAGTCTGCACCCCTCACGCCTGCCGGGCCCCGGCCGGGCGTGGACCGATACCCGCGATCTGCCGCGACTTCCCGAGCGGTCCTTCCGCGACTGGTGGAAACAACGGCAGGAGCACAAGGGAAGGGCGGACGGCCGGTGAGCGGCCGGGAGCAGATCCTCGCCCGCATCCGCCGGGCACTGGAGAACGACCCGCGCACCCCGGTCGACGGCGAGAGGGCGGTGGTCCGCGACTACGCGCGCGTGCACGGCGACCGGACGCCCGAGGAGACCGTCGATCTGCTGGTCACCACCTTGGAGGAGTACCGGGCCGTCGTGCACCGCTGCCGCCCCGCCGGGCTCGCGGAGCTCGTCGCCCGGCTGCTCGACGAGCGCGGAGCCAGGAGCGTGATCGTCCCCCGGGACCTGCCGGACGACGTGACCGGAGCCGCGAGGTGCGAGGTGCGCCGGGAGCGGGACGACGACACCCCGCGGGATCTCGACGCTGTCGACAGCGTCGTGACCGGCTGCTCCGTCGCGATCGCCGAGACCGGCACCCTCGTGCTCGACGCGGGACAGGCCCAGGGGAGCCGGCGCCTCACGCTCGTACCGGACCACCACATCTGCGTCGTCCACGCCCCCGCGCAGGTCGTCGGTTCGGTCCCTCAGGCCATCGGACGCCTCGACCCCACCCGCCCCCTGACCTGGATCTCCGGCCCGTCCGCGACCAGCGACATCGAACTCGACCGCGTCGAGGGGGTCCACGGCCCCCGGCGCCTCGACGTCGTCATCGTCGACGCCGCCGACCGAGGACGGAGCCCCGGTCCCGCCGCGCCGTGACGCGTCCCGGAGATGCGCCCGACCGGGTGCGGTGCCGGAATGAGGCCAGGTCTCGTGCTCACCGACGAGCGACGCCGCCACGGCCTCTCGCTCCACAACGGCGCCCTCACCCACGCTCGACCGCCGACGGGGTCGAGCCGAAGAGCCCGGCGGGGCTCACCCCGCGCCTCACCAGGCCCCAGCTCCTCGGCATCCTGGCCGGCAAGGGTCTCGACGGGGTGAGCCCCGACGGTGACGCGGCCTTGCTCGCTCGCGTCTTCTCCTGCGTCACCGCACCGGACACGGCCTTCCCCGTCGTCACGCCCTGAGCCCTGTCCCGCCGAGGTCCCGTCAGAGATACGAGTCGATCAGGCGCGACAGATGGCGGCCGGCCAGGAGCAGGGGCGTCTCCGAGCGGGTGACCTGGGCGGAGACCTCCGCCCCCTCCAGGGTGTTGACGACCGTGGCGGCCAGGGACTCCGCCTCGGGGCCGGGGAGCCCGCAGCCGAGGAGTTTGTCGGCGACCAGGCGCTGCCAGGACGCCAGGGCTTCGGCGCAGGCGCGCTGGATGGGGTTGTCCGTGCCGAGGGTCTCCAGGGCGGCCGCGGTGACGGGGCAGCCGTCGATCCAGCCGGAGGCGCGTAGTTCGGTGGCGAGTGTGCGGGCACACGCGTCGACCGCGGCGCCGGGGGCGTCCTCGCCGTCCAGGGCGTCGCGCAGCAGCGCGGCGAACTCCTCGCGGCCGTGCTCCATGGCCGCCACGGCGACGGCTTCCTTCCCACCCGGGAAGAAGTGGTAGACGGAGCCGAGCGTCGCCTCCGCCTCCTGTGCGATCTGCTTGATGCCCGTGCCGACATATCCCTGCCGCTGGATGAGGCGGGACGCGGCGACGACGATGCGATCGCGGGTGCCTCCGGCCCCGCCCGTCCCACCCGCCCCGCGCGTCCGGTCGACCCCGCCGGCGCCGTCGGCGCTGCTCGCGCTGCTCTTCTGCATGCGGTGAGCCTACCGACTCATTGAGTAGAGCGTTCGCTCTAGAACCGTGCTAACTTCATCCCTGTCATTGGATAGAGCGTTCGTTCTAGACCTTTCGAGGGGACTCCGCATGCCCGGCACGACCACCGGCTCCACCCGATCCGTCACCGTCATCGGCCTCGGCCCCATGGGAAGCGCCATGGCCGGCGCCTTCCTCGCCCAGGGCTACGACGTCACCCTGTGGAACCGCACCGCCTCCCGCGCCGACGCCCTCGTGCGCCGCGGCGCCGTCCTCGCCGCCTCCCCCGCCGAGGCGGTCGCCGCCAACGAGCTCGTGGTGCTCAGCCTCACCGACTACGAAGCGCTGTACGCCGTCCTGGGCGGCGTCGATCCGGCGGTCCTGGACGGCCGGGTCCTGGTCAACCTCAGCTCCGACACGCCCCGCCGCGCCCAGGAGGCGGCCGACTGGGCGCGGGAGCGCGGCGCCGTCCAGCTCACCGGCGGGGTCCTCGTCCCGCCCTCGGGCATCGGCAGCCCCGGCTCCTCGACCTTCTACAGCGGCCCGCGCGAGGTCTTCGAGGCCCACCGGCCCACGCTGGAAGTGCTCACCGGCACCGACTACCGAGGCGAGGACCCCGGCCTGGCCGCGCTCTTCTACCAGCTCAACATGGTCATGTTCTGGACCGCGTTGAGCTCCTACTGGCAGGCCATCGCCCTGGCCGACGCGCATGGCATCAAGGCCGCCGACCTCCTTCCGCACGCCCTCGGCGCCCTGGATCTGACGCGGTTCCTGGAGTTCTACGCACCTCGCGTCGACGCGGGCGACCACTCCGGGGACGTCGACCGGCTCGCCATGGGACTCGCCAGCGCCGAGCACGTCCTGCACACCGTCCTGGACGCCGGCGTCGACGCGGCGCTGCCCGCCGCCGTCGTCGACCTCTTCCGGCGCGGCGTCGAGGCCGGCCACGGCGGCGACAGCGGCTCCAGCCTCGTGGAGGTGCTCAAGCGACCCGCGCGGTGAGCGGCCGGCCGCCCACCCGGTAAGCCTGCCGCTCTCCGCAACCTGGAGAGCGGCAGTGCGGCGGTGCGGCTGCGCGCCGCCATAACGGTCGGTACGGTTCCGGACCCCCGGTTCGTCGACGCGCTGATCACACGGTGCGCGGCCGAGCCCGCATTCCACGTACGGGAGATGCTGACGTGGTCGCTCACCCGCCACTCCCGTGCCAATGGAGGCCCTGGTCGAGGCGGCGCCGGGCGAGAGCGAACCGAACGTGACGAGCGCCCTGCGGTGGGCCCCGGCGCCCGTCGCCGGGGCGGCCGTGCCTCTCGACTCGGCCGCCCCGGCGACGGCGAACCCGTCACCGCCGGCCCGCGCCTCAGCCCGCGTCGGCCAGTACGTCGCGGAGCGTGCGGGCGAACTCCTCCGGGGCGCCCTGCTGACCGTACTCGCCGCCGAGGAAGCCTCCGTGGTGGCTCGGGAAGACGGTGAGGGTGGTGCCCAGCTCCCGCGCGATCTCCGCAGCCGCGCGGGCCGGCCACTCCCCCTCCGACTCCTTGCCCGCCGCGACGACCACCCGGGTCGGAGCGGCCCGGAGCGCGGCCGTGTCGGGCCGGAATCCCGTGCAGCCGATCATGTTCTGGCCCAGCAGGGGGTCGTCCCGTGACCCGTCGTCCTCGGTCGGCAGCCCGAAGGCCGCCGGGTCCGGCGCCGGCGCGTCACGCCAGTCGTCGGGAAAGAGCCCCTTGTGGCCGACGGTGGCGAGGAACTTGGCCATCGCCGGCCCCATCCCCTTCTGGAGGTACGTGGCGTGGATGTCCTCGCAGATCCCGAGGACGGCCTCGCCGTCGGGCAGCACCCTCGCCGCCGGCGGCTCGTGCGCGACGAGCGTCGCCACCAGCTCGCCGTGCCCGGCCACCAGGGCGAACGCGTTCACGGCGCCGCCGCTGCTCGCGAAGAGGTCCACCGGACCGGCGCCGAGCGCCTCGATCACCCGCCGCAGATCGTCGGCGTGCTCCTCCGGAGTCGTCCGGCGGGCACCGTCGGTACGCGCGCTGCGACCGGTGCCCCGCGGGTCGTAGGTCACGACGGTGCGGTCGGCGAAGTGCGCGGCGAGCGTGCCGAAGCCTGCCGCGTCCATCGGCGAGCCGATCAGCATCAGCGGCCGGCCGCCCGTGGCGTCGCCGTCCGGCCGCCGTACGTCGTAGGTGACCGTCGCGCCCGGCGCGTCCACGGTGCGGGTGTCGGTGTCGACCATGTTCATCTCCTCGGGAAGAGCAACCACTGCATCTGTAGACCGGCCCGGGCCCGGCGACTCATCGGTCCGCGGCGTCCTTCTTTCGACCGCCCCCGGACACGAAGGACCACTCCCAGGGCCGGCCCCTGGAGCGGGAAGCCCTCGGGACCCGCGCCGAACGGCCCGCCCCGTGACGGACGAACCCCCCGCCGGGGACGTCGACAGCGTCCTCGGCGCGCTCGCCGATCCGACACGCCGGCAGTGGCTCGACCTTCTGGCCGCACAGGGCGAGGCGTCCGCGGCGAGGCTCGCCGAGCGACTGCCCGTGTCGCGGCAGGCGGTGGTCAAGCACCTCGCCGTCCTCGACGCCGCCGGACTGGTCTCCGGAAACCGGGCCGGCCGCGCGGCGCGGCATGCGGTGCGGCCGGCGGCCCTGGACACGACGGCGCGGTGGATGGCGTCACTCGCGGCCGACTGGGACCGCGGGCTGGCTCGCGTCAAACGCGTCGCCGAGGCGGCGGCGCGGGACGACGGCCCGACCCCCCACGACGGTCCGACACCCCCCGGCTGACCACGCGGCCGCTTCACGCGGAGCGGTCGCACGCGCCTGTCACCGGCGCCTGTCACAGGCGGACGACGATGAGGGCGATGTCGTCCCGGGCCCCGCCCACCACGCCGAGGCGGGTCAGCAGCGCGTCCGCGAGACGGCCGGGGCTCAGGCGGGCATGGCGTCCGAGGGCGTCGGTGAGCCGGTTCAGACCGGCGTCGATGTCCTCGTCACGGCGCTCGATGAGCCCGTCGGTGTACAGCACGAGGGTGTCGCCGGGGGTGTAGGACACGGCGGCGTGCGGGCGCGAGACGTGCTCGGGACGGGCGCCGAGGGGTGGGTCGGTGGCCTGGTCCAGCAGGTCGCAGGTGCCGTCGGGGTGCACGAGGACGGGTGGAGGGTGGCCGGCGCTGCTGTAGGCCACGCGCTCGTGGCGCGTGTCGATGACGGCCTGGACGGCGGTCGTGGCCAGCGCTCCTTCGACCGAGCGGGCGTACAGGCCGAGGACCTCGAGGGAGGCGGCCGGCTGGTGCAGGGCGCGGACGGCGGCGCTCAGCGCGCTGCGGAGCATGCCCATGACGGTGGCGGCCTCGAGCCCGTGGCCGACGACGTCGCCGACCGCGACACCGAAGCAGCCGTCGGGCAGATCGACGACGTCGTACCAGTCTCCGCACACGTTCAGGGAGCCCACGGCGGGCAGATAGCGCACCTCGACGTCCCCGTGCCGCTCCAGGTCCGGCGAGTGGAGCATCGCCCCCTGCAGGGCGATCGCGATCTGGCGCTCCCGGGAGTGCGCCTGGCGCAGTTCCTCGTTCAGCCGCTGGAGTTCCCGGGACCGCGCGTACAGCTCGGCCTCCATCGCCTCCCGCTTCCCGAGCGGTCCTCCCGGCCCGGTCAGGCGGGAGCGGACGAAGTCGGTCACGTCCTCCACCCGGTGGATGATCCACGCCACCCGTCCGTCCCGGCCGAGCACGGGGGTGTTGATCGGTGACCACCACCGCTCCTCGAAGGCCCCGGGCCGGTGTGCCACCGGGATGTCGTACTTCTGCACGGCCATCGTGTCCGGGCTTCTCGACTGCAGGACACGGTGCAGCGACGCGCCCAGGTTCTCCACCCCGTCCGCGGTGGCGTCCTCAGGGTTGTCCGGGAAGGCGTCGAACAGGTGCAGACCGACGAGATCCCGCCTGCTGCGCCCGGTGGCCTGCAGATACGCGTCGTTGACGTCGACGATCACCAGGTCCGGACTCAGCACCAGGTACGGACTGGGTGTGGCGGCGAACAGCGCCTTGTAGTCGAGGTCCGGTCCCACCGTCTTCGCGTCGGTCCCTTCCACCGGGCGCCCCCTCACCGCAGGCTCAGCACGTCCGCCACCGGCCTGCGTGGTGTCGCGTCACCCCGGGGGCCGTAGCCGAGACGGAACACCATGTGGACGAAGCCGACCGCGGAACTCGGATCGCGTACGGACCGGCGGAGCTCGGGCCATTCCAGGGGCTGCGACATCAGCGAGGTCGCGAGGCCGTCGAGCGTCGCCTGCAACAACACGCGCTGCATCGCCTGGCCCGCGCGCAACCAGTCCGCCGGGGAGTCCTCCACCGTGCCGAGCAGCGCGATCTGGGGGTGTGACTCGAAGACCGCCGCGGCGCGGTCCGCGACGCGGCGCCGGGAGTCGAAGTCCCGCACGGGGGCGCTCACACCGTACTGCCGTGGCCCCATGGCTCCGGCCGGGATGCCCTCGTTGGCGGGCCCCTCCCCGGCGTCCTCCGTGCGGGTCCAGCCGGCGATCTCCGCGCGCACGGCCTCGCTCGCCGCCTCGAGCATCTCGGCGTCGCGTACGAGCCCCATGACGGCGTCGGCGTGCCAGGCGCCGGGCGTGATCAGCCGGCAGCCCTCCAGCAGGGCGGCCGCGCCGAGCCCGTCGAGTATCGGTGCCGGGATCCGCTCGTCCGAGAAGGGAAACCGGCTCGTGTGCCGCCGCCGGATCGCGGGATGGAGGTCCGCCAGCGCGTGGTCCGGGCTGCCGGTCCGCCTGAGCGCCACATCGGCCAGGTACCAGGGGTCCTCCGGGTCCGGGAGCAGCCGGACCTCCGGGGACCAGCCCTTGTCTGCGGCGGACACCCGCAGGTTGAACAGGGCGGCGCCGCAGCCCAGGTGCAGGGCCCGGTGGTCCGCGTCGGCGAACGGCAGGCTCCGGTCGGGGTCGCCGTACAGGGCCAGGGAAGCACCGCCCGTGCGATGGACGAACCTCCAGGGCTGGGCATTGTGCATGGAGGGCGCCGTCACGGCGTCCTCGACCAGCGACGTCACGACCGCCGCGTCGAGTTCTGCAGTGGACACGGCTCGTCCTGTCTGTGCGGGATCGCCACGCGGACGAGCGCGCCGGCGATCGTGTGCACCCCCGGGGTCCGGTCGGCCTTTCCCGCCCCCTCTTCGCATTGTCCCAGTTCGTACCGAGCTTCACATCGCGAAGCCGCACGCGACGCCTGTCGACGTGCGGACGAGGGCCGCGGCGAGGGTTCGCCGGCCGCACGCGGAGGCGAGAACGCCGACGATCAGCCCGCCGTCTCGTCGTACACCACCGCCCAGGGGCGCGGCGGCCCGTCCGGCGCGGGTGCGCCGTCGTCGCGACGCGGCGTCGCCGTACGGTCGCGGGCGAGCACGTCGGCCGCGAGCTCGGCGAAGTGAGGGGCGGCCGGGTGGGCGGTCCGGCCCGCGGACCAGGCTCCGGTGATCCGCTGGGTGAGGGGGCGGCCCGCAAGGGGCCGCCAGACGACACGTGGCTCCTTGCGGGCCGCCGCCCCCTGGTCGAAGGCGACACCGTGGCCCGCCTGGTCGGCGCGGCGGCCCGGCTGAAGTGCAGTTCGTCGGCGACCGCGACGAAGATGCGCAGGTGGCGCAAGAGATCCACAGCCAGGGACCTTACGTGAGGGGCGAGGCGATGGTCGAGGGACGGATCCGTGAGGTCTTCGCACGGGTGGGTGCGGAGGGGCTGCTGCACGCTGTCCCGATCGACGGGCAGCCCGGCGCGGACGGCATGACCGTCGGCACGCGTTCGGGGGCCGGCGAGGTGGCCGTTCGGCGCGTGTGCGAGGGCAGAGGCGCCGACCGTGGGCATCGGCTCGGAGGCCGGCGCGGTGGGCGCCTGCGCGGGCTCGGCGGCCGGCGAGGTGGCCGTCGGCGCCGACGAGCCCGTCGTGATCGCCTCGATCTTCAAGGTGTTGCTGGTCCTGGAGTTCGCGCGCCAGGTCGCCGCCGGCCAGCTCGATCCCCGTGAACGGGTCCGGGTCACCGCGGCCGACCGGCTCGGGGGCTGGGGTACGGCCGGGTGCGCGGACGACGTCGAGCTGTCCCTGCGCGATCTGGCCTTCTTCGCGATCTCGGTGAGCGACAACTCGGCAGCGGACCTCCTGCTGGCCCACGTCGGCCTGGACACCGTGCGGCTCCTGGCAGCGGAACTCGGCCTCGACGGGACCCGGATCGTGGGCGGACCGCGCGACGTCCTGCGGTCGATGCTCTCCGAGGTCGGCGCGCGCGACGAGAGGGAGTTCGCCCTCCGCTACCCGGCTCTCCCGGACGAGCGCAAGAGGCGCATGAGCGTTCTGGACCCCTCGCGGACCAACGCCGGCACGCCTCGGGAGATCACCCGGCTGCTGCGTCTCGTCTGGCGTGACGAGGCGGGCCCTCCGGACGCCTGCGCGCAGGTGCGGGAACTGATGGCCCGCCAGGTGTTCCGGCACCGGTTGGTGTCGGGGTTTCCGGACGAGGTGACCGTCGCGGCGAAGACCGGAACCCTGCCCGGCCTGCACATGGAGGCGGGGGTCGTCCGGTATCCCGACGGCAGCCGTTACGCGCTCTCCGTCTTCGCCCGCACCCGGGAGCTCGCCGCCTCACGTCCGGCGGTGGACGCGGCGATCGGCGCCGCGGCCCGGATCGCCGTCGACTTCCTGCGCGAACACCCCCTGTGACCTGGTCTCATATGCGCCCGCGTATCGGACCCCCGGTATTTTGATCTTGGACGCCGGCCGGTGTCTCCTGGTCTCCTGGCCGCATGAACGACGACACAGACGCACGGCGCCCGAAGCGGCGCGTCCCGGGTCTCGGCCGACGTACGGTGCTGCGAGGCGCCGCGCTCGGAGCGGCCGTTCCGCTCCTCCCCTCCCCCGCCGTCGCGGCGGCGGGGGCGACGGCCCGCGGGGTCCCGCCGACCGGTGCGGCGTCCTTCCGCTGGCTGGGGACGTCCGGCTGGCGCATCGACGTCGAGGGGCGGACGGTGCTCTTCGACCCGTACGTCACCCGGTTCAGGACCGGCCTGTTCGCCGGGGCCTTCGATGCGGGCACGAAGCTGAGGTCCGACCCCGGACGGATACGAGAGCACATCGGGCACCCCGAGATCGTCCTGGTCAGCCACTCCCACTGGGACCACATCGCCGACGTGCCCCACATCGCCAGGACCACCGGCGCCCGGGTCGTCGGCACCGAGACCACCTACCACCTGCTGGTGGCGTTCGGGGTCGACCCCGGGCAGATCTCGGTGGTGAAGGGCGGCGAGGTGCTGGACTTCGACGGCCTCACCGTCGAGGTCGTGCCGAGTCTCCACAGTCGCAACAAGCGGCACACCTACTTCGCCCCGGGCACGCTCGACGCGCCACCCCCGGCAGCCCCCCGCACCATCTCGGACCTGCCGGAGGGCGACACGCTCGCCTTCCAGGTGACGGCCGGAAGCGACGGACCCTCGGCCTTCCTGATGGGCGCCAGCGACTTCTCCGAGCGGGCGGTCCAGGGGCTGACCCCCGACCTCGCGATGGTCGCGGTACCGTCCAGCGCCTCGACGTCCCGCTACGTACCGCGCCTGCTGCGGGCGCTCGGGTGGCCCGGCGTCGTCGTACCCGTGCACTGGGACGACTTCGAGGAGCCCTTGAGCCGACCGCCCCGCCGCGACCCGGCGATGGACCTGGACGCGTTCGTCGCCCTGGTGCACCAGGAGTCTCCGGCGAGCCGGATCGTCGTCCCGGACTACCGCACCACCTACGGCGCGGACATGCGGCCGAAGCCCTGACCCGTACCGCCCCGCCCTCCCTGACCCACGGGGCCCGGTCCGCCCTCATCGCGGTCGCGTCGCCACGGCGTGGGCCGGCCGTCGCGGGGAAGCAGGAAGGGGACCCTGCCGGTCACCGCTCGGGAAGGCGGCGGCCCACGGTGCGGCAGGCCGGAACGGAGCGGTGGTTTCATGACGATCGGTATCCCCGCGAGCGGCTCGGCGCCCGGCCGGGGCGGGCGCGGGCGCGGCGAGTACGCCCGCGCTCTGGCCCGTACGCCGGTCGCCGTCTGGGCGGACGACCTCACCGACTGGGCAGCCGCCCTGACGTACTACGCGGTCCTGGCCGTCTTCCCGGCCCTCCTGGTGATCGTGTTCTCCACGGCACTGCTCGGCACGGGCTCCCCGCAGGAGGTCATCGCCCAGCTGGAGGCGTTCGTGCCCGAGGCGGCCCACCCGGTGCTCGCGCAGGCGCTGGGCAGCCCGCGGGAGGACCAGTCGGTGCGGTGGATGCTGGTCGTGCTGACCGGGGGCGCGGCGCTGTGGTCCGCCACCAGCTACCTCGCGGTGTTCCGGCGCGCACTGCACGCGATGTACGGGGTCCCCGACTGCCGCCCCGCGTGGCGGACGCTGCCCGCCGTCCTGCTGAGGGCGGTGACCGTGCTCGCTCTCCTGGTCAGCGGTGTGCTGACGCTGACGGCCACCGAGCGGGTCGCCCGCGCCATCGGCCGGGGCACGGGAAGGGACCATCAGGCGGCGCTGGTGTGGGCGGGGCTGAGGTGGCCGCTGCTGCTCCTCGTGGTCGTGGCCCTGGTCCTGTTGCTCTTCCGGTCCGGGCCGCCCGAGGGCCGCGGAGTGCGGCAGACGGTCGCCGGCGGAGCCTTGGCGGTACTTCTCTGGCTGCTCGCGTCGGTGGGGTTCGCGTTCTACGCGGCGCACATCGCGACGTACGACCGCCTGTACGGCTCCCTCGCGGGAGTGGTGGCCTTCCTCGTCTGGCTGTGGGTGTCGCACGTCGTCCTGCTGGCCGGCGCGCAGTTCAACGCCGAACTGGCCCGGGACGGGGAGCCGCAGCGGCCCGGCCCCTGCCCCGAAACGACGTGACGCACCCGCGGCTCCCCCCCCCATCCGCCCGTCCTCTTCCTCCGCCTCGTGGGGTTCAGATCCCGCCTCGGCGCCTGTTCCGTGCGGCGAGCAGGACCGCCGCGCCGCCGACGAGGACGACTCCGCCGGCCGCCGCCCCGGCGCCGGGCAGTGCGGAGGGCGCCTCGGCGTCGGCGGACGTCTCCGTCGACCGCGCCGTCGCCCTGCCGGTGGGAGGGTGGGGCGCCGAGGTGGCGGGGGAGGGGTCGGCCGGTGGCGCGGAGGGAGTCCTCGGCTCCGGGGCGGCGGCCACGGTGATGTCCGCCTCGTCGCGGCCGAGCGCGGGATGACCCACCTCGACGGCTACCTTCCACCGGCCTGCGGGCAGCGCCTCGACGGTGGTGAAGCGCCTCTCGTCCGACGGGTCGCGGACCAGGAGCCACGGTCCCGCCGTCCGCGCGCCGTCCGCGCTGACGGCGTTGACGGTGGCGGCGACCCGGTCTCCGACGGAGTCCTCGTCGTTCTCCCAGGTGATCCGGGCCGTCACGCGCCCGTGCTCGTGTCCGCCGATGTGGACCGCCAGAGTGCCTCCGTGGGCGCGGGCGGTACCGGCGGGGAGGGTGAGGAGCGACAGGACGGCCACCACCACGGCGGTCGCCGCGGTCGCTGGACGCGGTATGTGCACAGGGTCCTCCAGGGATGTGCTCGATGCGAGGGATGGGGGGCGGCGAAGGAAGCGGGGCCCGGGCCGGCGGACGGTCGCATGCCGCCCGCCGGCCGTCACTCGCGCCGTAGGCCGTCACTCCGGTGGGCGGTCCTCCCCGTGGTGGACGGCGTCGGTGAGAGCGGGGCGAACCGGACGGGTCAACCGGACTTCTGCAGCGTCCAGATCTGCGCGGGGCCCGAGGACGCGTGCTGGAGCTCGATGAGCCAGGATCCGTAGTACGGCCGGTTACTGACGCCCAGCGCGAAGCGGCTCGATCCCGCCGTGATCATCACGCCGTTGCCGAGGGGAGCCAGCCGCCACTGCTGGGCGGCGGAGTCGCCGCAGGGCTGCTGGGACACCCACATGCCCGGGCCGGCCGTCCCGCCGGTCTGGAGGCACTTGCCCGTCGCGGCCGAGCGGATGCGGCTGAGCCCGCCGCCCGCGTCGTCGACGTACCACTGCTGCGGGGCGTAACCGTTGCGGGGTGAACCGACCAGGACCGTCCCGTCAGCGGTCCGGCCGCCCCAGACCTCGGCTGCCGCGCCGGTGGGGCCGTTGGCGAGGACGTAGCGCGCGTTCGGCACGGTGCCGCCGCCGTTTCCGCCGCCGGCGGTGCGGAAGGCGGTGGCCTTGCCCGGGCCGCTGTCCCGTCCCGACCGGTCCCGTACGGAGACGGCGAGGGTGTGGCCGGTGCCCGGCTTCAGGTTGTAGACGCGGGCGCTGTTCGTCTGCACCCAGCCGAGGGCCTTGCCGTCGAGGAAGAGCTGATACCAGGCGGCGGCGTCCACGGCCTTCCAGGTGGCCACGACGGAGTCCGACGCGACCTGTCCGACAGTCACCGTGGGCGCCGTGGACGGTCCGCCGGTCGGCCCGCCCGTCGGAGTCGGAGTGCCGGTGGGCGACGGATCGGGCCGGGTGTTTCCCTTGTTCCGCATGAGGAACTGGCTGTCGGCGATGTTCCAGTGCGAGGCCAGATAGCTGCCGGGCTTCGGACTGGTGTGGAAGTAGTCGTCGTGGTTGCAGTCGAGCCGGTTCTCGTAGGCGCCGTCCTGGCAGACCGAGCGCATCCGCGGGTAGTACGGGCTGTCGGAGTAGCACATCACGTCCCACTCGTCGGTGCAGTGGGCGCCCCGGCTGGTGTGGGGTGCGCTGTTGTTCACCGCGCCGAGGTTGTGGCCCAGTTCGTGGGCGGCGGTGTGCCCGCCCCAGCAGCCGGTGTCCGTACGGCCGTAGGAGGGACCGAAGTTGCTGAGGTTGTTCTGGGCGGGCCGCTCGTCGCCGGCGAAGGTGCCGATGCCGCAGTACACCTGGGCGTCAGCGAAGATCATGTACTTGCGGTCACGCCGGTCGAGGCCCCGGGCGGCGAGCGCCCGGTTCATGGCGCTGAACTCGGCGAGGGCCGGGGCGGGGAGCTCGATGTCGAGCACCGTCGGCACGCAGTCGGAGCCGGTGACGTAGCGGATGTGCCGCACTCCGCCGGTGTCCTCGGCGCTCGCGGAGAAGATCAGGTCGGCGTCGGCCGCCCACTTCCGGAAGGACGCCAGGTACGTGGCGTACCGGTCCGTTCCGGGGGCGTGGGCGTAGACGACCTGGACGCGGTTGCCGGTCGTCCCGTCACCGTCGCACTGCACGGTCTGTCCCGTAGGGCCGGTCGCGGACGCGTCGCGTGTGCCGGTTGCCGCCCCGGCCGGCGGGGCGCCCTTCCGCGGCGCGGCGGCATCCAGCGCGGGGGCGGCGGTCCGGGGCAGTTCGGTGCCCGGCGGCTTGCCGTCGGTCCCGCCGGGCACCGGTTCTGCCGGGTTCGTCCCGGGGGCGACCGCCTTGACGGCCGGAGGCGTGTCCTTCTTGATGTCGACGCCCTTCGGAGGGGCGTCGGGGCCGTGGGTGCAGTGGCCGGCCGCCGTGCGGTAGACACCGGCGCACGGATCCCCCTCGGGCGCGGGCGTCAGGCCTTCGTAGACCAGCCCGCGCTCGGGCTCGCTCTTCGGCTTCTCGACGAGGGGGTCGGGCTCCTCGTCGCGCGTCGGCTCCGCGGCCGGCTGCGTCGCCGTGCTCGGCGTGCCGACGGGCTGCGCGAGGGGCAGCCCCCGGTCCGTGCCGGCTGCCGGCCCGGCGGCCTCGTACGCGACACCTCCCGCGACCGCCAGGGCGGCGACGGCCGCGACGAGTATGAGGCCGGGGGTCTTTCGGCGCTGGGTCCTGAGTCTTCGACGTCCTGACACGGGGCACCTCTTCCTTGATCGGGGAACGGTGCGCGGAAGCCTGCCAGAACATCGGGATGGGCAATTGAGACATAGAGGGGCCCAAGGAATGTGTGCGTTCCGTTATCCGGTGGTCTGAAATGATGAGCAGTCATACTGCTTGCAGGGAAGCCCAGTTGACGCCACTCGTTGCGAATGGTCCAGCCTTCACGGGACTTCTCGTTATGCGATCGAGATATACGCGACACCTATGTGACGGGGCGTCAACGGAATGCCTCACTCCAAGGAATTCCCGTCGTCACACCTGGTGCGGGAAATGAAATAGATGCTTGGAGAAGCCATAAGGCGTCCTCGGACCGAGAAGTGGCGCAGCTCACATACTGAGCAGTTGGTAATGAGCAGCGCCTGATGGGAACGTGAGGGCGGCGGGGTCCGCAGGAGTGCACCGCCGGACATGTCAGGGGTGAGGAGCGACTGTGCGTGCGATACACGTCACCGAATTCGGCGGGCCCGAAGTACTGCGACCGGTGGAGATACCCGATCCCCGGCCCGAGGCGGGCCGCCTGCTGATCGACGTCTCCGCCGCCGGCGTCAACTACGCCGATACGCACGCGGTCGAGGACTCCTACCTGTCGCGTTCCGCCACGCCCATGGTCCCCGGCGGCGAGGTCGTCGGCCGCACGGAGGACGGACGCCGGGTCGTCGCCCTCGCCGACCTCTACGGCGGGTACGCCGAAAAGGCCTCCGTGCGGGAGGACTTGGCGATCGACGTTCCCGACACGGTGGGGGACGGGGAGGCGCTGGCCCTGATCGTCCAGGGCCTCACCGCGTGGCACCTGCTCCGCACCGCGGGGCGCATGGCCTCGGGCGAGTCGGTCGTCGTGCACGCCGCCGCGGGCGGCACGGGTTCGCTCGCCGTCCAGCTGGCGAAGACCTTCGGCGCGGGACGCGTCATCGCCACCGCGTCGACCCCGGAGAAGCGGGAACTCGCACTGTCCCTCGGTGCGGACGTCGCCGTCGACGCCGATGCCGACGACCTCAAGGCACGGCTGATCGAGGCCAACGAGGGCAGGAAGGTGGACGTCGTCCTCGAGATGACCGGCGGCCCGGTCTTCGACGCGTCCCTCGCCGCCCTCGCGCCGTTCGGCCGGCTGGTCACGTACGGCATGGCGAGCCGCCAGGCCCCGAGCCCCGTCCACGCGGCGCAGCTGATGGGCCGGTCCCGGGCGGTCGTCGGCTTCTGGCTGATGCACGCGGTCGGACGTCCCGGCATGTACCGCGAACCGATGGCCGAGCTGCTCGCCATGGTCGCCGACGGCCGTCTGAAGCCGCAGGTGGGCGGGGTCTATCCCCTCGCCGAGGCGACCCGCGCCCACGAGGACCTGCGCGCCCGCAGGACCGTCGGCAAGCTGGTGCTCGACACCTCCCGCTGACGGAGCGGCGCGCCCTCCACCCCGTCCGGCGGACGGACACCCACGGGCGGTCCCGACGGCTGCGGGGTGAGGCCCCGCCATGGAACAGCGCCGCGGCCCCGAGAAAAGCGGAGCGTGACGACCCGACGTGAGACGTAAGTCGCACGAGCGACGTCCCCGGATGCGACTTCGGTCGCACAAGTGAGCCGCCTCGAATGGCGACTTCGGTCGCATGCGAGGACGACCCCGGAGGGATGTGGCATCGCGCCCCCGGCCCTGAGGATGGCGGGGTGAACGAGATCATCGCGGGGCTCCACCTGTCCCCTCCGGAACTTCTCACCCTGCTCAGTGCCGTCGCGCTGGTGGTGGCGCGCTGGCTTCCTCCCACCGCCCGCGCACGCGTCACGGTCGCGGCGGGAGCGCTCCTGGTGGTGGCCGTGATCGCGCTGAGTGTGGTGGGTGTCCGCTGGCAGATGCTGCCCGTCCTGGCAGGCGCCGCCGTCGCGTCACCGTTCGCGCTCTCTGCGCTGTTGCGCCGTCGCACCGGACGACCCGCGCGGCGGGCCCGATGGTGGCTGGCGGGGCCGGGGTCCGTGGCCTGCCTCGGCCTGATCGTCACCGGCCCCCTGACGGCCTGGGCCCTTCCTGTGCCGGTGTTCCCCGAGCCGTCGGGCCGCTACGCGGTCGGCACCGACGTCGTGCAGTGGACCGACCCGCGCCGCCCCGAAAGCTTCACCGCCGATCCGCACGACCGGCGCACGGTGGTGGTCCAGCTCTGGTACCCCGCCCGGACGAGTCCGCCGGGCGCGCGGCGGGCCCGCTACCTCGGACGCACCGAGCACGAGGCGCGCACCGTTTCCGATGCCCTCGCCCGCACGGCCGGTCTGCCCGGCTTCCTGGTCGACGGCGTCCCGCGTGCGCACACCCATGCGGTCTTCGACGCTCCGGTGGCCGTGAGGGGCGGGCGGTTCCCGGTCGTGCTGTTCTCTCCCGGGTCGAGCGGAGTGCGCACCCAGAACACCGTCTGGGCGGAGGAACTGGCCAGCCACGGCTACGTGGTCGCCGCCCTCGACCACCCGTACGACTCCGCCGCCGTCGTCCTCGCCGACGGCCGGACGATCCGCTCCGAGATCGCCTCCACCGGAGACCAGGCCAAGGACACCGATCTTGCGGCCGGCTGGACGGCCGTGCGGGCCGCCGATCTCCGCTTCGTCCTCACCCGGCTGGACCACCTGGCCCGGGGGGAGACGGCCGGCCCGCTGACCGGACGCCTGGACACCGGCCGGGCCGCGGTCACCGGCCACTCCATGGGCGGCGCCGCGGCTCTGCAGGCAGCCCGGCAGGATCGCCGGTTCGACGCCGTCATCGACCTGGACGGCTACCCCCACGGCCCCGCCTCCCCCTTCCTCCACCAGCCGACGCTCGCGCTCACCCAGGCCGTCACCCGCGAAACCGACCCGCGCTACCTGCCCCGCCTCACCGAGGCCCTCACGCGCAGTACCGCGACGAGCTACCGCCTCACCGTCCCCGGCACCGCACACCTCTCCTTCATGGACGGCCCCCTCTATCTGCCGCCCGTGCCCTCGATCGTCGGGTCCCTGGGCCGCACCGAGAGTCCGCGCGTCGTCGCCGCGACCACGCTCGCCTTCCTGGACGCGACCCTCCGGCACGAACCCGGTGACCTGGCCGGCGCTCTCGCGGCCTACGGCGACCTCAGCGTCCACCGACCGGACGACAGCCCTTGATCGGCTGTACCGTGCCGGCCGGCCGGCACGGAACCGGCGGAGGGAACGGCGGGCAGCCGATGTGCGCGGGGCGCCGCCGGCCCTCGCCGTCACCCGGGCTTCGACCGGCACGACCCGCCGGGCCGGGTGAGAGTGGAAGGCGGGCAACGCCACCGACGACGAGGGGGTGCTCGGGCCGGTACGCCCGAGGCCCTCGTCCGCCTCCGACCCCCCGCACAGCTAAGGACCCTCCCCCATGCAGACCGTCACCCTCAACAACGGCGTCGAGATGCCGCTCCTCGGCTTCGGCGTCTACCAGATCCCCGCCGAGGACACCGAGCGCGCCGTCTCCGAGGCCCTGGCCGTCGGCTACCGCCTGCTGGACACCGCCGCCGCCTACGGCAACGAGCGAGCCGTGGGCCGTGCCGTCTCCTCCAGCGGCATCCCGCGCGAGGACCTGTTCGTCACCACCAAACTGTGGGTCCAGGACGCCCCCGCCGAGGACCTCACACGCCGCGCGTTCGAGACCTCGCTGACCAGGCTGGGCCTTGACCGCCTCGACCTGTACCTGATGCATCAGCCCTTCGGCGACGTCCACGGCCAGTGGCGCGCCATGGAGGCGCTCCACCGCGAGGGCGCGACCAGGGCGATCGGGGTGGCCAACTTCTACCCCGACCGGCTGATCGACCTGATCGTCCACAACGAGATCACCCCGCAGGTCAACCAGATCGAGACCCACCCCTTCTTCCAGCGCGCCGACTACCAGGTCCTGATGCGCGAGCACGGGGTGCAGATCCAGTCCTGGGGCGGCTTCGCCGAGGGCAGGAACGACCTGTTCACCAACCCGCTGCTCGCCGGGATCGGCAAGGAGCACGGCAAGTCGGTCGCCCAGGTCGTGCTGCGCTGGCTCACCCAGCGCGGTGTCGTCGCCATCCCCAAGTCCGTGCGCGCCGAGCGCATGGCCGAGAACTTCGACGTCTTCGACTTCCGGCTCACCGACGAACAGATGGACCGTATCGCCACCCTCGACACCGGCAGCTCCCTGTTCTTCGACCACCGCGACCCCAAGATGGTCACCTTGCTCGGAGGGCACCGTCTTGACGACTGAACGGTGCCGGAATGTACGTACGGCAACGGAAAGCTCCCCAGGGCGGATCGTTCCCTTCCGCACGCGCACCTGTTCCGATCGCGTTCCGGCCAATTGCGGGGTTGCCGGTCGTTCGTGGAGGGCAGGTTTGGAGAGTTGCAGGGCGGGCATCGACCGGCCTCATGGCAGGGGGCGGTTGTCGGCACATGCGGGAGCTCGCGCGGGAGCGCGCGGCGCATCGCATCTCTCCGGCATGGCGTCCACGGCGTGCCGGAGCTTCCGGCTGCGTGGTGCGAACGACACAGGGGACCGCCTCCCTGCAGGCAGACCGCTCGAAGGGTGGCTCGCAGGCCGACGCGGGCCACGGAAGAAGGAGGTTGGCCATGACAGTGCGTGCCGTCGAGCTCCCCCAGCTGTGGATGCCCTACCCGCTGCGGGTGAACCCCTATCTGCCGGCCTTACGCGAGGAGAGCGAGTCCTGGGCGCGCGCGATGGGCATGCTGGACGGCGACGCGGGATCGCCGGACCGCCGCGCGATATGGACCCGGGCCCGGTTCCATGCCATGACCGTGGACCAGCTGACCGCCTGGACCCTCCCCGACGCCTCTCTCGACGGCCTCCGGCTCAACCACCGGTTCAACATCTGGGCTCTGGCCTGGGACGACTACTTCGCCTCCGCCTTCAAGCAGACCGGTGACCTGCCCGGCGCACGGGTCTTCACCGCCCGGCTGCGCGCTTTCCTGAGACCGGAACCGGGCGCCCGGTTGCCGGAGCCGACCAACGCCGTCGAGCGGGGGATCGCCGATCTGCAGCGGCACCTCTTCCCTCCGCACCTGGCCCACTGGCGCGAGGAGTTCAACCGCGCCCTGGAAAGATACGTCGATGCCGGGGTCGAGGAACTGGCCAACAGCCGCAACGGCCGCATCCCCCACCTGATCGACTACGCCCCGTTCCGGCGGGAGAGCTTCGCCGCCTACACCGCGCCCTACTCGGTCGAGTTGGCCACCGGCGCACGCATCCCCGAGCAGATCCGGCACACCCGGACCGTCCACGCCCTGCTCGACGCCTTCATGGACTTCATGGGCCTGGCGAACGACATCGCCTCCTACGAGAGGGAGGTGCACGAGGAGCACGACGTCAACAACCTCGTCCTGGTCGTCGGAACGTCCCTCGGCATCAGCCTCCACGACGCGGTCCCGGCTGCCCTGCATCTGGTGAACGCCCGGCTGCGGGACTTCGAGCACCTCAGGCAGGAGGAACTGCCGCTGCTCGTACGGCGATCCGGGCTGCACGACGACGAGCGCGCCGAGTTGGAGGTGTGGCTCGAGGGAGCGTGCGGTTTCCTCTCCGGTATCCACGCCTGGTACACCGGAGCTCCCCGCTACGCCGCCACGAACGTCTCGTTCCGGCCGTAGCGGCGGCGACGGCCGTGACGGCGAGGGACACCGTGCGCCGAGGGGTGCCGCCGAACGCGTCGGCACCCCTCGGCGGGTACGGTCGGTCGGCGCCGGGACACCGGCCGGCCCGGCTACCTCCTCCGCAGGAGACGTCCGACCCGCGTCCACCACGAGGCACGGGGCTCGGACCGCTGCCGCGTCTCCGGTTCGTTCCGCGGCTCCGCCGGAGCCGGCGGCATCGCGATGCCCTGGGCGGGCGGGGCCGGGAGCGGCGCCGGCACGTCGTGCGCCTGGGGCGGCCGGGGGGCGAAGGTGACGGGCAGCTCGGTCAGATGACGGGCCCAGGTGGAGGAACGCCAGGTCAGACTCTCCTCGGGGACGCCCAGGGTGATGTCGGGCAGCCGGGTGAGGAGGATGTCGATCCCGGTGTCGGCGATGATGCGCCCGATGTCCTGGCCCGGGCATTCGTGGGTACCCGCGCTGAAGGACAGGTGCGCGCGGTTGTGGTGCACGGGCGCCGAGGGATCCGGGCGGATCGCCTCGTCGACGTTTCCGGCGGCCAGGCCCAGCAGGAGCATGTCCCCCGCCTTGATCTGCTGCCCCCCGAGGGTCGTGTCGCCGTTGGCCCAGCGTCCCGGACACACCATCAGCGGGGGCTCGTCCCAGAGGACCTGCTCCACGGCTTCGGGCAGGGTCATCTGTCCGCCGGCCAGCGAGCCGCGGAAGCGGGGGTCGCTGACCACCATGCGCAGGACGTTGGCCATGAGGTTGGCGGTGGTCTCGTATCCGGCCAGCAGGATGAGCCGCAGGTGGTGCTGGACCTCCTCGTCCGAGAGGTTGGCGGGATGGGCCATCAGCGCGGAGGCGATGTCGTGCCCCGGGCGGGCCCGCTTGGCCACCACGAGCCGTTCGAGGCTCTCCAGCACGTAGGCGTTGCTGGCGAGTGACGTCTCGGTGGCCTTGAAGAGGTCCCGGGCGGCGTGCACGAGCTCGGGCGCGGACTCCTCCGACATGCCGAGCAGGTGGGTGAGGGTGAGCATGGGCAGGTGCTCGGCGTACCGGTCCACCAGTTCCGCCTCGCCGCGCTCGCAGAACGTGTCGATGAGCTGGTGGGCGAAGCGGGTGATGTGGCGACGGATCCCGCGGTGGTCGAACTGGCTGAGGCTGGCCGTGACCGCGCCGCGCAGGCGCTGGTGTTCCTCCCCGTCCGCGCAGACGCAGTCGGGACGCCAGCCGATCATCGGCACGAGCGGCGAGGTGGCGGGGTCGATCTCCCCGCTCGTCCAGCCGTGCCAGACGCGCGGGTCGCGGGAGAACTGGGTCGGGCGGCTGGCCACGTCCCGGTTCTCGAGGTACCCCAGGACCAGCCAGGCGCGTACGTCGCCGTCGAGCAGGACGGGCGCCACCGGGCCATGGGCCGCGCGCAGCTTCTCGTACAGGCCCATGGGGTCCGTCTCCGCGTCGGCGCCGTAGAGCCGGGTGGCTCCGCCGGGTCCGGTCGCGGTGTGGGCCGGGCAGCCCGGAGGCGGGCTCGGCTCGGACGTCACGGTGGGGCTTTCGGTGGGCGGGACGGTCATGCGGTCTCCTGGGCGGCGGCGAGGGTGCGCAGATAGACCATCAGCGAGAGGAGGGCGTCGCGGCAGGACGCCCGGTCGCGTGCGTCGCAGGTGACGATGGGCACGGAGTCGCTGAGGGCCAGAGCGGTGCGCAGATCCGGTACGGGGTACTGCGGGGCCTCCGGGAAGGCGTTGACGGCCACGACGAACGGGACGCGGCGGTCTTCGAGACGGGTGATGACCTCGAAACACACTTCGATCCTGCGGGTGTCGACGAGCACCACGGCGCCGAGCGCGCCCTCGAAGATGCCGTTCCACAGGAACCAGAAGCGCTCCTGTCCCGGAGTCCCGAACAGGTAGAGGATCAGCTCCCGGTTGATGCTGATCCGTCCGAAGTCCATCGCGACGGTCGTCGTCTTCTTGCCTTGGGCGCCGGGATTGTGGTCGATCCCGACGCCCGCCTGCGTCATGGTCTCCTCGGTGGTCAGGGGCGGGATCTCGCTCACCGCCCCGACCATCGTCGTCTTGCCGACTCCGAAGCCGCCGACGATGACGACCTTGACGCCCCTGGCCCCGTGGGGCAGCAGCACGTCGGTGTCACGCGGGCCGGCGCCGAGAGCGTCAAAGCTGGCGTAGTCCATGGATCACCGCCTCCAATAGGCCGCGTTCGGGGTATGCCGCCACCGGCACGGGTGCGATGGCCTCGACCCGCTCGTCGTCGACGAGCTTGGAGAGCAGCACGGTGACGACGCTGAACGGGAGACTGAGATAGGCCGACACCTCGGCCACCGAGAGCGGGTAGGTGCACATCGAGAGGATGGCCGCGTGCTCCGGCTGCATCGCGGGCTCGGGCTCGGACCTCGCCGCGATGAGGGTGACCAGGTTGAAGGCCTTGGCCTTGGATCCCGGGCCACCGGTGATGACGTAGAGCGGGACGGGAGTGCCTTCTTCCCAGGGAGCCTGGTTCTCTGATGTCACATCGCCTGCCCGACGTCATCACGCGGCGGGCTGGTCATGTGCTGACCGATGCGCACCACCAGCGTGCGCATGCGGTCCCCCAGGAGTCCGGCGTCCACCTCCTGGTCGGCCAGCACCGCGAGGTAGGCCCCGGGGCCGGCCGCCATCAGGGAGAAGTACCCGCCGTCGGCTTCGATGCCGACCATCCGCGTCGAACCGTTCCCGTGCGGGAACATCTGGGCGATGGCCCGGGCCAGGCTCTGGATCCCGGAGCAGGCGGCGGCGATCGCGTCGGCGGTGTCGGACGCCGTGTTCGCCTGCCCGATGCACAGGCCGTCCGACGACAGGACGACCACGTGTCGCACGTACGGGACGCCGCCCACGAGCTCCTTGAGCATCCAGTCCATGTTGGGCAGTGGCTGCATGTTACTCGACCTCATCTGACGGCTCGCTGTGTGGAGTGGATGGTTCCGCGCCCGGCCTCTTCTCGCCGTTGAACGCCTCCCACATCAGGCCCGGCGGGCGGGACGCGGCGGAGGGCCCCCGGGGGGCGGGCGGGGTGGGCGTCCCCATGACGACCGGTGTCGGGACGGGCGTCTCGCGGCGTCGCTGCGGGAGCCCGTTGGCGGTCTTCCCGACCTCGCCCGTCTCCGGGACGGCGTCGCGCGCCTGCGCAGGTCGGGGCATGACGGGGCCGCCCATGCGCCGGCGGACCGGCGGCGGGGTCCTCACGACGGGCTGCGGCACCGTGGTGATCAGACGCCGGGGCACGAGCACGACGGCCCGTACGCCTCCGTAGGCGGAGGTCCGCAGATCGACGTCGCAGCCCAGCTCGCGGGCGAGCCGGCTGACGACGGGCAGGCCGAGCTGCGTCACCTCGCCGAGTCCGGCGAGGTGGATGGTCGACCCCGACTGCGCCATGACGCGTTCCACACGCTGCCGGACCTCTTCGGTGAGCCCGACGCCACGGTCCTCGATCTCGATCGCGATGCCGGAGGGCACCTCGCTCGCGGTCACCTCGACGGGGGTGTGCGGCGGCGAGAACGTCGTGGCGTTGTCGAGGAGTTCGGCGAGCAGGTGGATCAGCGGTTCGGCTCCCGGGCCGGTCACGGCCACTTCCGTCACCGACTGCAGCTTCACGCGGGGGTAGTCCACGATGCGTGACATGGCACCGCGCAGCACGTCGTAGAGCGGAATGGCCTTCGACCACTGGCGCCCGGGCCGGGCGTCGCCGAGGACCGCGATGCTGGCCGCGAGGCGGCCGATCAGGGCGTTGCGGTGGTCGATGTCCTGCAGGCCGCGCGAGACCACCACGTCCGTGCCGTGGAGGATCTGCATGGAGTGCAGATCCTTGGCGAGCTGGTGCACGATCGCCTGCACCCGCCGCGCGACCGCCACGAGGGCCCGCTGGGAGGCGTCCCGGGTGTACTCCTCGGCCTCCACCGCCTCCAGGAGCGTGCGCAGGGCTCCCTTGAGCGCCTCGGTGAACTCGTCGTCGAGGTGCTTGCCGAAGGTCACGGCCTGCAGGATCTCCGAGGCGGGGGTCCCCTTCTGGAGGCGGGCGACGGCCGCGGGCAGCAGCTCCTCGGCGAGCCAGACGGTGGTGGCCCGCTGCTGGGCCAGGCGCCCGATCAGCGCGGCCTCCCGCTGTGCGGCGCGCTCCCCCGCCTCGGCGCTCGCCCGCGCGTGGCGGGCCCTTTCCGCCGACCGCAGCCGCCGTGCGGTCTCGGCCGAGGTGGCGACCGTGAGGAGGACGGCGGTGAGGCCGCACCAGGCCACCGGTGTCCGTATCTGTGCAGGCGAGAGGAGCAGCGCTATGGCGGAGGCTCCGGCCAGAACTCCGGGCGGGAGGAGCCATACCCGGGCAGCCGCGGTTGACCGGGCTCTGGAAACTGATCCTGCACGAACCATCAAGGGGTCCCTAAACAGTCTGAAATGAGCGGACCGAGGTGATGCGATGCGCCGAGACGAGCGAGTCGGACTCCACACGGGCACGCACGCATGCCCCGACGAGGCCCCGCGGCCGCCTCGGGATCGCGCCGTCGGTCGCTTCCCATGGCAGCCCACTCCGTCCGCGCGCACCACGGCGACCATGACTCGCTGTGAGCGCGGCGCAACACATCGGGGAGCATAGTCAGTTCGTGTTCGCCATGTGACTTTGCGAAAAGGACAGCCGCCACCGGTCATTTCTGGCGTATCAAACGGCCAATCCAGGCATCGAAGAAGCTCTCAACCGATCACACCCTGGCCTTCGCGCCCTTGGTCCCCGGCGGTGACCCGTCAGCTGGCGCGGCTACGGCGAGAAAGCCCGCGCCTGGTGCCCGATGCGCGGCGGACCCGGCTCGTGGTCGAGCGGGCACCTGGAAGGCTGCCCCGCGCGGGTCCTCGCGTACGGGTCAGCGACGCCCGGCCGGCTGGTGTCCCCAGCAGGTCAGCATGCCGGCCGACAGCGCGGCGCACGCGTCGGAGGCGAGGTAGCGGATCGCCTCGTCGACGGCCCGGGTGTCGACCAGGCCGGTGGCGAGCATCGCCGCCCTGCTGCGTTCCCAGGTGTCCGCCCAGAAACGGCTGATCGGGCTGCCGGGCACCAGCGGCGGCACATGGACCTCGGCGGCGACGGGCAGGAGCCCCGCGGCACGGAGCAGGTGGGGGTAGGACGGCACCCAGGAGATGTCCGTGCCGATGGTGGCGCGCAGGCCCTGCCACATCGCGCGCATGACCGCGGTGTAGGGCGTGGTGGGTGTCCGGTCGGTCGTCAGGTCGACCGCGTCACTGAGCACCAGTACACCGCCGGGTTCGACGAGTCCGGCGAGCCGGGCGATCAGGTGTTCGCGCTCCGGCAGGTGCATCAGGACGAAGCGCGCGTGGACGAGGTGGAACCTGCCGGGGACGGAGCCCGGGGCGGTGATGTCCGCCTCCCGTACGTCCAGACCGGGCACGGGGCGCTCGGCGAGGAAGCGCACGTCGCGGTCGACGGCGAGCACGCTCGCCACCCCGGCCTCGTCCAGCAGCCGACGGGAGACCGTGCCGGTGCCGGCGCCCACGTCGAGGCACCTCCACCCGGGGCCGACGCCCAGCGCCCGCAGTCGCGCCAGGGTGATGTCGTCGTAGGCGAGGGCCCCGAAGTCGATGCGCTCACCCTCGCCCGCCTGTTCGGGGCGGAACACGGTTTCGCCGTAGCGGCCGCCGTCCGGTACGTCGTCCCCGGGCGAAGCGGTGGTCATGTCGCCGTCACCGTGGTGGTGTCGGAGGTGGCGAGCGCGACGAGCCCCGGCGCCCGGTCGGCGAGGTACGGAAACGGCGGGTCTTCGAACACGTGCATGGCCGGACCTCTTCAGCGGTGGGCGGTGCCGGGCGGCCCGTCCCCGGGCCGCCACCCGGCCGATCCTGCACGAGGGGCCGCCCTCGCGGCCGGGACGCGCCGGGCCCGAGCCCCTCTGCCCCGCGAACGTGGCACACGAAGCGGCCGAGTGGGTGCACGAGAGACCGGGGACCGGCCCCCGGTGACGCGGCCGCGCCGCCGGACGGCGGAGCGGTGCCGCCCGGCCGGCGCGCATTCCGGCCGGGCGGCTCCCGTCGTAGGCTGCATCGCGCACGCGAGGGACGGGAGGCCGGCGGTGACCGAGGCGATGGTGGACGAGGTGACGGCCGAGCTGGCCGCGCTCGAGAACGCGAGGGTACGCGCCGTCAACGAGAGGCACGGCGACGACCACGGCGTGAACCTCGGCGAGCTGCGCGCACTCGCGAAGCGGCTGAAGACGCAGCACGAACTCGCGGGCCGGCTGTGGGAGACGGATGACTCGGCGGCACGGCTGCTGGCGATCCTGGTCTGCCGCCCGAAGGCGTTCACCCGCGAGGAACTGGACACCATGGTGCGCGAGGCGCGCACGCCCAAGGTGCACGACTGGCTCGTGAACCACGTGGTGAAGAAGAACCCGCACGCCGAGGAGCTGCGTCTGTCCTGGTCCGCCGACCCGGATCCGGTGGTCGCGAGCGCCGGCTGGGCGCTGACCGCCGAGCGCGTGGCGAAGAGGCCGGCGGGTCTGGATCTCGCGGGACTGCTCGACGTCATCGAGGCGGAGATGCGGGACGCCCCGGACCGCCTGCAGTGGGCGATGAACCACTGCCTGGCCCGGATCGGGATCGACCACGCCGAACACCGCGCCCGCGCGCTCGACATCGGCGAACGCCTCGGGGTGCTCAAGGACTACCCCACTCCCCCCGGCTGTACGTCTCCGTTCGCGCCGGTCTGGATCACCGAGATGGTCCGCCGGCAGCAGGAGACATAGGGAGTCCCACGGACGCGGCGGCCGGCGGACGCGGGGCGATCGGGTCGCGTGCGGCGCCGTCGGCATGGACCGCGTGGTCGACGGGGTAGGCAGGCCCTGACATCACGACGGGTCGCGGCGGTGCGGAGGAGAGGGGAACGCTGTGCGGGACGGGGAGAGGAAGCAGTCCGCCGCGGAGACGGGCGTGCTGTCGGCGGCGGAGCTGTTCGACGGGCTGGGGCTCGCCTACGAGGATGCCTTCGGCGGGCTGCCGGAGCAGGTGGCCGCGGTCGACTGGCTGACCGCCCGGCTCGGCACGGGCGCGCGGGTGCTCGACGTCGGCAGTGGTACGGGGCGGCCGGTCGCCGAACGCCTGGTGCGCGCCGGCTGTGAGGTGACCGGGATCGACGTCTCCCGGACCATGGTGGACCTGGCGCGCGCCCAGGTGCCGGGGGCGCGGTTCGAGCAGTGCGACGTCCGGGCGTTCGAACCTCCGGAGGGGGGATTCGACGCCGTGTGCGCCTTCTTCCCCCTCTTGATGATGAGCCGGGCCGAGGCGGGCGCGGCACTGGAGGCGATGGCCGGCTGGCTGGCGCCCGGCGGCTATCTGGTGTCGGCGACGGTGCCGGCGGACGTGGAGGGTGTGCGCATCGAGTGGATGGGGCGCGGCGTGGAGGTCTCCAGCTTCTCGGCACAGGAGTACGTGCGTCGGCTGCGCGAGGAGTGCGGTCTGGAGGTGCTGCACCACGCGGTCTCCCGGTTCCGGCCGGCCGGCGGCCTGGCGGAACCGGAGGAGCACCTCTTCTGTTACGCCCGCCGCCCCTGACGCGGCAGCCCACGACCCGGGACGTGCGCAGGCGGGACCCTCCCGGCCCGGGTTTTCCGAAGCCCCGGGGAGAGTCCCCCGGGGTGACCGCGGCGCGCATCGGGGACAGGTGAAGGGACTTCGTCGGCGACCGCCCGAAGCGGCGGGGAGCCTGCGACGCGCAACCTGTCCGGTCGCCTGCGCAAGGCCCATGCGCTGGGCAGCGCCGAGAGGGGGCCTCGGCCTGGTCCCGCAGAGCGTGCAGGGAGATCCGGGAAGTTCGGCACGGCCGGGAGTCATTCATCAAGCCGTCACGCCCCGCAATGCCCTGGCCTGCGATCTCGCGAGGTCGGAGGCTTGGGGGGCGGTGCGGTCACGGGTGACCGTGCGGTCGCGTGCGCCGAGAGCAGTTCCCGGGTGAGGGCGTGCCGTGGCGTCGATCAGTTCGCGGGCCGGGCCGGTCTCCACGACGCGGCCGGAGTCGAGGACCGCGATCCGGTCCGCGAGGGTGGCGGCGGCCGCCAGGTCGTGGGTGATGAACACCAGGCCGAGGTCCACGCGTTCACGGAGCCGGGCCAGGGCGTCGAGGAGGGTGGTCCGCGTGGCCGGGTCGAGCCCGGAGGTGATCTCGTCGCAGACGAGGACCCGGGGCTCGGCCAGCAGGGCACGGGCGAGTGCGGCGCGCTGGAGTTCGCCGCCGGAGAGCTGTCCCGGGCGACGCCCGGCGAGGGCCTCGCCGAGACCGAGTCCGGCGAGGGTGCCCAGGGCGCCGCGCCGCGCGTCCCCGGGGGCCGCGCCCCGGAGCCGTACCGCGCTGCGGGCGACCTGGTCGAGGACCGGCCGGTGCTCGTCGAAGGCGGCCTTCGCGTCCTGGAACACGTACTGCACGGCGGCCAGCTCGGTGCGGCTCCGAGAGCGCAGGCTGCGCGGGAGCGGCGCCGCGTCGAGCAGCACCGAGCCCTCGTACGTCCGGTGCAGCCCGGCGAGGCAGCGTCCCAGGGTGGTCTTGCCGCTGCCGGACCTGCCGACGAGGGCCAGGCACTCCCCGGCCGCCACCGAGATGCCGATGTCGCTCAGCACCACGGCGGCCCCGTGGGCGGTGTGGTGCCGGGCGGTCAGGCTCCGTGTCTCCAGGCGCACCGGTCCACGGGGGCGCGGCACGCGCGTGGCGCGGGGCCGGTCGGGGGCGAGGGCCGCCAGGACCGACGACGCCGTCCCCCGGTCCACGACGCGCCCGGCCCGCATGACGACGACCTCGTCGGCCAGCTCCCGTACGACGTCCAGGTCGTGGCTGAGCAGCACGACGGCGATGCCCTGTGCGGCGACGGCCGCCAGCTGGGCCACGACTCCCTGCTTGGTGACGGCGTCCTGGCCGGTGGTGGGTTCGTCGGCGACGATGACCCGGGCACCCAGGAGCAGTGCCTGCGCCAGGACGACCCGCTGCTGCTGTCCTCCGGAGAGCTGGTGGGGAAAGCGGCGCAGAACGCCTGCCGGGTCCGGGAGCTGCGCGAGACGCAGCGCCTCCTCGACGCGCGCCCCGCGTGCGCGGCGGCCTCCTCGCCGCAGGGCGGCGATGTCGGAGAGGAGCGCGCCGACCCGGCGGGCGGGGTTGAGGACCGAGGCCGGATGCTGGGGTACGTATCCGACCGGCCCCGCGGGGCTGCGGACGTCGCCCTCGACGGCGGCTCCGGGCGGGTACTCGCCGAGGAGGGCGAGCCCCGTGGTGGTCTTGCCGCTGCCGGACGGTCCGATGACGGCGGTGATCCGGCCGGCCCGGGCGGCGAGGCTCACGCCGTCCACGATCGTCCGTCCGCCGACGGCGACCCGTAGGTCCCGTACTTCCGCGACGAGGTTCATCTCCTCGTCTCCTTCCGGGTCGTCTGGCGTTGGAGGGCGGCGTCGAACAGGAGGTTCGTCCCCATCGAGAGGGCCGCGATGAGCAGGGCGGGCACGACCACGGCCCAGGGCTGGAGGAACAGGCCGGTGCGGTTGCGGTCGACCATGACCGCCCAGTCGGCGGCGTCCGGCGCGACGCCCACGCCGAGGAAGGCGGCGGTGGAGACCAGGTACAGGGCTCCGGTGAGGCGGATCCCCGCGTCGGCGGCGAGCGTGCGGCGCATGGAGCGGGCGACGTACCCGACGGCCGTGCGCCACCAGGACTCGCCCTGCATGCGGAGCGCCTCGACGGCCGGCCGGGAGGAGATCTCGACGGCGGCCGCGTGCACCACGCGAGCGGCGTCCGGTACGGCGGCCAGGCCGACCAGCAGGGCCAGTCCGGGCAGCCCCGGGGTCAGGGTGGCCGCGACGAGCAGCACCAGGAGAAGGGAGGGGACGGCGAGGACCACGTCCAGGGGCCGCATCAGCGCCTCCTCCAGCCAGTGGCGGCGGGTGAGGGCCGCGGCGAGGCCCAGCGGGACGGCGATGAGGTACGCGAGGGCGGTGGCCGCGATCGCCACGAGCACCACGGAGCGTCCGCCGAGGAGCACCTGCCGCCAGACGTCGCGTCCGCCGAAGTCGGTGCCGAGCCAGTGCCCGTCGCCGGAGTCTAAGGAGACGGAACGGGGGCCGGCCTGGCCCGCGACGAAGGGGCCGACCAGCGCGAGCAGGACGGGGAGG
The DNA here is from genome assembly GCF_040677675.1 of Streptomyces sp. NPDC053755. Lineage (NCBI taxonomy): Bacteria > Bacillati > Actinomycetota > Actinomycetes > Kitasatosporales > Streptomycetaceae > Streptomyces > Streptomyces sp. NPDC053755. The sequence goes on along the minus strand of NZ_JBFASK010000013.1, from coordinate 110,062 downwards.
GCGATCAGCGCGAGAGCGAGGAGGGACCGTGCGGGACGCCGTTTCACGCCGCCACCTCGGACCGGGGTGCGAAGCGCCGGGCGACGAGGTCGGCGGCGAGGTTGACCAGGACGGTGACGACTCCGAAGACCACGGCCATGCCCTGGACGACCGGGACGTCGCGTGCGGCGACGGCCTCCAGGAGTACGGTGCCGAGGCCGGGGATCACGAAGAGCGCCTCCACGACGATCACTCCGCTGAGGAGCCAGTCGCAGGTCCGGGCCAGCTGCTGGACGGCTGGGGCGAGGGCGTTGGGCAGGGCGTGCGTCCAGGTGACGCGGGCGCCGGGAACGCCGTAGCGGCGGGCCTGCGCGACGTACGGGGACGCCATCGCGTCGATCATCCCGGCGCGCACCAGCCGGCTGATGGTGCATACGGGCCGCGCGAGCAGCACCACGACGGGCAGGACCAGGACGGCCGGCTCCGTGAAGGGGTCGGCGCCGACGGCGGTGGGCGGCAGCCAGCCGAGCCACAGGCCGAAGAGGGTCGCGAGCAGCACCCCGACGGCGAATTCGGGCACGGCGTGCACCGCGAGGGTCAGGGTGCTGACGGTCCGGTCGACCGCCCCGCCCTCGCGCCGGGCGGCCAGGACGCCGAGTCCCACGGAGAGCGGGACGAGCAGGGCCAGGGTGGCTCCGGCGAGGAGGAGGGTGGGGCCGAGACCGGCGGTCAGATAGCCGATGACGGGCCGCCCGCTGATCAGGGAGGTGCCGAGGTCGCCCCGTGGCAGGCCGGCGACCCAGTCCACGAGGCGTTCGGCGGCCGGTCGGTCGAGGCCCATCGTCTCGCGGATGCGGGCGATGCGGGCGGGGTCCGGCTGGTCCCCGGCGAGGGCGACGGCCGCGTCACCGGGCAGCGCCTCGGTGAGGGCGAAGACGAACAGGACGACGGCCGCCGTCTGTCCCAGCCCGAGGAGCAGGCGGCGGCCGATCCACGCCAGGTGCGGCGTCACGCGAGCCAGATCCTGTCGAAGCGGGCCCAGTCCAGGGTGTTGGCGGGGGCCTGGTCGGAGACGCCGCGGACCCGGGGTGCGGTGGCGACGATCCAGTCGGCGAAGCCCCAGATCAGGAAGCCGCCCTCGTCGTACAGGCGGCGCTGCATCCGCTCGTACAGCGCGCCGCGCCGCTTCTCGTCGCGGGTGGCCTGTGCCTGCCGGTACAGGTCGTCGAAGTCCTTCCGCTGCCACCGGGTGGCGTTGGTGGTCGAGCCGGTCAGCAGCCGCTGCGAGATGTGGGACTCGATCGGCATCGCACCCGAGCGGTAGGAGGCGAAGGTCCCCGAGGAGAGGATGTCCTTCCAGTAGGTGTCCTTGTTGCCCACCCGGACCTCGACGGTGACGCCGGCCTTGGCGGCCTGTTCCTTGAAGATGCCGGCGGCCTCGACGAAGCCGGTGGCCGCGGGTGCGGTGTCGAGGGTGACTCTCAGGCCTTCGGCGCCGGCCTCCTTGAGGAGCGCGCGGGCCTTGGCGAGGTCCTGCGCGCGCTGCGGGAGTGTGTCCGCGTAGTACTGGTACCCCTTGCCGAAGAGGTCGTTGCCGATCTCGCCCGCGCCGGAGAGGGCGCCGTCGACGAGCTCCTTCCGGTCGGCGATGAGGAAGAAGGCCCGGCGGACCCGGGGGTCGTCGAACGGGGGGCGGTCGGTCTTCATGACGAAGCCCTGCATGGCACTGCCCGGGAGGCGGATGACGTCGATCCTGCCCTGGCCCTCGTGGGTGCGGGCGGTGGCCGGGTTCAGCTCGTGCGCGTACTCGACCTGGCCGCCGAGCAGGGCGCTGACGCGGGCCGACTCCTCGGAGGCGATGACGAATTCGAGCGTGTCGAGGTACGGGGCGCCCTCCCAGTAGGCGTCGTTGCGCTTGACGACGAGGGAGCTGCCCGGTGTGAAGGAGACGAAGGAGAACGGACCGGAGCCGACGGGCTTGCCGAAGGCCGTGGTGCCCGCGGGGACGATGTAGGTGCCGAAGGCGGCGAGGACGTTGGGGAATTCGGCGTACGGGCGCTTGAGCCGGAACTCGACGGTGGAGGGGTTCAGGGCGCGGCTGGCATCGAGGTCGATCGGTTCCAGGGATGCCTTGGCCCGGAAGGTGCCCCGCGGGTCGGCGATGCGGCGGTAGCTGTAGAGGACGTCCTCGGCGGTGACGGGCCGGCCGTCGTGGAAGGTGGCCTTGCGCAGGGTGACGCGCCAGGTGGCGAGCGCGTCGTCGGGCTCCCACTTCTCGGCGAGCCGGGGGACGGCGGCGAGATCGGCGCCGAAGTCGGCGAGCTTGTCGTAGAGCGCCTTCGCGCGGGCGGCGTCGACGAACAGGTTGGTGGCGTGCGGGTCGAGGGTCTCGTTCGCGCCGCCGCCGGCGAAGGCGGCACGCAGCCGGCCGCCGGCCTGGGGTGTGCCGTCCGGGGCGTTCTCGGTGTCCGGGGTGGCGCCGGTGCCGCACGCGGCGGTGAGGGCGAGGGCGGTGGCGCCGGTGGCGAGCAGGAAGCCTCTGCGGGCGAGGAGGGAGCGGACGTCGTTCATGGGGTGGGGTCTCCGTTGTCGGGGCGGGGCGTGAGCCGGGCGACGAGGTGCAGGCGGTCGGAGTGCGCGGTGCCGTGGGGGAGGTCGCCCTCGCTCCACGGTGGGTCCGTGCGGGGGCCGGGTCCGTCGTGCAGGGCGAGGACCTCGAAGCCGGCGGTGGTGAGGAAATGGCGTAGCTCCTGCGGGAAGAGGAGCCGCCAGGCGGAGTGCTGCTCCTGCGCGGGGCTGCCGTCGTCCGCGGTCCAGGTCCGGCGGCGGCGCAGGAGTTGTGCGCCGTGGTCGATCCACAGGGTGGTGCGGGAGGTGTACGTGGTGTCCCGCCAGGTGAAGGTGCTGACGCTCGGTCCGTCGAGGAGATCGGTGCCGCCGAGGAAGAAGGCGCCGTTGCGCATCTCGGCGACGAGGAGGCCGCCCGGGGTGAGGTGGGCGCGGCAGCGGGCGAGGAAGGAGGTGAGGTCCTCGTTGGTGTGGCAGTACAGGAGGGCGCTGTCGAGGCAGACGATCGCGTCGAAGCGCGTGCCGAGGTCGAAGTCGCGCATGTCGGCCGCGTGGTGGTCGGGGCCCGGATGGTGCGTGGCCGCGTGGGCCAGCATGGCCGAGGAGGTGTCGATGCCGGTGACGCGCCGGCCGGCCCGGTGGTGGAGCCAGGCGGCGTCACGCCCCGTGCCGCAGCCGACGTCGAGGACGCGGGGGCCGGCGCCGTGCCGGGCCAGCACGTCCTCGGTCCAGCGGGCGGCGAGCCGGTCGGGGTCGGGGAAGCGCTCTTCGTAGAGCTCGGGGTGGTCGGTGAGGAGGTTGCCGTCGGACGTCGGGGTCATGGGTTCTCGCTTCGGGGCCGGTCGGAAGGGGCGGGGGCCATCGCGTCGGGAGCCGCGGTCATCGGGACTCGCTCCGCGCGGGGGCCACCGCGTCGGGGGTCTGCCCGGCGGGCAGGACGCCGCGGCGTCGGAGGTGGTCGACGGAGACGGCCGAGGCCAGGCCGAGGGCGAGGCAGCACCCGTACGGCAGCCAGGCCAGGCCGGTGTGGCCGGCGGTGTCCATGGACCAGCCGATCGCGGCGCTGCCCGCCGCGGCCGCGACACCGGAGATCGCGTAGAAGAGGCCGTAGAACGTGCCGGTCAGGTTCGCGCGCCCGAAGGCCGGTATCAGCTCCATGACGAAGGGCTGCGCGACCATCACGCCGAGGTGCAGGAGGAGGGCTCCGGCGAGCACCGGCACGAGGCGCAGCGGATGCGGGGCCGCGGCGGAGCCCGCCACGAGCATCGGCGGCAGGAAACCCAGGGCCATGACGCCCAGACCGGTGGCGATCCAGCGGCCCCGGGTCCCCCGCTTCTCGAGGGCGCGGGTGATGCGCAGCTGGAAGAGCAGGTTCGCGACGGTCCCGGCGAGGAACAGCAGGCCGACCGAGCCGCTCCAGCCGGACGCCTCGGTGGCCGCGCGGGGCAGGAGGAGGTAGAGCTGGTTCTCCAGGCCGTACATGCCGACCATGGCGAGGGAGAAGGCCAGGAACCGGCCGTTGCCGGCGACTTCGCGCCAGTCGCCGAGGACGCGGGTGGCGGGGGCCGGCACCTCCCGGGCGGGCAGCACCAGCAGTTGGGCGAGGGTGAGGACGGCGAACACGCCGGCCGCGGTGACGGCGGCCGCGCGGAAGTCCACGAGCAGCAGCAGCGTGCCGAGCAGGGGGCCGAGCAACGCCCCGCCGGTGGCGAAGACGTTGAACAGCGCGAACGCCTCCGCCTTGCGCTCTCCCGCCTCCTGGGCGACGTAGGTCCGTACGGCGGGGTTGAAGAGCGCCCCCGCCAGCCCGCTGAGTACGGACGCGGCGAGCAGCAGCGGCAGGCCGTCGCCGAGGGCGAAGAGGCCGAACCCCACGGTGCGCAGGGCGCATCCCGCGATGATCACACCGCGCGCGCCGAGCCGGTCGGCCGCGGAGCCGCCGATCAGGAAGAGGCCCTGCTGGCTGAGGTTGCGCAGACCGAGGACCACACCGATGACGGCGGCCGATAGTCCCAGGTCGTCGGCGAGATGGGTGGCGAGGTACGGGATGAGGAGGTAGAAGCCGGTGTTGACTCCGAGCTGGTTGACCAGGAGCAGCCGCACGGCGGGCGGGAAGCTCCGGAGGGAGCCGAGCATCCTCACGGTATGTCCACCCGGTGGGTGCGCCGGACGCCGAGACCGGCGGCGTCGCCGGCCCGTACGGTGCCGTCGGCGCCGCCGATCCCCGTCCAGGGGTCGCCGGCGAGCAGCAGGTGTCCGTCGAGGTCCACCCAGCGGGCCCGGTCGGCGAGGTGCACGGCCGGGGCGATGCCGAGGGAGCTGGCGGTCAGGCACCCCAGCATCAGGTCCGTCCCGGAGCCGCGCAGGGCCTCGTGGATCCGCAGGGCGTTGCGTACCCCACCGCACTTGGCCAGCTTGACGTTGACCCCGTGCACCAGGCCGGCGAGCGCGACGGCGTCCTCGTACGAGACGGCGTCCTCGTCCGCGATGACCGGGACCGGGGACTCCTTCGCCACGCGCGCGAGGCCGTGCGGGGTGCCGGGGGCGATGGGCTGCTCCACAGCGGTGACGCCCAGCTCGGCGAAGCGCGGCAGCAGGTCGACGGCCTGGCGCTCGCTCCAGGCGCCGTTGGGATCGAGGAGCAGGCTCACCCCGGGAGCCCCGGTCCGTACGGCGTCCACCCGGGCGAGGTCGTCCGCCGGATCGGGCGATCCGGCCTTGACCTTCAGGACGGTGAAGCCGCTCCGTACGAGACGGGCGGCCTCAGCGGCCGCCGCCCGGGGGGCGACGATGCCGATCGTCCGGGCGGTCCGCGCGGCCGGCGCGGTCCGGGCGCCCAGCAACCGGTGGGCGGGGCTTCCGGCGCGCTTGCCGGTCAGGTCGAGCAGGGCCGCCTCCAGTCCGGCGAGCACACCGGCGGGCAGCTCCGACCAGCCGGGGATCGGGTCGGCGAGGTGCGCGTGCCACGCGGTCTCGGGGTCGGGCAGGCGTGCGACGGCGGGGCGCGCCGCGCTGAGGTGCCGGAGGATGCGGGGTGTGGGCAGCCCGAGGTAGTCGCTGCTGACCACCTCGCCCCAGCCGGTCAGACCGCCGTGTTCGACGGCGACCCACACGGCGTCGCGGCGGGCCATGACGGAACGGGAGATGCGCAGGGGCTCGGCCAGTTCCAGCTCGGTGGTGTGCCAGGTCAGTCTCATGCGGTGCCTCCCCGGGCGGGTGGGGGCAGGAGCGGCCGGTTCGCCGTGAGGGGGGTGACGACGGTGCGGCAGCGGGTCCAGCCGATGGCCTCGGTCGCGTGCGGGTGGGGGATCTCGACGGGCCGGACCGCGAGGTCGGGCCGGTCCAGGCCGTGCGCGCGGCAGTAGTCGTCGTCGTAGACGGTGTCGAGGTAGCGGTGCGGGCCGTCGGGGAAGACCGTCGCGACGACCGCGCCGGTCTCGACGCGGGCGGCCCAGGCGGAGACCAGCGCGACAGCGCCGGTGCTCCAGCCGCCGCTGACGAAGCTGGTGCGGGCGAGCCGGCGGCAGGCGTCGACGGCCTCGGCGGGGCCCACCCAGTGGACCTCGTCGAAGGCGTGGTGGGCGACGTTGCGCGGGTGGATGCTGCTGCCGAGCCCGCGCATGAGGCGGGGCCGGGCGGGCTGGCCGAAGATGGCGGAGCCGATGGAGTCGACGCCGATGACCTTCAGCCGCGGCCAGCGACGTCGCAGCGGGCCGATGAGCCCGGCACTGTGTCCGCCGGTGCCGACGCTGCAGACCAGCACGTCCAGGTGCTCGATCTGCTCGCACAGTTCGGCCGCCATGGCGTGGTAACCGGCGGCGTTGTCGGGGTTGTTGTACTGGTCGGGCCAGTAGGCGTCCGGTGTCCGGGCCAGGACCTCGCGCAGCCGGGTGATCCGGGCGGCCTGCCAGCCGCCTTCGACGGCGGGCCGCTCCACCAGCTCCAGCCGTGCGCCGTACGCGTGCAGCAACTGCCGCATGGAGGGTTCGAGTTCACGGTCGCCGACGAGGACGACCGGGTGCCCGAGGGCCTGCCCGGCGAGGGCGAGCCCGATGCCGAGGGTGCCGGAGGTCGATTCGACCACGGTGGCGCCCGGGCGGAGTTCGCCGCGCAGACGGGCGCCGCGGAGCATGGACACGGCGGACCGGGCCTTCATGCCGCCGGCGCCGAGGCATTCGAGTTTGGCCCAGAAGCCGGGGTGCGGGGAAGGCAGTTCCGTGCGGATCCGGGCGAGCGGGGTGCGCCCGATCAGTGTCAGCAGCTCCGGGTGGGCGCTGCGCGACGGCGGGCGGTGTAAGGGAAGTGCGGTGGTCACCGGGCGCCTCCGTGACGGTGGATGGTTCCGGGACCGCCGTAGCGGTGGATGGTTCCGGGGCCGCCGTCGCGGATATCGGTTCCGGGACCGTCGTAGCGGTGGATGGTTCCGGGGCCGCCGTCGAGCCAGAAGAAGGGGTACGGCTCCGCGCAGAGGGCGCTCACCCCGGCCCGCAGGAACCTCGGGAGGATCGCGCTGCCCGTCTGGGCGAACATGACCAGGGGGGTGCCGGTGGCCGCCGCGTGGTCGAGCAGCGGCTGGAAGGTGCCGTTGCCGAGGGTCATGCCGGAGGCGAGGATCGCGTCGCAGTGGGCGAGCTCGGCGAGGGCGTCGGTCCGTACCGTCTCGCCCCATTCGGTGACGCCGCCCTTGAGGTCGCAGGGGACGTACGCGAGACCGCGCTCACGCAGCCGCTCCAGCAGGGAGTTGACCACCCCGATGACGAGGACGCGGCGGGGCCCGGTCGCGGGGAGCAGGTCGATGACGGCGCGGGCCCGGGCCCGGGACCTCTGCAGCGAGTTCCCGGCGGGCAGGGCGCAGGGGCGGGCGCCGTGGTCGGGCGTGTGGGGGCGCACGTGCGCGAGGTAGGCGTCGAGTGCCGCGATGCGCACGGGCAGGAGGGGGTGCTCGAGAAGCGCGGCGACCGACGCCCCGACGCAGTCGTCGAGCGCCGCCGCGGGCAGTGCTCCCGGTTCCACCGCGCAGGATCCGACCGCGGCGTGCAGGCGCAGGCTGAGCACCTCGTTGCGGTATCCGCTGCTGCGGCCGTCGTGGCGGACGGCCTGGCTGGTGGTGAAGGCGAGCGCGACGCGCTCCTGGGCGGGGTCGGTTCCGTAGCCACCGGCGCGGACGTGCGCGACCAGCTCGTCCACGGTGCGTACGGCGGGCTCGTGGAGCGTGAGGGCACTCATGCCGGCACCGCCGGGGACAGCTCGGCCGGACACTCCTGGTAGGTGGGCCGCAGCGCGGAGAGGAGCCGTTCGGCGTCCTCCCGGGCGCCGTCGCCCCGGGTGTCGGCGGTCATGACGTGGCCGAGGTATTGGTTGTTGCTGGTCGCGGCGCGCACGGACCGGCCCGTCTCGGCGAGGGTGAGCTCCAGTACGCCGGGCTCGGCCCGGACCGCGTCGGCGCCCTCGATGCCGGTGAGGATGCCGTCGGTGTCGGGGAGGAGGAAGGCGATGGCGGCACTGCGCACGCCGGTCGGGCGGGGGGCGAGATCGGGCGTACGGCCCAGGGCGACGTCCACGCAGACGGCGGCGAGGTCGATGCCGGTGACGTGGCGGACCAGTTCCGTGATGCGGTTGCCGGCCGGGCGGGGGTTGACCTCGATGACCCGGGGGCCGTCGGGGGTCAGTTTGATCTCGGTGTGGCACACGACGTGGTCGAGGCCGAGAGCCCTGACGGCGGCCAGGGCCGTGTCGGCCGCGTCCCGTTGCGGGCCGGGCGCCATCGCGGCCGGGAACATGTGACCGGTCTCGATGAAGTTCGGTGCGCCGCCGATGCTCTTGTCCGTGACTCCGACCACCTCCGTGACGCCTGCGGAGGAGACGGTCTCGACGCTGACCTCCGGACCGGTGAGGAGCTGTTCGAGGAGGACGACGGGAGCCCGGTCCTGGCCACGCGCGTTCACGGGGAAGTCCGCGAGCGCCTGACATGCGAGCTCCAGCTCCCGCTCGTCTCGGACCTGACGGACCAGCATCCCGGCGCAGAGGTCCACGGGCTTGACCACCAGCGGGTACCCGATGTCGCGGGCGGCCTCGACCGCCTGTGCCGCGTCCCCGCAAAGCGCGAAGCGGGGGCCCGGCACGCCTGCTCCGGCCAGCACACGGCGCGTCAGGTCCTTGCGGCAGGACGCCTCGACGGCCTCCGCGGCAGGCCCCGGCAGGCCCAGGCGCTCGGCCGTCCGGGCCACGGCCGGCAGGTAGTAGTCGCAGGAGGAGACCACGCCGTCGAAGGCGAGCACGGCGTGCAGCCGTTCCAGCCGGGACAGCAGCCCGTCGATGTCGTTGGTGTCGGCGGTGATGATGTTGCGGGCGGCGAGCAGGGGGTGCGGGCCGCCGTCGGGCCGGGCGCCTCGCAGGTAGTGGTGCAGGTCGCGGGTGACGAAGGTGAACTCGTGACCGCCTTCGCGGATCGCCCTGGGCAGCAGCGTGCTCATCGATCCCACCCAGCTCTCGACAACCAGCAGATGTGCCAAGGGACTTCCTCTCGGGATGCTCCGCCGGAGCGGGGCGTGACTGCGAAGCGGAGCGCCTGAGGGAGGCGTCCGCACCGGACCGAGAAGGAAGCTATCTGAAATCGTTTTCATTTCCAATAGAGGCGATCTCGGGTAGCCTGCCGATCAAGAGGACCGGAGCACCGAAGGGAGCCACCGCGCCATGAGAGACCTGACGCCACGACAGGAGACCGGGCCGTACGCGGTACGGCTCGCCGGGCCCGCGGACGTGCCGGGGGCGCGCAGCGTCATGCTCGACACGTTCTACCGGGAGTTCGACTACGGATACGTGCCCCGGTGGCACGACGACGTCGTGGACATCGAGGGCACCTACCTCGCGCATCCCCGCCACGCCCTGGTGGTGGCCGTCCTGGGCGACGAGGTGGTCGGCACCACCGCGCTGCACTCCCGGGGCCCGGCCCACCCCCCGCATCCACGCTGGCTCGCCGACCGCTACGCGTCCCGGCGTACGGCGCAGCTCCTGCGGGTGTACGTACGCCCCGACCACCGCCGCCACGGACTGGCCCGCGCCATGGTCAGGACCGCCTGCGGGTTCGCCGCGGGTGCCCCCGGATACGACACCGTCTACCTGCACACCAACGTCGACATCCCCGGCGCCGAGGCATTCTGGCGCAGCATGGCCGACGAGGTCTGCGACGCGCGGACGACGGGCGAGCACGGCGGGTACGGGACGGTGCACTTCGAGATCCCGCTCCCGGTCGCGGCCGCGGCGGGCGCGGGCCGGCTCGACGACCGGTCGGCACTCGGCGGGCTCTGAGGCGCGCCCGGCCCGTCGCGCGCGCACCCGTGGGCGAGAACGTCGCGGACGGGTCCTGCCGGGCCGCCGCCGCGGCGCCCGACCACCGCCGCGAGAATGGGGTCATGCCCCGACGCCCCGCGTCCCGCCAGTCCGCCCTCGTCGACGACCCCGTCACCGGGTACCGGCACCGCTACTGCCGGCGCTGCGGCCGGGAGCTCACCAGCCCCGAATCCCGTCTCACCGGCTACGGACCCCACTGCGACCCGTCACGCCGGCCGCCCTCCACCCCCGAGCACGTGGTCGACCAGGAACCGCTGCCCGGAACCTGAGGCCCGCCGGGGCACATCATCCGGCGGCGACGGGCAACGAGGATCCCATGACGACAGGCAGAGGCGCGGACGCGAGGCCCTCGTGGCTCGTGGTGCTGGTCCCCGTGCAGACGACCTTGATGGTGGGGCTCGGCCTCGCGGTGACCTCCGCCCATGCGGGCGTCCTGCTGTCCTCCGTGGACGGGCCGGTCGTCCGCGGGGTCCTCGCCCTTCGCGGCGCCACGGTGGACACCCTGTCGGAGTGGCTGTCGGCGCTGGCCGACACGGAGGCCGTCGTCGGCGTGACGCTGGTGTGCGTCACCGCTCTGCTGACGCTGTCGGGCGGGCGGCGATGGCGGGAGGCCGCCTTTCTCGGCGCGGCGACCGTGGTGCAGTCGACGACGTTCCTCGTGGTCACGATGTGCGTGCAACGGCCGCGGCCCGACGTGCCCCACCTCGACACGGCCCCGCCGACGTCGAGCTTCCCGTCGGGTCACGTCGGGGCGTCCGTCGCCCTGTACGGAGGGATCGCCGTGCTGGTGCTGGCCTGTGTGCACGGCGCCCGGCGGTACGCCGCCCTGGTGCTGCTGCTGATTCCCGTCGCCGTGGGGCTGTCGCGGATGTACCGGGGCATGCATCACCCCACCGATGTCGTGGGGGGCCTGGTCAACGGCGCCGTGACGCTGGTCGTCGTGGGTTCCGTGTTCCTCTCCGCCCGTCCCCCGGCCGGGGAACGGGCCCTTCCCCGGCAGACAGGACGATGATGGGCACCGCCACACGCGTACCGCAGAGACGTGACGTCCGGGGCGAGGAACTGTCCGGCGACGAAGCATGGGCCGCTCTGCGCCGGTACGGAGGCTGGAGCCTGGCACGGGACTCGTTCGTACGCTTCCGCTACGCCGACGGCTTCAGCCACTCGCGGGCCCTGGCGCTGCAGACGGTCCTGTCGCTCGTCCCGCTGGCCATCGCCGCCATCGGCCTGTCCGGTGCCCTGCACACGGAGGGCATCGGCCGTGTCGCCGAACTCACGATCCGCCGGATCACCAGCGGCCCCAGCCAGGAGATGGTCGACGAAGCGCTGCGACTGAGCCGCAGGCACGCGGGCGACGGGGGCCAGGCGGCCCTCTGGCTGGGCCTGCTGTTCTCCCTCGTCAACGTCACCACCGCGCTGTGCCAGGTCGAGCGCGGCGCCAACCGCATCTACGGCAACGAGCGGGACCGGCCCTTTCCGCTCAAGTACTCCTGGGGGCTGGCCATGGCCGTGCTCGCCGGGTTGCCGCTGGGGCTGAGCTTCCTCCTCACCGTCCTCGGCTCCGATCTGACCCATGCCGCCACGCAGACGTACCACCTCGGGCCGGGCACCACCCGAGCGTGGGAGATCCTGCGCTGGCCGGTCGGCGTGCTCCTCGCCGTCCTGGCCACCAGCGCGATCTTCCGGCTCTCCCCGCGCCGCGACCAACCCGGCTACACCTGGCTCGCCTTCGGCGCCGTCCTCTATCTCGTGCTCTGGAACGGGGCGACCTGGGGCCTGAGCCTGTACGTCGGAGTGAGCGGCTCCTTCACCAGTGTGTACGGGCCCCTGAGCGCGGTCATGGCCTTGCTCCTGTGGTCCTACCTGACCTCGCTGGCCCTCTTCCTGGGCCTGGCGTTCGCCGCCCAGCTGGAGGCCGTACGCGCGGGAGTGACGCGTCCCGCCAGACCGGATCCAGGGGTCTGAGCCCGCGTCAGGGGCGCTCGGAGAACTGCAGCACCCCTCCGACGGCGAAACACGCGGCTCCCGTGAGCGTCCCCCAGTTGGCGACGGCGACGTTCACCAGGTCGCCGGTCGCGGGCCGCGTGAAGGCCGCGAGGGCCGACACCATGAACAGGGCCGATCCGAGCTGGTTGACGGCGACGATCCACCAGCCGAGGTCATGCGCGCGGACACGCGGCCGGCCGTGGCAGACCTCGACCAGCGCGAGGTGACCGGAGATCAGGAACAGGACGCACCCCACCAGGTCGGGTGCCCAGACCAGCCTGTTCACCTGCTGGACCGAAAGCCCGTCCAGCAGGGAACCCACGAGGTTGATCCCGAACACGAGCGTGCCGACGAACAGCAGGAAGGTGCTGAGCCAGCCGATCCGGTCGGGCTGATAGCTCCACCACCGCCAGCGCTGCGAGGCGAGCCTTCCGGCGACGGCGTCGCGACGGGGTGCGTTGACGGACTGGAGGAGGGAGGCGTACCCGCCGGTGTTGAAGAAGAGTCCGCCGGCGAAGTAGATCCAGGCGCTCGTCATGCCGCTCGGGCCGAACTGCGACAGACCCGCGCCGAGGGCGAAGAGCGTGCCACCCACGGTGAACGCGCCGGCGGCGACGGCGTTCAGCCTCCGCATCCGGACGAGCGAGACGCCGTCCGCCGGCCGGGCGAGGGGCTCCCTCCCGCCCTCGGCCCGTACGGTCAGGCGTGCGCGCTTCCGGGCCGGGCGCGATTCCCACACCGCGGTGTCCCCGCCCTCGAGAGGCCAGGTGAGCCGGGTCGTGAACGGTCCCGCTCCCTCGGAGTGCTCCGTCGTTGTGCCCACCGGGCGACCGTACCCCTTCGAGCGTTATATCCGCTTTCTCTCCCGGCCCCAGGCCGGCACGTCGACCGCCCGGGCGACGACGAGGCCGAGGATGAGACAGGAAGACCAAGGCACTGCGCCGCCATGGTTCCGGGACCGTGACGGCTCCCTCCCGCCCCACCCACCCGGGAGGCGTCCGCACCCGGGGAGGCGGGGCGGGCGGCGGGGATCAGACACCGCCGCGCCAGGAACCCGTCTCCGCGCCGCGCTCCTCGATGAAGTGCTTGAACCGCTTCAGGTCGCCCTTGACCTGCCGGTCGATGAATCCCAGCTTGTCGGCGACGCTCTCCGCCACCCCGTCGGGGTCGAAGTCCATCATCAGCGTCACCTCGGTGTGGGCCGGGTCGATGGGCCGGAAGGTGACGAGCCCGGACTGCTCCGCCTGGCCGCTCACGGTCACCCAGGCCACCCGCTCGTCCGGGATCTGCGCCGTGATCTCCGCGTCGAACTCGCGCTTCACCCCGCCGATCTTCGTCACCCAGTGCGTGAGCGTGTCGCTGCGCTGCTCGATGCGCTCGACCCCGTCCATGAACTGCGGGAACGACTCGAACTGCGTCCACTGGTTGTAGGCCGTCGTCACCGGCACGTCGACCTCGATCGATTCCTTCACCTGCGACATCAGAACAATCCCTCCAGCGCGATCGGGTGCCGGCGTCCGGCCGGCGACTGTCGCTCCATGCCTCCCCGCGGCGGCGTCCCGCCCCGCCTCACAGCCCGGGACACCACCCAACCGAGACCGCCGCACCGGCGTTTCCTCGGCAACCGGCCCACCCGGGGCCGCCCACGCCGCCCGGCACCCCTTACCTCGCCCCGTCGGCCCCCGGTCGCGAGCGGGTAGGGGGACACGGTCCCCGTGCGAGGTGCCTGCCGACCGCGCATGCTCGAAGCATGTCCGAGGTGACGACCACCGATCTCTACGAGGTCACGATGGCGCTCTCGTACCTGCGGGAGGACATGCGGGCACCCGCCACCTTCAGCCTCTCCGTACGGGACCTGCCACCGGGCCGCGGATTCCTGGTCGCGGCCGGCCTCGAGCCGGCCCTGGACTACCTCTCCCGCTTCCATGTCGGCAGGTCGGACGTGCGGGACTTCGCGGACGCCCTGGGGCGGCCCGTCGAGGATCTCGAACCGCTGCGCGGGCTGTCCTTCGACGGGCAGGTCCGCGCCCTCCCCGAGGGACGGCTCGTCTTCGCCGGTGAGCCGCTCCTGGAGGTCACCGCGCCGCTCCCCCAGGCCCAGCTCGTGGAGACGTACCTGCTCTCCCTCGTCTGTCACCAGACGGCGATCGCCTCCAAGGCGGCCCGCTGCGTGCTCGCGGCCCGGGGCCGGCCCGTGGTGGACTTCTCGCTGCGCCGCGCCCACGGGCCCGAGGCCGGGCTGCGCGCGGCGCGGCTGTGCGCCCTGGTGGGCTTCGCCGGCACGAGCAACGTCGCCGCCGCGCGCCGGTACGGCATCCCGGCCGCCGGCACGATGGCCCACTCGTACGTCGAGGCCTTCGCCTCCGAGGAGGAGGCGTTCCGGGCCTTCGCCCGTGCCCATCCGGGGCCGGTGACCTTCCTGGTCGACACCTACGACACCGACCGCGGTGTCGCAACGGCCGCGCGGGTGCTCGCGGACCTCGGGCTCGGTCCCGAGTGCGGGATCCGCCTCGACAGCGGGGACCTGGGCGCGCTGGCCCGCCGGGCGCGCGCCGCGCTCGACGCGGCCGGGCTCGCCGACGTGCTGATCATCGTGAGCGGCGGTCTGGACGAGTACGGCGTCGACCGGCTCGTACGGGACGGGGCGCCGATCGACGCCTACGCCGTGGGGACCAAGGTCGGCACGGCCGCCGACGCCCCCTACCTGGACGCGGCGTACAAGCTGGTCGAGTACGACGGGCATCCGGTCATGAAGCTCTCGACGGCGAAGGCGACGGCTCCGGGACCCAAGCAGGTCTTCCGCGGCCCGGGGCTGCGTGACGTCGTCGGCCTGGCGAACGAGGAACCGCCCCCGGGCACGGAACCCCTGCTGCGGACCGTGATGCGGGGCGGGCTGCGCACCGCGCCGCCCGACCCCCTGGCCGCCGCCCGTGCCCGCTTCGAGGCGGACCTCGCCGCACTGCCGGACGGGGCTCGGCGGATCGAGCACCCCACGGCCCCGGCGCCCGCGCCGTCGACGCGCCTGACGGTGCTCACGACGGTGGTCCGCCACCGGATCGAGGCGCGGCCGGGCCCGGGGCGGACGCCGGAGGAGTGACGAGGCCGTCGCGACGCCCACGCCGGGCATCGCGTGGCGCCGGACGCCGGATTCGGGCGCGGGGAGCGGGCGGCCCGGACGCGCCCACACAGCGTGAGCCGCTTCCACCGGTGCGTGATACGGCAGCCCTCGGCGACGCCCGTGCTTGTGACGCCCCGCATAGGAGCCAAGTCACGTTCTAAGCGAGGTAGTACGCGGCAGGGCCATCGGCCCGCGTCAGGGCGGCGTGCGAGGCGCGCCGCGGACCCGTGCCACGCGGTCGGGTAGTACGTCACATCCTTGCGCCGGACGGGAAGCGCCCCTAACCATGGCTGTCGTCCCGGGGAGCACGGCACCGGGCCGGACACGAAACGAGTCCGGCCGACCGCCCCGGCCACCACGCGGACACCGCTCCGCTTCCGCCGCACCGTTCCCGGTCGGCACCCCCTGTTGTCTCAGCTAGGAGAGTTACCCACGTATGACCGCCCCCACGCAGAACACCGCCGGCCGCATCGCCCGATTCCGTAAGCTCTCCGTCGCGGGTATCGCCACCGCGGGTGCCGCGGCGGCAGCGCTCACGCTGGCCCCGTCGCCCGCCCAGGCGGCACCGGTCACGGCGAACGTCGCGGCGGCCCAGGTGTCGGCGGCGGAGGCTCCGGCGAAGAAGGCGAAGAAGCAGTACGCCGACAACCTCGACGGCTGGATCAAGGAAGCCCTGGACATCATGAAGTCCGAGGACATCCCCGGTACGTACGAGGGCCTTCACCGCAACATCATGCGTGAGTCCTCCGGTAACCCCAAGGCCCAGAACAACTGGGACGTGAACGCGCAGAACGGCACGCCGTCGAAGGGCCTGCTCCAGGTCATCCAGCCGACGTTCGACGCCTACCACGTCGCCGGCACCCCGCACGACCTGACGGACCCGGTCGCCAACATCACCGCGGCGGCCAACTACGCGGCCGACAAGTACGGCTCGATCGACAACGTCGACTCCGCCTACTGATCCCCGGCTCCGGCCCCATCGCGCTCCCGCCCGCGGGAACGAGTCGCCGACGCGCGCCGAACACCCGTCGGGCCCCGTCCTCCTCGTGAGGACGGGGCCCGACGTCGTGTGTGCGCCACCCCAGGACATCGCCCGTTCGCCAGAGCACCTCGCGACTCCAGGCCGTTACCAGCCGGGGAGAACGGCGTTTTCAGGACATGCGAAAGATCATCACCAGCGGCCTGCTCGCCGCCGCGGCCCTCTCGGTCGCCCCGCCCGCGTTCGCCGACAACGACAGCAACTTCGGCGGTGGCGTCAACGCCGCCAACAACTGGAACTTCACCGCCGCCGCCGTGTGCCTCCAGGAGGTCGCGGTCGTGCCCGTCCTGGGCGACTGGGTGGGGGACCACTCCGACAACTGCTCCCACGGCAACGTCATCGACCACGCCACCGGCACCGTCGGGTCCCTGACCGGTCGCTGACCCCCGCCTCCGGGATGCCTCGCACCGAGGCATCCCGGAGCACTTCGCCGCGTCGGTGGCGGGAGGCGCCGGGCGCGCACGCCGGCCCCGGCCGAGCACACCGACCTCGTCACCCGCGTCGACGAGCGCGAGGGCCTCTCCCCCGTCACCGTGCCGGCCCCCGCGGTCTCCACGGCCGAGGACCTCCTGGTCCCGCCCCTCCGCAGCCCGGCGACCGGGAAAACCGCTTGCCCCGCAGCGAGGGGGACGGGTCCAATGGCCGGCAGCCTGATCACGCGGGCGTGCCGCCGCGACCCTGGCACGCTCGACAAGACACCTGCTGGGGAGACGCCACCCGATGAACACGCCTCCGTCGCCGCCCACGGCCGAGCGGGCGGGCGGGTCCTCCGTCCGCCTGGGCGCTCTCGTCCCGTTGACGCGGCCCGGCTGGGTCGAGGCGGGCCGGCACCTGCTGGCAGGGCTCGACCTGGCCGTGGCCGAGGTCAACGCCGCCGGCGGGATCGGTGGCAGAGCACTGGAGCTGGTGGTCCGGGACACCGCGGCCGATCCGGCGCGGGCCGCGGCGGCCGTGGACGAGTTGGCAGGCCTGGGGGTGTCCGCCGTGGTGGGCGAGTACCACAGCGTGGTCGCCCGCGCCGCCGCCGCCCGGGCCGACGCGCTCGGCGTTCCGTTCCTCTGCTCGTCCGCGGTGCTCGACGCGCTGACCGAGGAGCCGACGGCGTGGGTCGCGCGCCTCGCCCCGCCGCAGTCCCGCGGCTGGCGGATCTACGCGGACTTCCTCCTGGGCGACGGCAGGCGGCGGATCGCCGTGGCGGCCCAGCCGAGCGTGTACTGGGCGTCCGGGGTCCGCGTGCTGCGCGAACACCTCGCCGCCCATGACGGCACCGTCATGGAACTCGACGCGGACGCGCTCACCCCCGAGGCCTTGTGCGACGCGCTCGTCGACCACGGCGTGACGGCGCTGCTCCTGCTGGTCGGGCAGCCGGAGCCGGCGGTGCCGTTCGTCCGTGCCGTCCGCGGCGACCGACGGCTCGCGGATGTCCTGATCGGCGCCCCGGCCGGACAGCCGGAGCTCGCCTCATGGTCCGCGGCGCTGCGCGAGGACGGCGCCGGAATCCCGTTCCTGCGCTACCTTCCCGAGCGCCTCGGCCCTCTCGGCGAACGCGTGGGGAAGGAGCTTCGCGAACGGCTGGGCGAAGCCCCCTCGTTCGTCGCCTTCGAGGGCTGGGACACCGTCACCGTCCTCGCCTCGGCGCTGCGTTCCCATGGCACGGACCGGGCGGCCCTCGCCGCGTCCTGGCCGCGCGTGGCGGTCGAGGGCACCCGCGGTCCGATCCGGTTCGCCCGCACGCCGGGCACCGGGGTGTGGCAGTGGGCGGGGGCACCGATCCATGTCGCCGACCGCGACCCGGCGGACCCGGACCGCTTCCGGGTCCTGCACGTCGGCTGAGAGATCACGGTCGCCCGGTCACCGGGATACGCGGTCCGAGCACTGCGGGACGTCCTTGACGAACACGATCCCGTCGCAGTCCGCCAGGTGGGCCGGGTCGAACGGGGCGTACCCGAACCAGGGGGACACCCGGGGCGCGGGTGGCGTGTCGCCGAGTGAGGTGGCCAGACGCGTGGTGTCGATGACGTACCGGTCCTCCGGGAGGGCGTAGAGGAGGCCCTCGACGGTGTCCGGTGGCGGTGCGTCCACTCCCCGGTGCCGGATCGTGCCGAGCGCCGTGGCCACGAAGGCGTACCCCTCGCCGAGCCGTGCGCTCACCAGCGCGCCGGCGCTCCACCACTCCACGGGCCCCTGCCACATCCGCATCGTGCTCTTCTCCCGCTGGAGGTGGGCGTTCTGGGCGTGGACGAGAGCCGGTCCGCGAGCGGCGACGGCGAGGAGGTTGTGGGCCATCATCAGGTCCCGCTGCGCGCACAGTCGCGCCATGCGGGCCGGCGAGGTGTCGGCCATCTCGTGGTGGTAGCGCAGCAGTCCGGTGGCGGTGCGGCCGTACAGGCACGCACGGTCCCAGTCCTCCCGCGAGGTCGCCCCGATCAGGTGGGGCGTCTGCGCGTCGAGCAGCGCCACCAGGTCGTGGGCGAGCAGGCGCAACTCCCTTGCCTCGGCCGAGCGGCCCACCGATCGGGCCGGGTCCCTCATGGCCTCGGGTTCGGTCCACCGGTCATCGGTGCCGAGCAGGCGGTCGAGCGTCTGCGCGGTGCAGGGGAGCAGATCGGCGTCCACCCGGTCCGTGAGGTAGTCGTGGAGCGCGGTGAGGGCCTGCCGGGGGCTCTCGGCCGCGGTGATCTCCAGCGGGCCGTCGACGCCCGCGAAGCGGAGGCGCCCGGAGGCGGGCCGGCCGTCGTTGTACGCCCGCATCCAGCGTACGAGCGCGCGGTTGCCCTCGAACGCGCCCCAGCCGTGGCTGAATCCGCGCTCCATGACCTCGTCGAGCGCGCCCTCGCCCGATGTGACGTAGGCGTCGACCGCGAGGCCCCGCAGGCAGTCGCTCTCGATCGCGATCGTCCGGTAGCCCTCCTCCTCGACGAGGCGGCGGAAGAGTTCGTTGCGCAGGTCGAGCAGGAAGTCCTCGCCGTGGGTGGGCTCGCCCAGGGCGAGGAGCCGGGGCCGGGCCGGAAGCAGCCTCATGACGGCGGCAGCCTCGACGGGATGGGCGGTGTGCGTGATGTCGGTCGCCATGCCTTCAACGCTATCCTTGAACCCCCGGTGGAGACTTTCGCGCGATACCGTCGGCGGCATGGGCCGAAACCTTCAAACCACGAGGCACCTGCGGCCGATCGACCTGGCCCGTCGGCACGGTCTGTCCACCCAGGCGGTCAGGAACTACGAGGAGGCCGGCATCCTGCCGGCCGCCGGTCGAACGGCCCACGGCTACCGCACCTACACGCCGCTGCACGCGACGGCGCTGCGGGCGTTCCTCGCCCTGGTCCCCGGCCATGGCCACCAGGCGGCGGCGTCGATCATGCGGGCCGTGAACCAGGGCGCCGTCGACGAGGCGCTCCGCCTCGTCGACGAGAGCCACGCCCAGCTCCTCGACGACCGCCGGACCCTCCGGGCCGTGGAGAGCGCGCTCCGCGGCCTGGAGTCCGCCGCGACGGCCGGGCCCGACGCGCGGGGCGCCGGATCCGGAGCCACGCACATCGGGCCGCTGGCGCGCAGGCTCGGCATCCGGCCCGCCACGCTGCGCGCGTGGGAGACCGCCGGCGTCGTGCGCCCGCGCCGCGACGCGATGACCGGGTACCGGGTCTACGACGAGGCCGACGTTCGGGACGCCCGGCTGACCCACCAGCTCAGGCGGGGCGGCTACCCGCTGGAGCGGATCGCCCCGCTGATCGCGCGGGTGCGCGCGGCCGGCGGGCTGGAGCCGCTGGAGGCCGCGCTGGGTGACTGGCAGGGGCGGCTGTCCGCCCGCGGGCGGGCGATGCTCACCGGCGCCGCCGAGTTGGAGGCGTATCTCCGCGAGCGCGGATGAGGCGCCGGCCGACGGCGAAGGAGAGGGAAGAGCCGGGCGTCACGGATGCCGGTCCCTCCCGGGCTCCGACCTGCGACGAAGGGGCCTGCGCGCCGGGCGCCGCCCGCGCCTCGTGCAGGAACCCGCGGAAACAAACCGATCCGCACGTCTATCGCGACCGCGGCGACCACTGCTAGAAGAGTGACACTTCAACAACTCCTTTTCCCCACAACGCTTCAGGGAGTTCTTTGTCATGCGCACGTCTAGATTGAGATGGGCCCTGCCCACCCTGCTGGCCCTGGTCGCCGCGACCCTCGGCATGGCCCAGCCCGCCTTCGCCGCGGCGGCTGCGGGCGAGCGCTACGTCGCTCTCGGCGACTCCTACTCCTCGGGAGTGGGCGCCGGAAGCTATCTGTCCGACAGCGGCAGCTGTCAACGCAGCAGCAAGGCGTACCCGTCCCTCTGGGCGGCCGCCAACGCTCCGGCCTCCTTCTCCTTCACCGCCTGTTCGGGAGCGACGACCAGCACCGTCAAGAGCAGCCAGCTGGCTCCGCTCACCAGCTCCACCACGCTCGTCAGCGTCACCGCCGGCGGCAACGACGTCGGGTTCGCGAACGTCATGCAGACCTGCGTCCTGCAGAGCGAGGCGACCTGCGTCAACGCCGTGAACACCGCCATCGGGCAGATCGACAGCACGCTGCCCGGGAGCCTTTCGTCCCTCTACGCCGCCATCCGGAGCAAGGCGCCCCAGGCCCGCGTCGTCGTGCTCGGCTACCCGCGCTTCTACCAGCTGAACGGCAGTTGCATCGCCGGCCTCAGCGAGACCGAGCGCGCCGCGATCAACCGGGGCGGCGACGCCCTCAACGCCATGCTCGCGAAGCAGGCCGCGAACGCCGGCTTCTCCTACTCCAGCGTCGTGGACGAGTTCACCGGCCACGAGATCTGCTCGGGCGCGGCCTGGCTGCACAGCGTCTCGGTGCCTGTCTCCAACAGCTACCACCCCACCGCCACGGGTCACTCCGGCGGCTATCTGCCCGCCTTCCGCTCCGCCGTCTGATCCTTCCCCGGGCAACGCCCCCCGGATCTTCCGCGCCCAGCAGTCGACGCGGGTAGACCCGGGGCGCGCCGCCCGGCCTCACGCGCCCCACCCGATCCGCACCAGGAGGAACGCTCATGAAGTCTCCGCAGGTCCCCACCGGTTCCCGGGCCGACGGCACCCCCGCGAGCCGTACCCGGGGAAGGGCACTCCGCTCCGTCCTCACCGCCCTCGCCCTCGTGCTCGGCGCGCTCTTCGCCCCCGGCGTCGGCGTCCTCACCTCCGCCGGCGAAGCCCACGCCGCCACCAAGATCAGCCACGCCACCGCGACCTCGATGTTCCGCGCCTCGGGGATCACATGGTCCTCGTCCGGCGGCTGCTCCGACCGGTCCAACCCCACCTGCACGTCCTTCGAGCAGCTCAACCTCGCCACCGCGCAGGGCGCCCAGACCCTCAAGAGCGCCAGCGGCTGCGCCCTCAACATCACCGGCGGCACCGAGACCGGCCACGCCTCCGGCACGTACTCGCACTGGAACGGCTACAAGCTCGACTTCAGCAAGTACACCTGCGTCGGCAACTACATCAGGAACACGTTCACCTACATCGGCGTGCGCGGCGACGGCTCCCCGCAATGGAAGTCCGGCGCCGGCAACATCTACGCCGACGAAGGCAACCACTGGGACGTGACCTTCTACAACTGCGGCGGCTGCTGAACGACCGCCGCCCCCACGGCCGGAGGCGGCCGCGGGGGCGCTACCGCCCTTCCCGAGGTCTGTGTGGCGGCCTCGGGAGGGGCGGTGCACTCCGGGTCGGAGGCGGACCGGCCGGCTAGGGCAGGGTCCACTTCTGGTTGGGCCCGGTGTGGCAGGTCCACAGGTGGACCCGCGTGCCGTCGCTCCAGGTACCGCCCTCGGCGTCCAGGCACTTGCCCGACTGCGGGTTGCGCACCGTACCGTCACCCTGGGGCTGCCAGACCTGTGCGCCGCTGCCGTTGCACGTCCACAGCTGGATCTTCGTGCCGTCGGCGCTCCCGCCCCCGCTCACGTCCAGGCACTTCCCCAGCGCGCGCAGCGTGCCGTCCCCCGGCCGGGACCACTTCTGGGCGGCCGACGCGTTGCAGGTCCAGATCTGCACCTGCGTACCGTCGGCCGTCGCCCCGCCCGACACGTCCAGGCACTTGCCGTTCACGCCCTTGACCTCGCCTCCGGCCGGGGGCGGTGTGCCCCCGGAGGTCGCGACCCGGACGTTGCGGAAGGCGACCGTGTCCCCCTCGCCGTGGTTCTGGAGACCGATGTGGCCCTGGCGCAGGCTGCGGACCGGGTCGGTGTTGGTGAAATCGTTGATCTTCCGACCGTTGAGGAAGATCTCCAGACGTTCGCCCGTGACCCGGAGCTCGTACGTGTTCCACTCCCCCGGCGGGTTGAGCGCGGCGTCGCGAGCGGCCGTGTCCGCGGACTTGAAGCCGTAGACGGCGCCGGTCGTGCGGTCCGCGGCGTCGGTGGCGTCGATCTGGATCTCGTAGCCGTTGTTCACCGCCGACCAGGGGTCCGAGGAGGCGGGGAAGCCGATGAACACCCCGGAGTTGTCGTCGCCCTCGGCCCGCCAGTCCAGCTTGACCGAGTAGTCACCGGTCAGCTCCCGGCCCGCGTACCAGAGCATCCCGAGCCCGCCCTGCGAGGTGAGGGTCCCGTCGGCCAGCGAGAACGAGCCGGGGCCCGCCTGCTGCCAGCCGGCGGTTCCGCTGCCGTCGAAGAGGGCGGTGTAGCCGGTCTCGGGCTGGCAGTCGGCCTCCGTCATCCCGGCCGCCCAGCGGATGCCGCCCAGCAGGTGGCGGCGCAACGCCGGCTCGGCGTACGACTCGTCCGTGTGGCCCGCGCCTGTGTAGAACGCCCGGCCGCCCTCGTGGGCCTTGCACCAGGCGATGGGGTGGTCCCCGGCCATGTTGCCGCCCGAGTAGCTGGACTCGTCGAGCGACGCGAGGACGTGCGCCGTGGTCCGCGGGTTGGTGCGGTAGTTGTACCACTCGTCCTGGCGCTGCCAGGTCCGGCCAAGATGCGCGGTGGCGTCGTGGGCCCGGTCCTCGACCTTGGTGGTCGCGGTCTGGATGTGCGGGTGCGAGTGGAACAGCGCGCCGGCGAGCCCGGCGTAGAAGGGCCAGTCGTACTCCGTGTCGGCGGCGGCGTGGACGCCCACGTAGCCACCGCCGCCGCGGATGTACTGCTCGAAGGCGGTCTGCTGGGTCCCGTTCAGGACGTCGCCGGTGGTCGAGAGGAAGACGACCGTGGCGTAGCGGGCGAGGTTGGCGGTGGTGAAGGCGGTGGGGTCCTCGGTGGCGTCGACGGTGAAGTTGTTCGCACCGCCCAGTTCACGCAGCGCCGCCACGCCCTCGTCGATGGACGAGTGCCGGAAGCCGGCCGTCCGGGAGAAGACCAGTACCCGGTAGGCGGGGTCGGCGGCCGCCTGTACGCCGGAGACCGATCCGGACGGCGCTCGGTCCGCCCGGGGTGCGGCGGAGACGGTGGCGGGGTCCGCCGTCGCCGCCGTGCGGGCCGTCCGGGGGACGGCGGTCGCCGCGGCGGGCGCGGCGCCCGCGCAGATCAGGGCGGTGCCGGCGAGCCAGACGGCGGTACGGGAGAGGATGTGTCTCATCTTCGTGTCGCCTCCTTCCTGCTAGGACAGGGTCCACTTCTGGTTGGCCTCGGCGTGGCAGGTCCACAGATGGACCCGCGTGCCGTCGTTCCAGGTACCGCCCTCGGCGTCCAGGCATTTGCCCGACTGCGGGTTGCGCACCGTGCCGTCGCTCTGCGGCTGCCAGACCTGAGCGGCGCTGCCGTTGCACGTCCACACCTGAATCTTCGTACCGTTCGCGGTCGCGCCGCCATTCACGTCCAGGCACTTGCCCAGCGCGCGCAGCGTGCCGTCCCCCGGACGCGACCACTTCTGCGCCAAGGTCCCGTTGCAGGTGTAGATCTGCGCCTGCGTACCGTCGGTGCTCGCCCCGCCCGCGACGTCCAGGCACTTGCCGTTCACACCCCTGACCTCGCCCCCGGTCGGCGTGGTGCCCGAGATCGCGAAGTGGAAGTCGTCGACGTCGAAGAGCGACCCGCTGCCGCCCTTGAAGACCAGGTAGAGGGTGGTGGAGCCGCTCGGGCGGTTGGTCAGAGCCGTGCCGACCTCCTGGAAGGTCTCCCAGCCGCCGGTCACGGGCACGGTCGCCGTGCCGAGCAGCGTGCCGGTTGGGGATCCCGCCCGTACCTCGATGGTGCCCCCCGTGCCGCCGGAGGAGACGCGCGCGGTGAAGCGGTCGGCGTTGGCGAGGACGTAGGGGGCGTAGGAGATCCAGTCGCCGTTCTCGATGTGGCCGGCCGTCTTCCCGCCGTGGGCCGGCGCGTGGTCGACGATCTGCACGCCCGAGGCGTTGCCGTAGTGCTCGCCCTGGCGGTGGGTGGGCTGGCTGATGTTCTGGTCGTGCGTGGTGAGGGCGGGCTGGCCGTTCGCCCCCTTGTCGGTGTACTCGGCGTCCCAGACGCCGAAGATGTTGGCGTTCGGGTCGTGCTCACCGTCGGCGATGGTCTGCACGGTGCCGGAGCAGCCGGTGGCGGAGGTCTGCGGGTGCCCGTGGCTGTCGTGGCCGAGGATGAAGGTCACCTTCACCTTGGAGCAGTCGATGGTGCCGTCCTCGGGGTCGGTCACCGTGACGCGGAACGGTACGGCGGCGCCGGGGTCGAGGATGGTGCCGTCCAGGGGCAGGTCGAGCCGCACGGTCGGGGCGGTGTTGCCGACGGTGATCTGCACGGAGGCCGTCGCCTGCTTCCCGGTGGCGTCCGTGACGGTCAGCTCGGCGGTGTAGCGGCCGTTGACGGTGTAGGTGTGCGAGGGGGCGGCGCTGGTCGAGGTGCCGCCGTCACCGAACTTCCAGGCGAAGCGCAGCGCGTCGCCGTCGGGGTCGGACGAGGCCGCGGAGGAGAACGCGACCGTCAGCGGTGCTTTGCCGGAGGTGCGGTCGGCCGTCGCCACGGCGAGGGGGGAACGTCCGCCGGTGATGTGCTCGATGCGGTAGAGCGCCGAGTTCTCGTCGCCGTTGAAGTAGCCGGTGCCGTAGTCGAGGACGTACAGGGCTCCGTCCGGTCCGAAGGCCATGTCCATCACCTGGGTGCCGGTCCAGGGGAAGGCGTTGATGGACTGGATCGTCCCGGCGCCGTCCTGGGCTATGCGGCGTATCCACTTGCGGCCGAACTCGCCGGCGAAGAAGTTCCCGTCGTAGCTCTGCGGGAACTTCACCGCGGAGGTGGAGGAGGCGTCGTAGCGGTAGACCGGGCCGCCCATGGGCGACTCCGAGCCGCTGCCGAACTCGGGAACCGAGCCGCCGTCGTACGGCAGCCACGCCGACTGGGCGGGCGGCAGGTCGGTGAGGCCGGTGTTGCGGGGTGACGTGTTCCTGGGCGCCGCGCAGTCGAATCTGGCCCCCGAGGTCCCTGTGGCGAAGTCGTAGTCGTTGTAGGCCTCGTTGGCCCCGGTGCAGAAGGGCCAGCCGTAGTTCCCGGCCTTGGTGATGCGGTTGAACTCGACCTGGCCCGCCGGCCCGCGGGTCGCGCTCGCGGATCCCGCGTCGGGGCCGTAGTCGCCGAGGTAGACGGTGCCCGTCGCCTTGTCGACGCTCATCCGGAACGGGTTGCGGAAGCCCATGGCGTAGATCTCGGGCCGCGTCCTGGCGGTGCCGGGGGCGAAGAGGTTCCCCGTCGGGACGGTGTACGAACCGTCCGCCGCGACCCTGATCCGCAGGACCTTCCCGCGCAGGTCGTTGGTGTTGCCGCTGGAACGCTGCGCGTCGTACACGGGGTTGCGGGAGGCCCGCTCGTCGAGCGGGGAGTAGCCGTCGGAGGCGAAGGGGTTGGAGTCGTCGCCGGTGGAGAGGTAGAGGTTGCCCTGTGCGTCGAAGTCGATGTCTCCGCCGACGTGACAGCAGATGCCGCGAGAGGCGGGCACGTCGAGGATCTTCTTCTCGCTCGCGGTGTCCAGGGTTCCGTCGGTCCTGAGCGTGAAGCGCGAGAGGCGGTTCACCCCGTCGAAGGGCGCGAAGTCCGCCGCGGTGCCGTCACTGGGGGCGTCACCGGCCGGCGTGGAGAGCTTGGGTGCGTAGTAGAGGTAGATGTGCCGGTTGGAGCTGAAGCCGGGGTCCACGCCGACACCCTGCAGCCCCTCTTCGTCGTGGCTGTAGACGGGGAGTTGCCCGGCGACCTTGGTGGTCCCGGCCGCGTCGGTCAGCCGGAGGGTGCCGTCGCGCGACGTGTGCAGCACCCCCCGGTCGGGCAGCACGGCCAGGGTCATGGGCTCGCCCGTCTCGGCGACGCCCTTGGCGAGTGTGACCTGCTGGAACTCCTCGGCGGCGGCCGCCGCCTCGCCTTCACCGTGAGCGGACGCCGGTGCCACGGGGGACAGCAGGGCGGTGGAGAGCGCCAGCGCGATCACGCCGACGGCTCTGCGGACACGGAAGGGTTTCTGGCGCACAGATGTCTCCCGAGAGGTGGGGGGCCGACGGGCCGAAGCTGCCCGGTCGGGGGATCGCAGGCGTGCGCCGTCACGCCGGCAGGCCCGTCGCCGCGGTCAACTGGACGGGCCCGTAGGGAAGTTAGCGCGCTTCCCCGCCACCCGTAAGACCTTTCGCAGCGGCATCGCGAACTTCTTCCCCCGGCAGGACAAAGAAGGGAGCGGTCGTCCCGTGCGTCACTCGGCCTCCGGGAGCCGCCGCACGCCGCCCTCCCGCCCTCGGCGCCCGGACGGCCACCGGGCCCTCGTCCCCCGCGGTCACCGGACCTTCGGCACTCTCGACACGTCCCCTGCCGTTGCTGTGGAGTGGCGGTGAGCCACCGGAACGTACCGGGCGCCCCCGTCCGGTCGGGGGCGGCCGCCGACCGCCATGGAAGGAGCGCGGATGGACATCCGAGACTGCCGGGAGGAGGACCTCGACGTCCTGGAGAGCCACATCCCCTCACCGGGGCGCACACTCCGTCACGCCAAGCGGTTCGAGAGGCAGCGGCGAGGTCTCGCCACCTTCCTGGTCGCCTGGTCCGACGGCGTCCCCGTCGGAACCACGCAGATCCTGTGGCAGGGCTGCGACGCCGCCGCGGTCCAGGCCCGCCATCCCGCCTGTCCCGAGGTGAACGGCCTCGTCGTGTGGCCGCCCCGCCTGCGGTCCCGGGGCATCGGGTCGGCCCTCGTCCACGCCGCCGAGGAGCGGGCCCGGCGGCACGGCCGTCCACGGATCGGCCTGGGCGTGGACGACCGGAACCACCGCGCGGCCGCGCTCTACCTACGCCTCGGCTACCAGGAGACCGGGTGCCACTACCTGGACCGCTACCACTACCTCGACGCCGACGGGGTGCGGCACGAGGTCGCCGACGCCTGCCGGTTCCTCGTCAAGCCGCTCGTCGCCCCGCCGGACTGACCCCGCCTCTCAGTAGGACTGCCCCACGTGCGCCAGGGCCTGCTTCAGCAGGACGGCGTGGCCGCCCGGCATCTCGTTCTGCACGGCCGCGGAGGCGGCCTCCCGCGGACTGAACCAGACCAGGTCCAGGGCGTCCTGCCGGGGACGGCAGTCACCGGTCACCGGCACGATGTAGGCCAGGGACACCGCGTGCTGACGAGGGTCGTGATAGGGGGTGACACCGGCGGTGGGGAAGTACTCGGCCACCGTGAAGGGCTGGAGGGAAGCGGGCACATGGGGCAGCGCCACCGGACCGAGATCCTTCTCCAGGTGGCGCAGCAGCGCGTCGCGGACCCGCTCGTGGTGCAGGACGCGGCCGGACACCAGGGTCCGGCTGATCGTTCCGTCCGTACCGATCCGCAGGAGCAGTCCGATGCTGGTGACTTCGCCGGTCTCGTCCACGCGTACGGGAACGGCGTCGACGTAGAGGATGGGCATCCGTGCCCGAGCGCTCTCCAGCTCGTCCCCGGTCAGCCATCCGTGCGTGGTCTCGGTCATGTCAGACATCGCCTGATCATACTTTCCGGACGGTCCTCCGCCCAGATCATCGGCCCGCCAGTCGGAACGGAGTTCCGGGCACGCCGACGAGGGACTTCGCCACCGGAGGCGATCGGACGCCCGGGGCCCGGGGACAGCGCTCGCTCCGGGCCGGCGGGCGACGCCCCGGACGGCCGCCACCCTCCGGTGGGCCGGCCGTCCCCACCCGGCGACGGGTTCTCACGGGGTGGGGGCGGGATCGAGCCGAGGGGTGCGGTGGACGGCCACCGCGGCCGCGTCGTCGTTCAGGTGTCCGCCGACGTGGGCCGTGAGATCGGTGCGTACGTGGTCCAGCAGCGGCTCGGGGGCGGCGCCGGTCCACTGGGCGACGCGTTCGGCGAGGGGGTAGAAGGAGCCGTCGGGTGAGCGGGCCTCGATGACGCCGTCGGTGTAGAGCAGGAGCGTGTCGTCGGCGTCGAAGGCGAACGTGTCGGGGGTCGGGTCGGTCCTGGGCAGGTCGCACATGCCCAGTGGGGGCTCGGCGTGGCTCGGGGACAGCGGGGTCACACCGTGCCGGTTCAGCAGCAGGGGCGGCGGATGCCCGCAGTTGATCATCCGGGTGACGGGGTCGTCGTCGGGGATCTCGACCATGAGGGCGGTGACGAAGTGCTCGCCGAGGTCGTCGGACTCGGCGTGGGGGGCGTGTTCGGCCAGGTACCGGCAGATGCTGTCCTCGAGCGCGCCGGCGAGTTCGGCGAGAGTGGCCGACCGGTGAGCGGCCTCGCGGAAGGCGCCCATGATCACGGAGGCCTCGCCGATGGCCGTCATCCCCTTGCCCCGGACGTCGCCGATGAGCAGGCGGGTGCCGTACGCGGTGCGGGCCGCCGCGTACAGGTCCCCGCCGATCTGCGCTTCGTCGTCCGCCGCCCGGTACACCGAGGCGATCCGCAGGGGGCCCATGCGGTGGGGCAGCGGACGCAGGACCACGCGTTGGGCGGCTTCGGCCACGGAGCGGGCCTTGCGCAGTTGACGTCCACGGCGCTCGCGCTGGTGGCAGAAGACGACGATGACCGTCGAGAGCACCGCCAGGGCCGCGATCTGCACCTGGTGGTTGGTCGAGAACAGCTCGTCCCGGTCCCGCAGCAGCGCGATGACCACCTGAGCCGCCACGGTGAGCGCGCCGACCAGACCGGTCAGCCAGGCGCCCGCGAACCAGGGCGTGATGGCGGGGGCGACGATCAGCAGGGGCCCCAGATGGATGTCTCCCGGAGCCAGGACGTCGACGACTGTGATCACGACGATCAGCCCGAGCGGGATGACCAGCAGCCCGTGACCCGATCGCCAGAGCCGCCTCGGATCCGTCACGCGTCGCCGCAGGTCCACACCCCCACTCTGCACCAGTCGCGACGCGGCCGCAGAGCGGCGCTCCGGGTGCCGGGCGCCCGGTTCCCCTGTCGTTCGACGGACGAGCCGGCATCGCTAGCGGCACACGCTTTCGTGAGAGGCTACAACCACCGCCATAGGTCAACAGCTACGTAATAGCCCCTCCCGAAATCGTCGGGGTGTATGGGCCCGGCCGAGGAAGGAGGCGCTCGTGGCGCGGACGGACGCGAAGACCCCGCGGGAGCGCTACCGCGCCCAGGTGCGCGAGGAGATCAAGGAGCACGCCTGGGACCAGATCGCCACGGCGGGAGCGTCCGCGCTCTCCCTCAACGCGATCGCCCGGCAGATGGGCATGAGCGGACCCGCGCTCTACCGCTATTACGCCGGCCGCGACGAGCTGATCACCGCACTCGTCCGGGACGCGTACCGCAGCCTCGCCGCCACCCTCCGCACGGCCTCCGCCTCCGGCGCCGACCTCGCCGGGCTTGCCCAGGCCCTGCGCGGCTGGGCTCTGGAGGACCCCCAGCGGTACTTCCTCGTCTACGGCACTCCGGTCCCCGGGTACCACGCCCCCGAGGACATCACCGCCATCGCCTCCGAGATGATGGCCCTCCTGCTCGACGCGTGCGCGGCGCTTCCCCCGGAGGGTCCCACCACACCGTTCGGCGCACACCTGGACGGCCACCGGGCATGGGCCGAGGGTCACCCCGCCCCGCCGGCCGCACTCCACCGGGCCCTGGCCTTCTGGACCCGGCTGCACGGAGTCCTGTCCCTGGAGCTCGCGGGTCACTTCACCGGCATGGGCTTCGACCCCGCCCTGTTCTTCGCGGCGGAACTCGACGACCTGCCGCCCCACCCGGCCTGACGGCCGCTCACGGCCTCCGCCGACGTCTCAGCCCGTCGAACGGGTAGAAGAGGACCCATGGACAACTCCCTCTGGCTCGTGGTGGCCGCGGTTCTGGCGCTCGCGGTGGCCGCCTGCGCGGCCGTACTGCTCGTACGCGTCTTCCGGGCACGCAGACTGCTCAGGGACTCCGGTGTCCCGTTGCAGTCCAAGGCGCTGTTCTGGACCGCGGTGATCTACACGGTGTCGCCGGTCGACCTGCTCCCCGACCCGGTGTACCTGGACGACGTCGGCGTTCTCCTGGTGGCGCTACGCGCGCTGCACGCGGCGGCGGCCAGGAGCGGGGCCGACCGCAAGGAGCTGCCGGGCTGAGCGCCCCTCGGCCGAGCACCGACGCCCGGCGGAGCGAGCGGGTGCGCGGGCGGGACGCCGTGCGGGGGCGGGGCGCACGCGGGCGGGACGCACCGCGTGGGCGGCTCGGACCACGCGCGCGCTCGCCGAGCCGGAGACCGGTCAGGCCACGCGCTCCGGCTCGGATGACGTGGCCCGACGGCGGGCGTAGCGGCGGCCGAGGGGCTCGGCGCTCAGGCCGTGCAGCACGATGCTGATCATGACGGTGATCACCATCACCCGGGAGATGAAGCCGCCGCCCTCCTCGCGCAGTTCGACCGCGGCGAGGAGGCCGAAGACCACCGAGGTCACACCCCGGGGCCCCATCCACCCCAGGAAGAGCCGGTCGCCCAGGGACAGATCCGTACCGATCAGGGCGAGTATCACGGGCACCATGCGCACCAGCGTGACCGCCAGGAGCGCGTAGAGGATGACAGTGAGGTGGAAGCCGTCCCAGAACTCGTCGTTGACGATCTGTCCGAACAGAAACCACAGGGCGAGCGTCAGCAGCGTGACCAGGTCGTCGGTCATCTCCACGGCGTCCCTGGGCAGATGCCTCATCGCCGGCGCGATGCAGACGCCCGCCACGAAGGAGGCGACGAATCCATTGCCGCCCAGGGCCGACGACAGGCTGTACGCGGCGACGGGAACGCTCAGGACCCCCAGCCTCGTCGCCGCGGGCTGCGTCCAGCCCTTCGCCCAGGCCAGGCGCAGCAGCCGGCCCGCCACCGTACCGACGAGCGATCCGGCCAGGACGGCCCAGGCCGCCGATCCGACGGCGTCGAGGACGGCCTCGGCGTAGTCGCCGCCGCCCGTGTGGGCCTCCCCGGCGGCGGCGACGCACAGCAGGAACACCGGTGAGACGATGCCGTCGTTGAGGCCGCCCTCGACGTTGAGCACCTCGCGCAGCCGCGCCGGGATCCGCTTGTCCCGCACGACGGCCGCGGTGGGCGCAAGGTCGAGGGGGACGACCACGGTCGCCAGCGCCGCCAGGATCCATCCGGGCTGGTCGGGGAAGAAGACGAGCGCGGTGAGGAAGGCGGCGCCCAGGGTGAGGGGCAGCGCGCCGCCCACGAGGCGGGCGACGACGCTCCTCTCCCGGCGGATGACTCCCGAGGGAACCTCGGTCGCGTCGACGAAGAGCAGCAGCGCGAGGACGACCTCCACCGCGTGTTCGAAGCCCGCCATGTCGCCGAAGTCGAAGACGAGAGGCGGGTCCGAGCCGCTGGTGAGGGCGATGCCCGCCGCCATCATGGCGATCGGCGCGGTGATGCTCCACCGGGCGAGCCGGTGCGCGAGGACGCACCAGGTGAACAGAATGCCCGCGATGACAGTGACGGCAAGCAAGAGCATCCGCGCTTTCGAAGGGGTCTTCCGCTACAGGCGCAGACTAGAGCGGATACCGCGCCGACCCGCGCGAGCACGCCGACGCGGGGCCGCCTCACCCTCGTGCGGCGGGCCGCGCTCCGGCACGGCGACACCGGGGAGGCCCGGGCCGCGGCGGCTCGGGGGACGCCGGGCGGCTTGGGACGCCGGGCCCGGTGGGCCCGGTGGGCCCGCCGGATGGCCAGGCGGCCGGATCCGGCGGGCCCGTCAGATGGCCGGCGTCCAGGTGTCAGGCGATGGTGACGACACGTGCCCAGGCGGGCGGCGTGTCGGGGACGTAGTCGGGGTTCTCTTCGTCCACGGCGCGGGCCGGCCGGGGGAAGAGACCGACGACGGTGCGGCAGGGCGGCTGCGCGGAGGGCCAGGGCGTCTGGCCGTCCGTCAGGGCGACGATCACGTCCGGACGTGGCCGGGTGCGGAGCGCCCGGGCGAACCCGGAGCGCAGATCGGTTCCGCCGCCCCCGACCAGTTCGAGGTTCTCCGCACGGCAGAGCGGCACGGCGACACCGGCCGCCGCGTCGCAGGAGATCACCGAGACCAGGTCGCGCCGCCCGCCCACGGCCCGCGAGATCGCCGCCACCTCCAAGAGCGCGCCGCCCAGCTCGGCGTCGCTCACCGACCCGGAGGTGTCGATGACCACGCACACCCGGGGCGGCGTGCGGCGCAGGCTCGGCAGCACCACCCCGGGGACGCCGGCCGAGCGCCGGGACGGGCGCCGGTAGCTGTGGTTCTCGCCCACCCCGGGCGCTCCCGCGGCCGAACGGATCGCGGCCCCCAGCAGCCGCTTCCACGGCTGCGGCGGATGGAACGCCTCCTCCGCCCATCGGCGCCACCCCTCCGGCGCGTCACCCGGGCGGCCCTTGATGCCCTCCGCGACCCGGAAGCGGACCGCGTCCCGCTGCTGTCTGCTCAGCCCGTGGGCTCCGTCGGGCCCCAGCTCCCAGGGCCGTTCGTGCCCGTCGGCGCCGCTGCCGCAGTCCAGCCAGGCCAGGTCGGCGGCGAGTCCGGACATCGACGCCGTGCGCAGGTACTCCTCCATCAGCTGCCCCTCGGGCAGCCGCAGCAACGACGGCATGACCGCCCCGGTGGGCCGGGGCAGACCGTCGCCGTAGATGTCGTCGTTGATCTCGAAGTCGGCGGCGATGTTGCGCCGCAGGCGCTCCCCCGGTCCGTGTTCGCCGTGCTCGCTCGCGTAGCGCTCGCCCCGCCCGTGGTGATCCCGGAGCAGGTGGGAGACCTCGTGCACCCAGACCCCGGCAAGCTCCTCGACCGGAGTGGACGCCACGAAGCCCGGGGAGACGTAGCAGCGCCAGTACGCGTCGACCGCCATGGTGGGCACCGACCGGTCCTCCACCACGTGCAACGCGAAGAGCGCGGCCGCCAGATAGGGACGCACCGTGACCGCGTGCAGCCGGGCGGCCAGCAACTTCTCCCTGTCCAGCGGAAGTCCGGGCGCACCGCCCGGCCGGCCCGGGCCGGCCGGCGGCATCGGCACGGTGGCCCGCACCGGACGGGGCGGCGGGGGCGGGGACATCGGGCGTGGAAGCGGGGGCGGGGACGTGCGGTACGGCGCCGGGGGCCGTACGGCCCTCGTCATCGGCGCGCCCGCGTCACGCGCCCGGCGTCGGCCGCCGCTGCGCGTCCGACCGACCGGTCCGCGCGCCGGGCCAGATCGATCACCCCGGCCAGCCGTTCCACCGCCGCCGGGATCTCCCAGTCGTCGCGGCGCAGCGTGGCGAGCACCGTCGCCGGGGCGACGAGCAGATCCGGGGCGCCCGTCTCCAGTGCGCGGACGAGCACGGCCCAGCCCGCCTCCCACCGCTCCCGTTGCGGGCGCGCCCCGACGGCTGCCACCACCGCCTCCAGCGCCGCCTGGCGCAGATCACCGCGCTCCGGCAGTTCGGCGCGGGACGGATCGGCCAGCAGCGACTCGGGGTCCGGCAAGTCCATCCGGTCCAGATGGGCGAGGAGTTCGAGGCCCGGGCCGTCCCCCACCGCTCCTCGGACCAGCAGCGCCAGCACCTCCCGGGAGACGGACGCCGCCGTTCCGAAGGCCAGCAGGGTCAGCGCGGCCTCCCAGCTCCGGGGCGAGGGCCACGCGCCCCCGCGCCGGGTCTCGGTGGTCGGCAGCCGGTGGATCAGCTTCGGCCTGGCCTCCAGGAAGCCGCAGACCGCGCGCCGGGCGAAGGCCACCGCCTCCGGCAGCCGGTCGGGGGCGAGCCGGGGCAGCTCCGCCCGGGGCCAGACCCCTCCCAGTCCGCGTACCACCACCTCCCGGTCGTGCACCCAGTGCAGATGCACGAAGCGGTTGGCCAGCGGGGGGCTCAGCTCCCATCCGTCCGCCGCCGAGGCGCGCGGGTTGGCGGCGGCCACGATCCGCACGCCCGGCGGCAGCTTGAGCGTGCCGACCCGCCTCTCCAGGACCACCCGGAGCAGCGCCGCCTGGACGGCGGGGGTGGCGGTGGAGAGCTCGTCGAGGAAGAGCAGGCCCCGCCCGGCGCGGACGATTTCCACGGCCCACTGCGGGGGCGCCATCGGTACTCCCCGTACCGCCGGGTCGTCGCCCACGATGGGCAGTCCGGAGAAGTCGGACGGCTCGTGGACGCTGGCGATGACGGTCGTCAGCGGCAGGTCGAGGGAGGTGGCGAGCTGGGTCAGGGCCGCGGTCTTGCCGATGCCCGGTTCGCCCCAGAGCAGTACGGGCAGGTCGGCGGCGACGGCCAGGGTGAGCGCTTCGAGCTGCTCGTCGGGGCGCGGCTCGGTGGTCGTCGTCCGCAGGAGCCCGAGGAGGTCGTCGGCCAGGGTGAGACGGGTGCCGGTTCCCGGTGCGGCGGCGGGTACGGGCCTCACGGCCGTCGGGTCGGCGACCGAGGCGGGGGCCGGAGTGGGCATGAGGGTGCTGGAGGTCATGGGGCATCACCTGAGGGGGATCGGGGAACGGGGCGAGCCGTCCCGGACGTCGCGGGGTTAGGAAGCGCTCGACGCGCGGTGTGCGCGGCGGAGTTCGGGAGGTGGTGTGGAGGAGGTGTTCAGGAGGCGGAGCCGGTCACCGGGACAGGCCGGTGCGGGGCCGGGTCAGGCTGCCGCGCTTGCGGCGCATCACGAGGGGCGTACGGCGGTCGAGCCGAGGACGGTGGCCCGCCTCGGCGGGCGAGGCGCCCGGGGCGTTCCCGTCCCCCGCCGTGCCGCCACGCGCGCCGGCGGCGGGGTGCTCGGG
Organism: Streptomyces sp. NPDC053755; assembly: GCF_040677675.1. NCBI lineage: Bacteria > Bacillati > Actinomycetota > Actinomycetes > Kitasatosporales > Streptomycetaceae > Streptomyces > Streptomyces sp. NPDC053755. The sequence goes on along the minus strand of NZ_JBFASK010000013.1, from coordinate 74,961 downwards.
GACCAGCCCCGCCCTGAAGAGGCCGTGGTCGACGCGGCGGGCCGCGGCCGACATCAGTTCCTCCCGGAGCGGACCGTCACGCAGGACCGCGCCAGGGCCGAGGAGCCCCACGACGACGGCCAGCGCCCCGGAGACATCGCCGTGGCCGAGCCGTTCCCTGACCGCGGGCAGGGCCTCCGGATTGCGGTGCACCGCGTCGATCGCCCGCAAGCAGGGCAGCGCGGGCCCGCCGAGCGCCACCAGCAAGGCCTCCCTGCGCAGGGTGACCCGGTCGTGGTCGACAGCGGTCAACACGCCGTCCCGCAAGGCGATCCGGTGGACCTCGCCCCGGCACTCCACCCGGTGCGGATCACCGGTCGTGTGGACCGGGCCGGAGGCCGGTGCCACGCCGGAGACGACGACCGGGCCGGGCGAACCCACCGAGCGGGACGCCGCGGCGGGGACGGATGGAGCCAGGGCCCCGCCGACGAGAGGGTGCAGCCGCTCCGCCGTGATCAGTCCGGCGCGCAGCAGCTCCAGATCGGGGAGGGTCCGGGCCGCCGCTTCCGGCAGCAGCGGAAGCGCCGCCACCTCCTGGGGCGGCAGCGACTCCCGCGGCGGCCGGAGGACCGGGGCGTGGCTGTCGTCGGGGCCGACGAGTTCGAGCACGGCGCGCCGTCGGGCGCCGAGCCGTACGGTGAACGCGCCGCGCGGACCGCGCCCTTCGGACCGCAACAGCGACTCCGCCTCGGCCGCCCATCTCGTGACCGCCCAGGGGGCGCCGAGGAGAGCCGGCGCCGGGAGCGGGCCACCCGGGTCCGACAGGCCGAGTACGTCGCACACGTCGGGTACGTCAGGACGGTCGGGTACGCCGAGCGGACCGGGTACGGTCAGCGGCTCGCGTATGTCGGCACGGCCGGATGGTGCCGTCGACGGCGGTGGTCCGTCCGCGCCGCTCCGCCGGGCCAGGTCGCCACTGCGCGCCGCGTCCCAGAGATGCCGGTGCAGGTCGAACCGGAAACGCCGCTCGGGATACGGATGCGGGTGGATGTGCGAAGCGCGGCCGGGAACGTCGTACCCGGAGCCGTCCCACACGGCGAGCGACATGCGCTGTCCGGCGTCCGCCCAGGCCGGCGGTGTGCGCACCACCAGGCTCAGCGGCGCGGCGTCGGCACCGCCGTAACGAGCCAGCGTCAGGGTGAGACCGGGCCGGAGCCGTCCGTCGGGAGCGATGCGGGGCATGTGCCAGCGGAGCAGATCCGGCGCCAGGCGACGCAGGTCGGCACGGAGCCGGCCGGCGAGATCGGTGCCGTGGCGGTCGGCCACGGCGCGCAGATCGAGATCGACGTCGATCCGGGCGGCGGCGCAGGCCCCCGCCCAGTCACCGACCGCACGCCGTGCGGTCGCGGTCTCGATCATGGACGGCGGCACGGCGTACTCGCGCACGCGCCGCCACATCAGAAGGCGGGTCGGAATCCCGTTCGCGAAGTGATGTGCCATCAGCACTCACCTTGTGCGAACGAGTCCCCCAATCGGTACGAGGAGAGGTTCATCATCTCCGGCATCGTAGCCCACCGCCGTTCGATCCCCCAGGGGGTTTCGGCCGGGTGATCGAACGGCGCTCGACGGGCGGTGGCCCCCCGCTGCCCGTGACCGCGCGCGCCGTTGATCGTTGAGCACGGCGAAGCGAACACCGCTTCCTCCAGGGGTCTCTCACCGCCATGGGAATCCCGACCGGCCCCGCCCGCGCTCACGCGCCGGCGGGGCCGCGTCCTTGGGCGCGGGACACCGCGGCCCAGGCGAGACCTTCCGGACACGAGCATGGGGGCCGGGTCGAAGCCCTCGCGTACACGGCCTCGTCAGGGGTACCGGGAAGACATGCAGGCATTGTCACGCGATGTGATCGAGATGGTCCGTGAGGACGTCGACCAGGTGAAGGCGGAGTGGGTGGCCGCCGTGTCCGAGGGGCGCCGGGGCACGGCCGCGCTGGGGGCCGGCGGGGTGCTCGGAGTGCTCGCCCTGCTGGCCGCGCACGAGTCGGCGGTGCGGGCGCTGGAGCGGGTGTGGCCGGCGCAGCGGGCGGCCGGGGCGCTCGCCGCCGTGTACGGCATCGGCGCCGCGACGTTCGCCGGCTACGGCTACGAACGACTGCGTCGGGCCCGAGCCGCGTCGCGGGAGGCGCTGGCGGTCTCGCTGGACACGGTGAAGGACGTGGCCGACGAACTGGCCGACTGACGCGCTCCCCCCGCTCGCAGGACCGTCCCCAACCAAGGTCGCGAGCAGGCGAGTCGACGACTCTCTCCGGAATTTCCGGCCCTCCGCGGATGTTGTGGGGCTCAGGGGGCACGCGTACTCCGTGCTCGCACACGGGTGGATCCGCGGGCGGGCCGCACGGCGTCCGCCGCTGCCCCGGCGCTCACGGGCCACGCATCGGCCCGGCCTGGACGTACGTCCGCGAGCGGACAGCGGAAGGTGACAACGGAATCCAGGGAGCACAGATGAAGGTCCGCGCGTGGTCGGTCCGACCGGATCTCCGGCTCACGGCTCACGTGGTCGCCGGCCGCTACCGGCTCGACGACCTGCTGGGGCGTGGAGGTGCGGCCGACGTGTACGAGGCGCTGGACCTGAGACTACGGCGGCCGGTGGCGGTCAAGGTCTTCCGGCCCGGCAGCGAGTCCCAGACGGAGGAACGCTTCTACGGCGAGGGCCGTCTGCTGGCCCGGATGCGGCACCCCGGCCTGGTGACCGTGTACGACTCCGGCGAGGACGACGGCCAGCCCTTCCTGGTGATGCAGCTCGTCGAGGGGACGACGCTGCGGCGGCGCATCGCCACCGCCCCGCTGGCACCTGCCGACGTCTCCCGGGTCGGCTCCGCCCTGGCTTCGGCGCTCGCCCATGTGCACGAGGCCGGTGTCGTCCACCGCGACGTCAAGCCGTCCAACATCCTCCTCGACGGGGCGGGCTCGCCCTATCTGACCGACTTCGGCATAGCCAGGCTGCTCGACACCACCACCGCCCACACCACCACCGGCACTCTGGTGGGGACCGCGGCCTACATGGCCCCGGAGCAGGTGCTGGGCAAAGGAGCGGCGCCGGCGTCCGACGTCTACAGCCTCGGGCTGGTGCTCCTGGAGTCACTGAAGGGTGAACTGGAGTACCCGGGCACGCCGTTGGAGGCCGCACTGGCGCGGCTGCACCGGCCGCCGGTCCTTCCCCCCGGTCTCCCGGCGGATCTGGTCGAGCTGCTGGAGGCCATGACGGACGCGGACGGGACCAACAGGCCGGACGCCCAGGCCTGCGCACGGAGGCTGGCCGCCATGGCGGACGCGGAGGCGGGCACCCGTAGGCCGCCGTGCCGGCGTGGCCGTGCCCGCACGGGTGGCGCCGGGCTCGCGCTCGCGGCGGCGCCGGGCGAGGAACCGTCGCCCCCGAACTCCCCTCCCCCGGCCTCCGCTTCCCTGCGCTCGGGCCGCGCCCTGCTCGCCACCGGCACGGCACTGGCGGTGCTCGGCGTCACGCTCACCGGCTCGATCGGCGCTGCGGCGGACTCCGTTGCGCGTTCCGAGATCCTCCGGACCGCTCCCCCCTCCCAGACCGACGGCCGGGGCTGACGGCGCCCGGGCGGGGTTCGACCCGGCGGCTCGGCGGGTCCCGCGGTGTGAACCGCCCGCGCCGGGCAACAAGGAGAGTCAGCACGGGCCGTGGACTCCCCGCGGGCCCCGCAGGAAGGAAGTGGGCATGCTCCCCGACATCTGGTCCTTCTCCGAGACCGCGACCCACGCGGCCGACATGAACCTGACCGGATTCCAGGTCGAAGCGACGGACGGCGGAATCGGAAAGGTCGACAAGCACTCCGCGGACGTCGGCTGCTGCCACCTGGTCGTGGACACCGGACCGTGGATCCTCGGCAAACACGTCGTGATCCCGGCCGGCATCATCACCGCCGTGGACAGGGCGACGGAGACCGTCTTCGTCAGCCGCACGAAGGAGCAGATCAAGGACGCCCCGGAGTTCGTCCCGGACGAGCCGGACACGGACGGACAGCACCGCATGAAGTTCGCCGACTACTACCTGGCGTTCTTCCGGTAGGCACCGGGACGCCTCACAGGAGTCCCGCCGGCGCCGGATCCCCCGCCCGCCCCGACGGGACTCCTGCGTCCCGCCGACGTCCCGTTCCGCAATCCGGTGCGGCATCGAGCGCGAGGACGGCGTCCCGGACGCGGCGGCAGGCGTGCTGTCCGCGGGGGGGGCGGAGAACAAATCACTGGCGCGCGGCCGGCGGCCCGCATACCGTGGCGGTGCGACCGCGCCCCCGGTGCGCTCGGCTGCGGCTCCTTCCTCTGACAACCAAGTGACGCCGCAGCCCCCTTGATCTCGGAGGCGCGGCCGCCCTTCGCCCCGTCCGTCGTCGGACCTCCCGGCCGGGGCCCTTCGTTCCTCTGGATCCGGGGGGATTCACTGCCTCGTCACGCCCAGCGCGTCTCCAAGATCTGGCCGGAGATGCTCGTCGCCCCGCACATCTCGGCGGCGGCCCGTACCGCGCCCGCCCCGCCGAGGGCCCACCACTCGCCCGCCGCGCCGCCCGCCCTGACCTACGAAGGCGGCCCGGCCTTCGTGCGGGAGCCCCGGGACGAACTCTTCCTGCTGGCCGTCGGCAACTTCGTCTCCCAGCGGACCTTCTACGAAAGCGGCCAGGAGCGCGACGACCGCTACGCCCGGCTCGTGGGCACGCTCGCGGTCGACGACCCCGAGTGGACGGCCGGCCTGCTGCGCTGGCTCCGTAGCGAGGGCAACATGCGCACGGCGTCCCTGGTGGGCGCGGCCGCGTACGTCCGGGCCCGGCTCCGGGCAGGGGCGTGCGCGGGCCCTTCCAACCGGTCCGTGATCGACTCGGTTCTCCAGCGCGCCGACGAGCCCGGCGAGTTGCTCGCGCACTGGACGGCTGCGTACGGGCGGAAGGTACCGCAGCCGGTGAAGCGGGGCGTCGCCGACGCCGTGCGCCGCCTCTACTCGTCCCGGTCGCTGCTGAAGTACGACACCGAGTCCCGGGACTTCCGCTTCGGCGACGTGCTCAACGTGGTGCACGCCTCCCCCGCCCCGGACAAGCCCTGGCAGGGGGCGCTCTTCCGCTACGCCCTGGACCGCCGGCACCATCCGGAGCAGGCCGTTCCGCCGGCCGCCGACCGGCTGCTCACCGCCCGACGGGCGCTCAGGGAGCTGCCGGTGGCCGAGCGGCGGGCCGTCGTGACCGGACCGGACGGCGCCGAGCGGCTCGCCGAGGCGGGCATGACCTGGGAGGCCCTGGCGGGCTGGCTCCACGGACCGCTGGACGCCGCCGTGTGGGAGGCCGTGCTCCCCTCGATGGCGCCGATGGCGCTCCTGCGGAACCTGCGGAACTTCGACGAGGCCGGAATCTCCGACGAGGCGGCGGCCCGGGTGGCCGAGCGCATCTCCGACCCCGTGGAGGTCTCCCGGTCGAGGCAGTTCCCTTTCCGCTATCTCGCCGCCCACCGGCACGCGCCGTCGCCGCGCTGGAAGGCCCCGCTGGAGCGGGCGCTGGGCCACTCGCTGGGCAACGTACCGTCCCTGCCCGGCCGGACGCTGATCCTGGTGGACCGGTCGGACTCGATGTTCTGGGACACGGTCTCCGAGCGGTCCACGCTGACCCGGGCGGACGCGGCGGCCGTGTTCGGTTCCGCGCTGGCCCTGCGCGCCGAGCAGGCGGACCTGGTCGAGTTCGGCTGGTCCAGCAAGGTCGTGCCGTACCGGGCCGGAGAGCCGGTCCTCGAGATGGCGGAACGCTTTCACCGCCTCGGCGGCACCTCCACCGCGACGGCGGTCCGCACCCACTACAGCGGACACGACCGGGTCCTCGTCGTCACCGACGAGCAGGCGTCGCCTTACGGCCCCGGCGGGCCGGCCGAGCCGGTGCCGGAGGACATCCCGGTCTACACCTGGAACCTGGCGGGGTACCAGCCCGCCCACGGCCCGGCGGGCCCTCACCGGCACACCTTCGGAGGGCTCACCGACGCCGCCTTCCGGATGGTCGGTCTCGTCGAGTCCGGCCGCCGCGCCGCCTGGCCGTGGAGCGCCGACCCGGCCTAGGGCGGAACCGTGGGCGTCCCTGTCCGGTTTCACTGGATTCCGGGGATTCGCGGCTGGCAAGTGTCTGCCATGGCGAGGACTTGCCGCCGACCTGCCTTCACCCCGGCGCCACCGGCCGATAGACCCATGGCATGTTCTCCCCCTCGCACTCATCCGCCTTCGGGCGCAGAGGCCGGCGACTGCTCTCGGTCGCCGCCGCGGTGCCCCTGCTGGCATCAGGGCTCGCCGTTCTGCAAGCGCCCGCACAGGCCGCCCCGAGCAAGCCCACCGTTCCCGCCAAGCCGTCGGCCACCCACAAGGTCACCCTGGTCACCGGCGACGTCGTCACGGTCACCACGATGGCCGACGGCAGGCAGACCGCCGACATCGACCGGCCGGACAGCGCCGTCGGCGGCGTGAAGGTCCAGGAGGTCGGGGGCGACCTGTTCGTCGTCCCCGACGAGGCGGTGCCCCTGCTGGGCACGGACAAGCTGGACAAGCGGCTGTTCAACGTCACCGACCTGATCGAGATGGGCTACGACGACGCGCAGTCGGCCGCCGTGCCGCTCATCGCGACGTACGCCGCGGCGACGAACCGCGCGGCCGCCGAGCCGACGGCCCCCCGGGGCAGCAGGCTCACCCGCAGGCTCCAGGGCATCCGCGGGACAGTGCTCAGCACGGAGAAGCGGCAGGCCCGCACCTTCTGGACCGCCGTCGCCCCGCGGGGCAGCGCGACGCTGGGTGCGAACGTGGAGAAACTGTGGCTCGACGGTCGCGTGAAGGCCAGCCTGAAGGAGAGCGTGCCGCTGATCGGCGCGCCCGAGGCGTGGGCGGCCGGCTACACGGGCAAGGGCGTCAAGGTCGCGGTGCTCGACACCGGAATCGACGTCAACCATCCCGACTTCGAGGGCCTGATCGACGGCACCGCCAGCTTCGTGCCGGGTGAGGCCGTCACCGACGTCAACGGGCACGGCACCCATGTCGCGGGCACGATCGTCGGTTCGGGCGCCGCGTCCGGAGGCGGCCACAAGGGCGTCGCCCCCGACGCCGACCTGTTCGTCGGGAAGGTGCTCGGCGGCAAGGAGGGCTACGGCCAGGACTCCTGGGTCATGGCCGGCATGCAGTGGGCCGCCGAGTCCGGGGCGGACGTCGTCAACATGAGCCTCGGCGACTCCTATCCGACGGACGGCAGCGACCCGATGTCGCGGACGGTCGACGCGCTCTCGGAGCGGTACGGCACGCTGTTCGTCATAGCCGCCGGCAACGCGGGCCCGGAGACCGTCTCCGCGCCGGGTGCCGCCGCCTCGGCGCTGACCGTGGCGGCCACGGACAAGGAGGACCGCCTCGCCTCCTTCTCCAGCACCGGCCCGCTGGCCTTCAGCGGCGGCATGAAGCCGGACATCGCGGCGCCCGGCGTGGACATCACCGCGGCCCGCTCGCGGGAGATGACCGACGGCGGTGAGGGGCTCTACCGCACCATCAGCGGCACGTCGATGGCCACCCCGCACGTCGCAGGAGCGGCGGCGATCCTGGCCCAGCGGCACCCGGACTGGACCGGCGCACAGCTCAAGGAGCACCTGACGAGCACGGCGAAGGGCCTGGACGGCGGGTACTCGCCGTACGAGGTCGGCACCGGCCGTCTCGACGTGGCCGCCGCCGTGCGCACCACGGTCCGCGCCACCGGATCGCTCTACTTCGGCAACTACACGTGGCCGCACCAGCCGAGCGACGTCGCCGTCGCCAAGGAGCTGACCTTCACCAACACCGGCACCGCCGACGTCACGCTGGACCTCGCGCTGACCGTCGAGGACGGGCCGTTCACGCTCGGAGCGGACAAGGTGACCGTCCCGGCGGGCGGCACCGCCGCCGTGCCGGTGACCGGCGACCCGCAGGCCGCCTCGGCGGGCCGGCACGCCGGCTACGTGACCGCCACCGACGCGGTCACCGGGCGGCCGGTGACCCGCACGTCCGTCGCGCTGCTCAAGGAGGAGGAGCGCTACGACCTGAGCATCAAGCTGGTCGGCAAGGACGGCAAGCCCGCCGCGGGCTGGGTCGGCATCAACCTGGCCGGCGACGTCTGGCCGTGGAACGTCTACGTCGAGGGCTCGACCACGATGCGCATGGCCCCCGGCCTCTACACCGTCGCGGGGTACCTCGACGTGGCGGGCGAGAGGGCGGACCGCTCGGGTGTGGCCGTGCTCGTCGATCCGGAGACCGTGCTCGATGACGGTCCCGCGGAGGTCGTGCTGGACGCGAGCAAGGCCCGTCTGCTGCGGACCGAGGCGCCGCAGCTCACCGAGGACCGCCAGCGCAAGGTGGACTTCAACGTCCACTACGAGGGCCTCGACCCGTACCTGGACTACCGCAGCGCCTACGTGGTGCCGCCGACGTACGACGATGTCTATGTCGCGCCGACGGAGGCCATGAAGCGGGGCGATTTCATGCTGATCACGCGCTGGCGCAAGGGCGAGCCGCAACTCGCTCTGAGCGCGCTGGGCGGCCGGCTTCGCTTCGAGGCGCGGGTGCAGGCGGGCAGCGCGCTGGGCACGTCCACGGACAGGCTGGACACCGTCTACGCGGGCGACGGCGCGGCGGCCTCGTACGGGAACGTCGAGGCCGAGGGCAAGGTCGTCGTCGTCGAGCGCAGCGACGAGGTCTCGCCCCAGGAGCGCGCCGAGACCGCGGTAGCGGCCGGTGCGAAGGCGCTGATCGTCGTGAACGACGGTGTCGGCACCCTGATGGAGTACGTCGGCGAGTCGGCCATCCCCGTCGCCACCGTGCACCGCGACGCGGGCAAAACCCTCCTCGCGATGGCCAAGGCCGGCTCCGGCCCCCTGACCGTGACGCAGACCGAGTACACGCCGTACGTCTACGACCTGACCCGGGACTACCCCGGCCAGGTCCCGGACCGGGCCCTGGTCTACAAGCCCGCGAAGGACGACCTCGCCCGGATCGACGCGCGCTACTACGCCGCCGCCGGCGGCCGGTCGGCGGAGGGCTACCGTTCCGACTTCACCCTCAGCCCGTCCTTCAACTTCCCCGAGCCCGAGTGGCACCCGGGCACCCGTACCGAGTGGGTGACCCCGGGTCAGGTGTGGAGGGAGTTCCACACCCAGGGCACCGACGGTCCCCTGCCGTGGACGATGGTGTCGGGCGACAACACGTACGCCAAGGGCGGCACCACCCGGCTGGACTGGTTCGCGCCGGTCACCCGTCCCGCCCAGAGCGAGTCCTTCGGGGTGTACAACTCCCGCTGGCGGAACCACATGACCTGGAACGTGCAGGCGTGGGCCTCGGCCAGCGACACGATGCGTCTCGGCGGCTACCTGCCGTGGGGTGAGACACCGTCTCATCTGCGCGTCTTCCAGGGTGACACGCTGATCCACGACAACCCCGTCAGCGGGGACATGCAGTGGGTCGAGGTACCGGCGGGGAACCTGCCCTACCGCGCCGTGCTCGACGTGGAGCGGCCCGGTGACGTCTTCCGGCTGTCGACGCGTACGCACACCGAGTGGACGTTCATGTCCGACACCGTCGACGCGGACTTCTTCGAGCCGTTCTCGGTCCTGAACCTGGACTACGAGCTGGAGACCGACCTGCGCGGCGACGTCAAGGCCGGCACGACCCAGCGGATCAGGCTGGAGCCCGTGTCGATGGACCTCGGCACGGTGCCGGGTTCCGTGACCTCGGTGACGCTGGACGTGTCGTACGACGACGGCGCCACCTGGCGGAAGACGGCCCTGGCCAAGGGGGCCGACGGCTCCTGGACGGGATCGTTCAGGGCGGCCGGGAAGCCGGGCGGCTACGTCTCCCTCCGCGCGAGCGCCGCGACGGACAGCGGCTTCGGCGTGAAGAACGAGATCATCCGGGCGTACGGCCTGCGATGAACCGTCCCGTCGGGCCCCGGGGAGACGACTCCCCGGGGCCCCACCCGCTCCCACCAGGGACTATCCGGAATCTGCCGCCATGGCCCATACTCTTCCCGCTGCGACAAGCGGAGGAGAGTCGGTCGCCGATGCTGGATGTCCTGGGCCTCGACCCCGACGCCGAACACGTCTACCGGGCGCTGCTCGGACGGCCCCACTCCCCCGCCGACGCGCTCGCCGACGCGCTCGGCCTGCCCCGGGCCCACGTCGACACGGCGCTGGCCCGCCTGGTCGGCTGGGGCCTGGCGACCAGGTCGGCGGACGGCCGGTTCACCGCCGCCCCGCCTGCCATGGCGCTCGGCGCCCTCATCAGCCAGCGGCGGGACGGTCTGCGCAGGGCCGAGCAGGCTCTGGTGACCTTCGCCGAGGAACACCGGGCGGCGATGACGGGGAGCAGCATCAGCGATCTGATCGAGGTGGTCACGGGTGTCGACGCCATCCGTCATCGCTTCCTCCAGGTACAGCAGGCGGCCCGCACGCAGGTCCGCAGCTTCATCACCGCGCCCTTCGTCGCCCTTCCCCCCGACGAGAACACGGCCGAGCCGGCGGCCATCGGCCGTGGCGTGCAGTTCCGGGCGGTCCTCGACCGGGCCGTCCTCGGCGAGCCGGGCATCGTCGACGACGCGATCGACGCGCTGGGCAAAGGCGTGCGCCTGCGGGTCGCCGACGAGCTGCCCATGAAGCTCGTCCTGGCCGACGCCGACCTCGGTCTCGTGCCGCTCGCGGTCACCCCGGACGGCGAGCCCGGCGCCGTGCTCCTGCACCGCAGCGGGCTGCTGGACGCGTTGGACGCCCTGTTCGAGACGGTCTGGCGTGCCGCGCACCCGCTGGAGCTGTCGGGACTGTCGGGCAGCGGCGGAGAGCCGGCGCCCCCCGTCGAGCTGGGCGGGAGCGGTCCGAGCGAACTCGACCGCAAGATCCTGGCGCTCCTCCTGGCCGGGCTGACCGACCTGACCGCCGCGACCCAGCTCGGCCTGTCGCCGCGCACGCTGCACCGGCGTCTGCGCCACCTCATGGACATGGCCGGAGTCCGGACCCGGATGCAGCTCGGCGGCCACGCCGTCCGGCACGGCTGGGTGGAGCCGCGCTGACGGCGTGTTCCCACCGTTCCGCGGCCCGTGGCGGGCCACACGCGTGTGACGGTGCTGCCCCGTTGTGCCGGGACTCGGCCCCCTCACAGGGCCGGAGGCCGCCAACTCGGCTCTTCTGGTGGACGTTACGCCATGAACTGATCACACTGTGAAGGAACTGTGTCGGATACCGGGGTCGTTGGCCGGGCTCCGGACCGGCACGTCGCCGCACGCCCGCTCGGCAGGGGAAGGCGGCGCCCTGACCCCGCGTCGACTGGAGTAAGCGTGACGTCTCCTCGCCTTCCCGCGCAGCAGCCCGCCCCGGGCGTCGCCCCCGGCGCCCGCGGTGTCTTCGACGCGGCCCCCGCCCTGGACGGGGAGCTGTGCTTCGACCAGGCGTCCCTCGCGGCGGCGTCCGCCGACTTCGGCGGTCTGGTCCGCCAGGCACCCGCCGCGGTCCTCCGGCCCGGCTCGGCCGAGGACGTCGCCGCGATGGTCCGCTACTGCCGGGAGCGAGGGCTGAAGGTCGCGGGGCGGGGTCAGGGGCACTCCACCAACGGCCAGGCGCAGGTGCCCGCCGGGCTCGTCGTCGACCTCGGCTCCCTGGATTCCGTCGAGATCCAGGACGGCACCGCCCTGGTGGGAGGCGGCGCGCGGTGGAGCGCCCTGGTCCGGGCCTCGCTCACCCGGGGCCTCACCCCGCCTGCCTTCACCGACTATCTGGAGCTGTCCGTCGGCGGCACGCTGTCCGCCGGCGGCCTGGGCGGGCAGATCGGCCGGTACGGTACGCAGGTCGCCAACGTGCTCGAACTCCAGGTCGTCACCGGCGAGGGCGAGATCGCGACCTGCTCGCCCACTGTGCGCCCCGACCTCTTCCGTGCCGTCCTCGGCGGTCTCGGGCAGTGCGCGATCATCACCCGCGCCACCCTCTCCCTCGTTCCCGCGCCCCGCTCCGTACGGCACTACGTCCTGTTCTTCGACAGCGTGGCCGCGCTCACCGCACGGCAGGCCGCACTCGTCGAGGAGGGACGGTTCGACTACCTCGTCGGCCAGGCGCTGCCCACCCCGGACGGCTGGACCTACATGATCGAGGCGGCCGCCTACGACGGCACCGCCGACGACGACGCACGGCTGACGGACGACCTGGGTCACACCTCGCTCGAGGTGCGGGACGTGGACTACTTCGACTTCCTCAACCGGCTCGCCCCGGCCGTGGAGGCGTTCACCGCCATGGGCGAGTGGCAGCGTCCCCACCCCTGGTACGACAGCCTGCTCCCCGCGTCGACCGTGAACGAGGTCGTGACGGAGACGCTGTCCGGCCTCAAGGCGACGGCGCTCGGCGCGAGCGCGGTCGTCCTGCTGTACCCCGTCCCCACCGCCCTGTGCCGGACCCCGCTGCCGGTCATGCCCGACGGCGAGCTCGCCTACCTCTTCTCCCTCCTCAAGACGGCCTCCCCCGGAGCGGATTCCGCCGAGGAGATGGTGGCCGCGAACCGCCGCCAGTACGACGCCACGCTCGCCGCGGGCGGCCGCTGGTACCCCATAGGTTCGGTACCGCTCACCACGGACGACTGGGTGCGGCACTTCGGCTCCTTCTGGCCGGAGTTCCGGGCCGCCCGGCACCGCCACGACCCGGACGGCATCCTCACGCCCGGCCAGCGCATCTTCTGACCGAGACGCGGACAGGTGCGCGCACGCCGCCGGTACGGGCGCCGTGGGGCAAGGGGGTCCTGACCGGGCGAGCGGGGCTCCGGTCCTACTCGCGCACGCCCCACGGCGAACCGTAGGCGGTCAGCAGGTCCAGGAAGGGGCGCGGCGGCAGGGCCTCCGGACCCAGCACGCCCGTCCCCGCCCACACTCCCGAGGCCAGGAGTTCCAGCGCCACGACCGGGTTGACGGCGGTCTGCCACACCACGGCCTGGGAACCGTACTCGCGCATGGACCACTGGTTGTCCACCACGTGGTAGAGGTACACCTCGCGTCGGCGGCCGTCCTTCGTGCCCGTCACCCAGGTGCCCGCGCAGGTCTTGCCGGTCATGCGCTCGCCCAGCGTGGCCGGGTCAGGAAGGCAGGCGGCGACCACGTCACGGGGGGAGACCCGCACCGGCTCGCCGTCCGCGTCACGGACGCCGACCGGCCGGGTCGAGTCCAGTCCGAGCGCGTGCAGGGCCTTCAGCTTGCCGATGAAGTCGTCGCCCAGTCCGTACTTGAAGGTGACCCGCCGGGCGTCCACCCAGCGCGGGACGAGGAGCACCTCCTCGTGCTCGACGTTCACGCACTCGACCGGTCCGATGCCCTCGGGGAAGTCGAACACCTCGGGCTCGCTGAACGGCTCGGTGGTGAACCATCCGCGCTCGCGCTCGTAGACCACGGGCGGGTTCAGGCACTCCTCGATGGTCGTCCAGATACTGAAGGACGGCGCGAAGTCGTAGCCCTCGACGGTGAGGTTCGCACCGTCGCGGATGCCGATCTCCTCGATCTCGTCGAAGAGTTCGTCGGCTGCGTACCGGGCGAAGACGTCCGAGAGACCCGGCTCCACCCCCATGCCGACAAGGGCCGTCCGGCCCGCCTTCTCCCATGCCTCGGCCCGTGCGAACTGCTCGTCGCCGAGCTTGACGCCGCACTCCCGGTAGGGCAGGTCGGGGTGCGGCCGCGACAGCGACATCGCCATGTCGACGTAGTGACAGCCCGCGGTGAGGGACGCCTCGAACAGCGGCATCACGAAACGCGGATCGGTCGCGTTCAACAGCACGTCGCACCGCTCCCGGGCGAGGAGCGAGACGACGGCGGACTCGTCGGAGGCGTCGATCCGGCACGCGACGAACCGGCAGGCTTCGTCCTCGAGCGCCGCCACGGCGGCCTCGGCACGGGCGATGTCGTAGTCGGCGACCACGAAGTGGTCGAAGAAGTCCCGGCGGGCCGCGATCCGGGTGATCGCGGTACCGACGCCGCCGGCGCCCACAAGCAGAACACGCATGACGAATCCCTCTCTCCGTGAGGTTCGCGGAGGTCCGCGCCTCATGGAAGGGGATGAAAGCGGGGCGGGCGGACTAAGGTCAATGGTGTTGGCATAAGGCCCCCGGCCACGCCGCCGTTCGGCGCGGGCGGCGAGGGCCGTCTTCGGAGGGAAGGCACATGATGGCGAAGCAGGTCGTCCCCGAGGGGGCCCGCAGGAGGAGGCGTCCGACCCGGCAGGGGACCGTCCTGTCGGAGCGGCTGATCGTCGAGACCGCCCTGCGGATGCTGCGCGAACACGGGAGCGCCGGGCTGTCCGCCCGTCGGCTGGGCGCCGCCCTCGGCGCCGACCCGAGCACCCTCTACCGCTACTTCGACGGCATGGACGGCCTCACTCTCGCCATCGGCGAGGAGTTGATCGGCCGGGCCCTCGACGGATGGGCGGCCACCGGCCGTTGGCGCGCCGACCTGCGGGCCCTCGGCCTGCGCATCCACGGCGCCTATCTCGCCCACCCCCAGGCGGCCCTGTTGACGGCCGGCCGCGTGACGGGCCGCCCCCGCGAGATCGCCGCCGACGAAGCCGTGCTCGGCATTCTCCGCACCGTCGGTTTCCCCGACCCTGAAGCGGTCCTGATCTACCACGCCTTCATCGACCAGAGCCTCGCCTTCGCGGCCCTGGACGCCGGCTCCCTCGCCCTGACCGAGGCGTCCCGGATCTCCGACGAACAGCAGTGGGAGTCCACCTACGCGCGGCTGCCGGCCGAGGAGTACCCGCACATCGCGGCCACCGCGCCCCTGCTCGCCGCGCGGATGACCCACAGCGCGTACCCGGTGGCCCTGGACATGCTGCTGTCGAGCGCCGAGGCCCGGCTCCAGGCGCTCCGGCCGGAAGCGCGGCCCGTGCGCGCACCGTGACGGTGGATACGCGCAGAGCACGGGAATCCCACCCACCGGGACGGAACCCGCACTACAGTGCGGGCATGTTCAGATCAGGGGTGGGGTTCCTCGCACTGTTCGGTGCGGGCTGGTGGCTGCTGGGCACGAGTGCCTTCGACGGCTGGGTCCGGCCGGTCGCGATCGTCGTGGGGTGCGCGCTCGCGCTGGGTCTGATGCTGGCGGCGCAGAGGCTGCTGCCCGCGTCGGCGGGTGGGCCGTTACCGGCACACCTGCGACGGCGGTTCCACCGGATCAACGCGCTGCAGTGGCTCCTCATCATCGTCATCGCCGTCGTGTGCGGCCGCGCCGGATCTCCGGTACTGATCCCGCCGCTGGTCGCGCTGGTGGCCGGACTGCACTTCCTCCCGCTCGCCGTGGTCTTCTCCCAGCCGCGCCTGCGGCTGCCGGCCGCCCTTCTCGTCCTGGCGGGGACCGGCGGCCTCGCCGTATGGGCGACGCACGGCCCGGACACGACGGTGCGTCTCGTCGTCGGCGTCACCGCCGCGCTGTCCTTGTGGACCACGGCCGCCTGGACGGTGACCGGTGCGGCGTCCGCCCCTCGCGAGCCCGTGCCCACGCCGTGAGTCCGCCGGCCCGCACCGGCCGGTTCGGGCCGCCGATCCACCCGGGGGTCGTACGGACGACACTCCGGCGGCGTGACAGGACGACGGGATACGGGAGCTACAGGAGTTCCAGCAGGGCCCGGGCGGCGGGGCTGGTGGCCTGGGCAGGCGGCAGCAGGGCGACCGTCTCGTAGACCGCCCCTCCGGTGCCCTGCACGGGGAGGGCGCTCAGCGCCTCGCGCTTGTGCCGGAAGTGCCGGGGTACGGCGGCGATTCCGAGGTTCTCGTCCACCAGGTCGAGCAGGCTGTGCACGTCGTTCACCTCCAGGGCGACCTTGCGCCGCACGCCCGCGGCGGCGAAGGCGGCGTCGGTGGCCCGGCGCGGGCCCCAGTCCGGGTGGAAGTCCACGAAGACGTGCCCCGCGAGGTCGTCGGGCACGAGGGCCGCACCGGCCGAAGCGAGCGGGTGCCCGGGGTGGCACAGCAGGGTCATCGGCTCGGTCGCGAGCGGCACCGAGCGCAGCTGGTCGGAGTCGGCTCGGGTGCGGTACGCGAAGGCCAGGTCGAGGCGGCCCGCGGCGACGTCCTCGGCCAGATCGAGGGATCCCGACTGCCGCAGCCGGATCTCCACGTCCGGGTGGCGTCGCCGGAACGCGGCCAGCAGCCCCGCCGCGTACACACCGGCGATGCACTGCTCCGTGCCCAGCGCGAGCGTGCCGCGCAGCACGCCCTGCACCGCCGCCACCGCGTCGTGCGCCGCCCGCACCTGCGCCAGGATCCGCTCCGCCTCGCCCAGCAGCGCGCGGCCGGCCTCCGTCAGCGTGACCCGACGAGTGGACCGTACGAAGAGCGGCGCCCGCAGCTCCCGCTCCAGCGCGCGGATCGACGCCGACAGACCCGACTGGGAGACCATGAGCCGCTCGGCGGCCCGGGTGAAGTGCCTGTCCTCGGCGACGGCGACGAAGTGCCTAAGGTGACGCAGTTCCATGATTGAGCAGCCTAACCATTGAATCCCATCGGATTCTCCTGTTGGACCGATGGTCGCAGACCAGGGCAGATTGGGTGCAGCCCACTCCTGGGACCGCACCCCTCACGCCATGGAGTCGTGTTGTACACCGCACACCCCGGCCGTTACGCCGACATGCCCTTCCGTCGCTCCGGACGCAGTGGCCTCCGGCTTCCCGCCCTGTCACTGGGCCTGTGGCACAACTTCGGCCCGGACCGCACGGCCGAGACCCAGCGCGCCATCCTGCGCCGCGCCTTCGACCTCGGGATCACCCACTTCGACCTGGCGAACAACTACGGCCCGCCGCCCGGTGCGGCCGAGTCCGCGCTCGGTGGCTTCCTGAAGTCGGACTTCGCCCCCTACCGCGACGAACTGATCATCTCCACGAAGGCCGGGTACCTGATGTGGCCGGGGCCGTACGGCGAATGGGGCTCGCGCAAGTCCCTGCTGTCGTCGCTGGACCAGAGCCTGGGCAGGCTGGGTCTGGACTACGTCGACGTGTTCTACTCGCACCGCTTCGACCCGGACACTCCCCTGGAGGAGACGATGGGCGCCCTGCACTCGGCGGTCCAACAGGGCAAGGCTCTCTACGTCGGCGTCTCCAACTACTCCGCCGAGCAGACCCGCGAGGCCGCGCGCATCCTCGCCGAGCTCGGCACTCCGCTGCTCATCCACCAGCCGCGCTACTCGATGCTCGACCGGCGCCCGGAGGAGGAGGGCCTGCTGGACGCGCTCGACGAACTCCGGGTCGGCTCCATCGCCTACTCCCCTCTGGAGCAGGGCCTGCTCACCGGTCGCTATCTGGACGGAATCCCCGAGGACTCGCGCGCCGCGAGTGACAGCCCCTTCCTGAACCGCGACGCCGTGACCGCGGAGCTGGTGTCCCGGCTGCGCGCCCTGAACGACATCGCCGCGTCCCGGGGCCAGAGCCTCGCGCAGCTCGCCCTCGCGTGGGTGCTGCGCGGCGGGCGCGTGACCTCCGCCCTGGTCGGGGCGAGCAGCGCCCGTCAGCTCGAGGACAGCGTGGCCGCCCTCGGCGGCCTCGACTTCGACGCCGAGGAGCTGGCCCGCATCGACGCCGTGGTCCGGCCGTGAGCCGGCCTGTCGGTACGCGGGCCACCGGAGCGCGGTGACGGGAGCGCGCGGCCCCGATGTCACCCGGTCCCCGGCGCGGTGAAGGTGGCCTCGGAGAACCGGGTGACCTCCGAGAAGCCGAGCCTGCGGTAGAGCGCGACGGCCGTGGCGTTGTCCGCGCGGACGTTCAGCCCGATGTGGTCCACGCTCCGGCCGAGCCGGTGGCAGAGCGCGGCCACGCAGGCTCCGCCCGCCCCCTGGCCCCGTGCGTCGGGGTGCGTGGTGACGTTCCCGAGCGCGGCGACGCGGTAGGCGGGCGAGTAGACGTGCACCCCGGCGACGGCGACGAGCCGTCCGTCGCGCCGGGCGCCCACGTACTGGCCGGTGTCCAGCATCCTCCGGTCGAACCAGTTGCCCGGATACGCCTGCGCGAACAGCGCGAGCAGCTCCGGCAGGTCGGCCCGGCCCAGCGGAGCGGGCAGCCAGGGGCCGTCCTCGGGCGGGACCGCACGGCCGGGGTCGGTGAGCGCCATGCGGACCAGGGTGTCGTTCCGCTCCACCGCATAAGCCGACTCCAGGACCTTGGCCCCCGCACCCGTCAGGTGACCGAAGAAGCGCCGGGGCAGGACGGGCAACAGCGCGCCGGCCAGCTCCTCCAGCTCCGCGGCCTGATCGGGGCGGGAGAAGGCGATCAGGGTCGGGATGTCGCCGACCGCGTACAGCAGCGCGACGGGGCCGCTGTCCGACACCGTGTACCAGGTGGTGTAGGGCCACAACAGGTCGTCGAGGTCGCCCAGTTCCATCAGGTGCATCTCCGGGTCGCTCCCGAAGCGGGCGGCCAGGACGGATCGGTCGTGGAGGGTACGCAGGGTCACCCGCTCAGCCTACGGCGCCATGGCCCGGGTGCGGCGGCGGGCATGCTGCTAGCGTACATACCGAACGCTTGTTACGTACTCCGGAGAGCGAGGCCCTCATGTTCACGCTGCCGCTCGGCGACCACGCCGTGCTCCGCCCCCTGGAGCCCTGGCAGGCACGGGAGTTCCTCGCCCACATCGACCGTTCCCGCGGCTCCGTCGATCCGTGGATCCCCTGGGCGACGTTCAGCACCGACCTCGTGTCGGCCACGGCCACCCTGCAGCGCTACGCCGACC
The DNA here is from genome assembly GCF_040677675.1 of Streptomyces sp. NPDC053755. Classification (NCBI taxonomy): domain Bacteria; kingdom Bacillati; phylum Actinomycetota; class Actinomycetes; order Kitasatosporales; family Streptomycetaceae; genus Streptomyces; species Streptomyces sp. NPDC053755. The sequence continues at coordinate 56,217 of NZ_JBFASK010000013.1, read as the reverse complement.
GCCAGGCCCAGGACGCGGGACGGATCTACGGGATCTGGCTGGACGGCACGCTGGTCGGCGGTGTCATGTTCACCCGGTTCGACGGCGCCTCCGGGGTGTGCGAGGTCGGCTGCTGGGCCGAGCCGGCCGGGGAGGGGCGGGGCCTGGTGACCCGGGCCTGCCGGGAGTTGATCGACTGGGCCTTCCGGCAGCGCGGGATGAGCCGCGTCGAATGGTGGGCGGCCGCCGGCAACACCCGCAGCATCGCGGTCGCGCGACGGCTGGGCATGAGCCGCGACGGCGTCCTGCGGAGTCACTCCTCGTACCGGGGCCGCCGGTACGACGTGGAGGTCTGGTCGCTCCTGGCCGACGAGTGGCCGCCGACGGGGGACGCGTCCGGGGCCGGCGACCGCGCCGAACTCGACCGGCTGATGGGTGTGTTCGTCGGCGCCTTCACCAACACGGACGGCCGCAGGCCCGATCTCGACGTCATCCGCGAGGTCTTCATCCCCCAGGGACGGATCATCGCGAACACCGGTGACGAGCCGGTCATCCACGATCTCGACGCGTTCATCGCGCCACGGCAGAGGATGCTCACGGACGGGACGCTGACGGAGTTCTCCGAGTGGGAGGTCGCCGAGCGGACGGAGGTCGTGGGATCGGTCGCCCACCGGTTCAGCGAGTACCGCAAGTCCGGCTTCCGTCACGGCGAGTGGTTCGAGGGTTCGGGCCACAAGACCACGCAGTTCGTCCGGACGCCGGCGGGGTGGAGGATCGCCTCGCTGGCCTGGGACGACGACCCCGCCCCCGCCTCCACCTGACCGGGGCGGCGGTCACTCGAAGAACTTCAGGCTCCCGCCGGTGTCCGCGTTCGGACCGGGTACGCCGGCCCGGCGGGGCCCGACGCGCTTCGCGGTCCCTCCCGTGCCGTTCGACGCGGTGACACACCAATGGACGCATGCGGGGCGGTATCCCGGCCGACTGACGGGGTGTCGATGCCCGCGGCGCCCGACAGCAGCCGGTCCTCGGAGCGCCGTGGGCGCCCTGACGGGGAGCTTCACCCGGGACCGAACCGGGACGGCGAGACGGGCTCCTTCCGGGCGCGGTGACGCCCGGAAGGAGCCTTCGTCGTGCTCCGGCACCCGTCAGGCCGTGTGCAGGGTCAGTCCGTAGCGGCCGAGGATCTCGTTGACGGGCTGGAACCACGTCTCGCCGCCGGAGGAGCAGTTGCCCCAGCCGCCGGAGGTGACGCCCTGGGCCTGGTCACCGCTGATGAACGCGCCGCCGGAGTCGCCGCCCTCGGCGCACACGCTGGTCTTCGTCATCTGGTGGACGGCGCCCTGGCTGTAGTTCACCGTCTGGTTCTTGGCCAGGACGGTGCCGCAGTGCCACCGCGTGGTGGAGCCGGAGCGGCAGATCGACGCGCCCACGGGCGCCTCGGCGGAGCCGCGCACCAGCCGGTCCGGGACGGTGCCCCAGCCGAGTACCACCGGCACCGTCCACCAGCCGCTGTGGATGCTCACGTACGCGTAGTCGTCGCCGGGGAACGACGAGCCCTGGAAGGTGCCCATGGCGGATCCGTCCCAGCCGCGCACCGCCGCCCCGGCCCGTCCGCAATGGCCGGCGGTCACGAATCCGCCGTGCACGGAGAAGCCGATCGAGCAGCGGACGTTGCCGGTGTAGTACGGGTCGCCGCCGACGGTTCCGGCGGCGTACGTACGGGGCGCGGCGGCGGTCTCGGCCGTGGTGACGAGGCCGGTGTCGCGGGCCTTCGCCAGGAAGGCGCGGACGGCGGGCGTGGTCCGCTCGGCGCGCACGACGGTGACGACGACGCTGTTGGAGCGGGGGTCGACGTGCCAGCCGGCCACGCCCGCCGGGGCGGAGAGCGCGTCCAGTCGCGCCTTGGCCCGGTCCAGCTCCGCGGCGCTGTGCCGGACGATCCGGGTGTCGGCGCCGAGCGCGCGCACCTCGGCCTCCTCGGTGCGGTCGGTGAGGGCGACGACGAGCCGTCCCGTGGCGGGCTCGAACCACGACCCGGCGTAGTCGCCGCCCGCGGCCTTCCGGGCGGGCGTCTCGACGGCCGTCGCGGCCTTCTCCGCCCGCAGCCGCTCCTCCGCCTGGGCGGCGGTCAGTCCGAAGTCGTGGCGCAGGGCGTCGAGCAGACCGTCCGAGGCGGACGGGGAGGACGGGCGCGGCTCGGGCAGGGGGGCGGCGTTCGCGACGCCTGCGGAGCCGAGACCGAGGACGAGCATCAGCGCCGCGGCGGCGGAGCGAAGGGGCATGGTGCGTGTCACGAGACCTCCTGGTGTGGGGGCACGGAGCGCGTGAGAGCGCTCTCAGGTGTTCGGCGGCCACGGTAGGCCCCGAGGGCATGACAGGTCCATACCAAGTTTCGGCCGTCGGTCGCTCGGTGCTCACGCCCCGGCGGCGGACACGCCGGAGACCCGGTGCGCGCCGAGCCGGCTCGCGCACCGGGGAACCCGGGCCGCCCGGCTCCGGCCGCGCGGCCCCGCGAGCCTCCCTCAGGGACGCTCGGACGTGTGGAGCGCGGCCACCTCCTCCGGGGAAAGCGCCTTGTCGAAGGCGTGGACCTGGTCGATCGCGCCGTTCCAGAAGTCGACGTTCCCGCCGCCCCAGCGGGCGCGCCCCACCGCGAGCGGGCCGGTGCTCACATCGGCCGGCCCGGACGGCGCCGTCGCCACGAGCGCGCCGTCGACATGGAGCCGGATCTCGTTCCTGTCCGCGTCCCGCACGCCCACCAGGTGGTACCAGCGGCCGAGTCGAGGGGTCGTGACGTGCCGGGCTCGGTTCCCGCCCGACGTGCTGAACGCGAAGGCGCCCTGCCCGTACTGCAGGTAGAACGGGTTCTCCTGGCGGCGTCCGTCCTGGCTCACCGCGGTGGCGTAGTTGCCCGGCAGGGAGTCGAGCGTGGCCCACGCGGAGACGGTGTAGCTCGCGGTCGTGTCGATGACCGGGCCGTCGGTCTCGGCGTAGCGGCCCTGGCCGTCGAACGTCAGCGCGCTGCCGCGGACCCCGGAGGTCCACGCGGTGCCCTCGGTCAGGGTGAGGGTGTGGCCGTTCGGGCCGGAGTCGCGGGCGACGGTGCCGGAGCCCTCGTCCAGGGACCAGGCCCCGCCGCCTGCGGCGGGGGTGCGCCCGCCGGCGGCCGCTCCGGCGGCGATGACCTTGCGGTTGATGTCACGGACGCGCACCGGGTCGACCTTGATCTCCCGGCGGTCGTACGTGTAGAGGCCGTTGAGCTCGTTCTCCAGGTCGGAGATCTGGGTGTAGACGGAGCCGGAGAGTTCGGCGCCGGCCGCCTCCAGGTAGAACCGCTCGGTGTTCTCGACGTACGTGCGGGTCAGCGCCTCCTTGTCGGCGACGCCGCTGTAGATCACGGTCGGGGCGCCCGGCCACATGTGCCCGGGGGTGCGCAGGGTGAAGCCGCCGTGTTCGCCGTCCATGGCGGCCCGCCGCGTGTCGGGATAGGCCGGGTCGGTGTTGTTGTAGTCGTGGTGGTCGATGATGTCGCCCTTGCCCGAGTCACCCTTGGAGTTGCAGCAGTTGACCCCGCTGTGGGCGTTCACGACACGGGAGGGGTCGCCCGCCTTGACCGACTCGGCGATGCGCCCGGTCTCCTCGCGGTCCCACTCTCCCCAGCCCTCGTTGAAGACGATCCAGCCGATGACGGACGGGGAGCTGTGGTGCTGCCGCATCATCTCGCGGCCCTGGTCGACGAAGGCCCTGCGGCCCGCCTCGTGGGTGAGGTTCCCCGAGACGAAGTCCTGCCAGACCAGCAGCCCCAGCCGGTCCGCGTGGTAGAACCAGCGCGGCGACTCCACCTTGATGTGCTTGCGGACGGCGTTGAAGCCGAGCCGCTTATGCGCTTCGAGGTCGAAGGCGAGCGCCTTGTCGCTGGGCTGGGTGTAGAGGCCGTCGGGCCAGAAGCCCTGGTCCAGGGTGGCCAGGGAGAAGACCGGCTTGCCGTTCAGCACGAGCTTCGGGAAGCCGCCGACCTTCTCGATCCCGATCTTCCGCATGCCGAAGTAGCCGTCGACCCTGTCGGCCGACTTCCCGTCGGTGAGCCTCACCTCGAGGTCGTACAGGTACGGGTCGTCCGGGCTCCACAGGCGCTGCTTCGCCACCGGCAGGCGCAGCGCGGCGTTCGCGGGTCCGGTGACACGGCCGACGACCCTGCCCCGCGCGTCGCGGGCGACGGCGTCGACGCGGGCCCGGGACGTGGCGTCGCCGGACGCGACGGTCACCGCCAGACTGCCGGAGTCGACGTCGGGCGTCGTGACGATGTCGTCGATCGACACGGGGGCGACCGGCTCCATCCAGACCGTCTGCCAGATGCCGGAGGACTGGGTGTAGAAGATGCCGCCCGGATGCGTGGACTGCTTGCCCGTCGGCTGGTTCGCGCCGCCGGTGTCGGTGACCGCGACGACGATCTCCTGCGGTCCGGTGCCCTCGAGCGCGTCGGTGACGTCGGCGCCGAAGGCGTTGTAGCCGCCCGTGTGCTCGGCGACCTGCTTGCCGTTGACCCATACACGGGCCTGGTAGTCGACCGCGCCGAAGTTCAGCTTCAGCCGGTTGCCCTTGCCGGCCGCGCCCACCTTCCAGTCCTTCGGGACGGTGACGAGGCGGCGGTAGAACATGTGGTCCTCGTGCCGTTCGACACCGGAGAGCTGGGACTCCACCGGGAAGGGCACGATGATCCTCTCGTCGAGGTCCTTGCCGAAGACGGGCTGCTCCCCGGTGGCGGCACCGGCGAACTGCCAGGGCCCGTTGAGGTTCTTCCACTTGGCGCGGACCTGCTGCGGGCGCGGGTACTCCGGCAGCGGGTTCTTCTCGTCCAGCTCGTCGCCCCATTCGGTGGTGAGACGGTGGGTGGAGGCGTTGGCCGCCGTGCGCAGGATCCGCGGCACGGTCTCGCCGCCGTTCTTGAGGCCGCCCTGGCCGTCGTAGTCGACCCGGACCTGCTGGTTCTTCTGGATCGGCTCGGCGAGCGTGACGAGCGCGGCGTGCGGGTCGTCCGGCGCGACGGCGACCGAGCTGATCGGCATGGGCGTGGTGTCGGCCTCGACCGTGAGGTGGTCCTTGACCGCCGCGAGGCCGGAGACCCTGTCGTCGAACCTCAGACGCAGCTGCCGACCGCTCTCCGGGACGGTCGGCTCGACCGGATAGACCTCGAAGTCGGCGGGCGGCGTGAACGCCGACTCCGGCACGAGCTGTTTGCCCATCGTGGGAGTCGACCAGCGCAGGAACATGTTCGCCCCGCCGACGTCCTGGAACATCTCCAGGCGGAACTGGTGCTTCTCGCCGGCCACGAGACCGACCGGGGCGCTGGTCTGCTCCCTGTCCCAGTCGGGTACCCAGTGGTCGATGACCGGCTTCCCGTCGATGAAGAGGCGGAAGCCGTTGTCGCCGATGCCGTGGAAGGTGTACGCGCCGGTGATCGGCGCCTCGATCAGGCCCGTCCAGCGGGCGGTGGTGTGTTCACTGCGGCCGGTGAGGCTCTGGAAGGTGCCGGTCAGCCCGGCGAAGTCGATCCGCGGGTCGAGGGACGTGCCGCCGAGTTCGGCGAAGTCCCGGGCGCCGGGCGCCGACATGGCGAAGTACTCGCCCTTGAGGCCGTGCACCTCGATGGCGGCGTCGTGGGCGGTCGCGAGCGACCGCGAGGATACGGATCCGGCCGGCTCCGCGGCCGAGGCGGTGGGGGTCAGGACGCTGGTGGGCAGTACCAGGGCGGCCGCGGTCAGCAGCGCCCGGATTCCCGTGCGGGAGCGGGTGTTTCGTCGTGTCATCGAGTCTTTCCTCGTGGAGAGGGGATTCGGAGAGCGGCCGGACCCGGAGGGGACGTGACGGCGCGACCACCTCGGTGAGCGGCGGTCCTCGGGATGGGTGTCCGGCGGGGCCCCTCCCTCGCGTCGGCGGGCTCTGCGCGACGGCGCGGCGGGAAGCGGGCATGACGGGGCGTCAGAAAGACGGTGGCGGTACGGGGTCTCGGTACGGCGGGTGTCGGTGTGACGGGGTGTCGGTACGGAGGGGCGGGGCGTCACTACGAGGTCTCGGGGGACGGCGAGTGATGGTGTGACGGCGTGTCGGTACGACGGGTCGGTAGGGCGGGTCGACATGACGGCGGGGCGGCCGGCGGGTGTGCCGACCACGCGCCGGGCAGCACGGGACGACCCTCATTCCAACGTTGGAAACATGCGTGCAGCGGAATGACAGCACGCCGCCCTGAGGCTGTCCAGACCCCGCGCACCGACGAGGTGATGCGACGTCATCCGCCGTGCAGGTCGGCCCGGTTGACTGCCGGAGCACGCCGGGCAAGGCGTTCCGGAAACGTCGCGCCGCACTCTTGCCCCGCTTGCCGACCCACCGTTATAACGTTGTAAAGCCGGAGCCACCGCCCGTCGGCCGACCGCTCCGACTGGCCATTCCCGCAGGTCAGAGCCTTGATCTCGGTGACCTACGCCGTTTTCCCTACGCATGCGCCAGATCTGCCGGCCCGTCGCGGCAGACCCGCTCCGCCCGATCACCCCGCGCGACCGCACGCCACTCGGTGGTGCTGTCCCCCGCCAAGGAGTGTTCCCCGATGTTCCTTCCGCAGAGATCCCGCACGTTCTCCGTCGCGTGCGTCGTCGCCACCACCGTCACGATGGCGCTCTCCGGCTGTGCCAAGTCGGAGACCACCGACCACACGGGCGGCGACGCCGGCCAGGGAGCGCAGACGGTGCAGACGCCGACGGCCTCCGCGGGCCCCGGCTGCACCCTCACCGCGTACGGCGCGCCGAAACTCGACCTCGAGAACGCGATCGTCGGCTTCTCGCAGTCGGAGAAGGAGGCCAACCCCTTCCGTATCGCGGAGACGCAGTCCATCAAGGACGAGGCCGCGAAGGCCGGGGTCAGGAAGCTCCTCACCACCAACGCGCAGTCGCAGCTGTCCAAGCAGATCAGCGACATCCAGGACATGCTGGCGCAGGGCGCCCAGTTCCTGATCGTCGCCCCGCTCAACTCCGACGGCCTGGAGCCCGCCTTCCAGGCCGCGGCGGCCAAGAAGGTCCCCGTCCTGACCATCGACCGCAAGGTCAACGCGACCGCGTGCGAGGACTATCTGGCGTTCCTGGGATCGGACTTCGTCGAGCAGGGCAAGCGGGCGGCCGACGCGATGATCAAGGCGACCGGAGGGAAGGGCAAGGTCGCCATCCTGCTCGGCTCGTCGGGGAACAGCGTCACCACCGACCGCACCAAGGGCTTCGTCGACCGGGTCGCGGCCGAGGCGCCGGGACTGGAGATCGTCGCCCAGCAGACCGGCGAGTTCGCCCGTGACAAGGGCCAGCAGGTCATGGAGCAGCTGATCCAGTCCAAGCCCGGCATCACGGCGGTCTACGCGGAGAACGACGAGATGGCCCTCGGCGCCGTCACCGCGCTCAAGGCGGCGGGCAAGGCTCCCGGCAAGGACATCAAGATCGTGTCCATCGACGGGACCCGCAACGCCGTCCAGGCCCTGGCCGACGGCGAACTCAACGCCGTCATCGAGTCCAACCCGCGGTTCGGGCCGCTCGCCTTCGCCACCGCTCGGAAGTTCTACGCGGGCGAGGGCATCGCCGAGGACGTCATCATCTCGGACCGCGCCTACGACCCGTCCAACGCCAAGGAATCCCTCGGCGGAGCCTACTGACCGGTCCGCGACCGGGCGGGACGCGGCTTCCGGCCGAGCCGCGCCCCGCCCTGGACGGTGAGGGGACGGCGGGACCGCCGACGCCCTCCCCGCTCACGGCGGTCCCGCAACCACCCAGCGCGAGCACCACGTCCCGCCCACGGCGGGCCCCGCGTTCCCCGACGGCGAGCACCACGTCCACCCACGCCGGCCCCGGTCCACCGACGGCGCCGCGCGGACGCCCCCTGACGATTCCCACGATCCATCTCCGGAAGGCCACGTTCATGGCACCCCCCGAAGCGGCAGCGTCCGCGGCGAGCGGCACCGAGCCCTCGCCCGCGCCGACGGTGCTGGAGGCCCGCGGCGTCGGAAAACGCTTCCCCGGCGTGGTCGCCCTCGACGACGTCTCGTTCACGCTGCGCGCGGGCGAGACCCACGCGCTCGTCGGCGAGAACGGCGCCGGCAAGTCCACCCTCGTCAAGGTCCTCACCGGCGTACACCGGCCGGACAGCGGCGAACTGCTCCTGTCGGGGCGGCCGGCGCGGTTCGCCCGCCCGTCCGAGGCGCAGGCGGCCGGTATCTCCACCATCTACCAGGAGGTGAACCTGGTTCCCCTGATGAGCGTGGCCCGGAACATCTTCCTGGGCCGCGAGCCGAGGAACCGCTTCGGCCTGATCGACTTCGCGCGGATGCACGCCGAGGCGACGGCACTCCTCGACGGGTTCGGTGTCACCGTCGATCCGCGCCGCCCCCTGCACACGCTGGGGATCGGTACCCAGCAGATGGTCGCGCTCGCCCGCGCGGTGTCGGTCGAGGCACACGTCGTCGTCATGGACGAGCCCACGTCGTCCCTGGAGCCCCGCGAAGTCGATACCCTCTTCCGGGTCATCGGCGACCTCCGCCGGCGGAACATCGCCGTCGTCTACGTCAGCCACCGCATGGACGAGCTGTACCGGATATGCGACCGGGTCACGGTGCTCCGCGACGGGCGGCACGTCCACACCGGCGAGCTCGCCGCTCTCGACCGCGTGCGACTGGTCTCCATGATGCTGGGCCGGGACGTCTCCGAGGTACGCCGGCACGGCATGACGAGCTTCGGCGCCAAGGGCCATGACATCGCGCGCACGCCGGTGCTGACCGCCGACGGCCTGGTCCGAAGGCACCAGTTGGACGGTGTGTCGCTGGAGCTCCACCCCGGCGAGGTGCTCGGCCTCGGCGGCCTGCTCGGCTCCGGCCGCAGCGAGACCGCGAAGGCGCTGGCCGGCGCCCTTCCCCTGGACTCCGGTGAGGTCCGCGTCGACGGCGCCCCGCCCGGGCGCCTCTCCTCCGCGAGCGCCATCCGCGCCGGGATCAGCCTGCTGCCCGAGGACCGCAAGGCGGAAGGCATCGTCCCGGGCCTCTCCGTCCGCGAGAACATCGTGCTCGCCGCACTCCCCCGGCTCTCGCGCGCGGGCATCGTCTCGCGAGCGCGGCAGGACCGGGTCGTCGACGCCTTCATCCGACGGCTGCGGATCAAGGCGTCCAGTCCCGAGCAGAAGGTCGGCGAACTGTCTGGGGGCAACCAGCAGAAGGTCCTCCTGGCGCGCTGGCTCTGTCTCGAGCCGAAGGTGCTGCTGCTCGACGAGCCCACCCGAGGTATCGACGTCGGGGCGAAGGCCGAGGTCCAGGCCCTCATCGACGACCTTGCGCGGGAGGGACTCGCCGTCCTGCTCATCTCGTCCGACATCGAGGAACTCGTCGAGGGCGCCGACCGGATCGTCGTCCTCAGGAACGGCGGCACCGCCGGGGAACTCGTGGGCGAGAACGTGACCGAGGACGCCCTGCTCGCCGCCCTCGCGGACCACGGCCCTCCCCCGGACACCCCGGGGACTCCGCTCCCGTCCGCCCCCGCCGGCCCGCCCGGCGCCGGACCTGACGTCGACCCCACCGTGCCCGCGCCGCGACCGCCCGCCGGAGCACAGGACCGGGACCCGGCCACCGGCACCGAGGAGGACCCCCGATGACCACCCGGGCCCCCGCGGCACCGGCTCGCGCCGCCGCGACCCGGCCGGTCGCCGCCTGGTTCCAGGAGTACGGCGTGTACGCCGCCGTGGCCGTACTCCTGCTCTTCAACGCGGTGTTCACCGACCACTTCCTCACCGCCGACAACCTCAGGACCCAGCTGATCCAGGTCGCCCCGATCGTCATCGTGTCCCTCGGGATGGCCCTGGTGATCGGCACGGAGGGCGTCGACCTCTCCGTGGGCTCCGCCATGGCACTGGCCGCGGCCCTGCTGCCGCTGTACCTCGGGTACGGACTCGTGCCCGCCCTGGTCATCGCCGTGCTCGCCGGCGCGGTCGTCGGCGCGATCAACGGCACCCTGGTGTCGGTGGTCGGGCTGCAACCCATCGTCGCGACCCTGGCCCTGTTCGTCGGCGGCCGCGGTCTGGCCCTGGTGATGGCGGACGGCCGGCTCAAGCAGATCGTCAACCCCGACCTGCTGGCCCTCGGCACCGGCAGCCTCCTCGGCGTCCCACTGGTCGTGCTCGTCGCCGGAGGGCTGGCGATCCTGGTGGCCCTCCTCGTCCACCGCACCACGTTCGGGCGCCAGGTCGTCGCCATCGGAGGCAACCGGTCGGCCGCCGCCCTGGCCGGACTGCCCGTCAAGCGCGTACTGACCGGGGTCTACATCCTGTGCGGCGTGTTCGCCGCCCTGGCCGGGGTGCTCGCCACGGCCCGCCTCACCGCGAGCGACCCCTCCTCGCTGGGCACCCTGATGGAGCTCTCGGCCATCACCGCCGTGGTGGTGGGCGGCACCCCGCTCAGCGGCGGCTCCGTCCGGGTCCTGGGCACGGTGGCCGGTGCGCTGCTGATGCAGCTGCTGCGCGCCACGCTCGTCACGCACGATCTTCCCGACTCCACCGCCCAGATCGCCCAGGCGGCCATCATCGTCGCCGCCGTCTACGTCGCACGGGAGCGCCGATCCCGATGAACCTCACCTCACCCCTCACCACCCGGCGGAAGGGCGCCCCGTCGCCCCCGCCCCCCGGACGCGCGGCGGCCGAGGACCGCACGGGCGCCGAGGTGTCCGTCTCCGCACGCCTCCTCTCGCTGGTGCAGCGTCAAGGCGTGCTCGCCGTCCTGCTCCTCGTCGTCGTGATCGCCTCCTTCGCCTATCCCGCCTTCGCCACCCTCGACAACTCCCGCGGTGTGCTGGTGCAGGCGTCGTTCCTGGCGATCGTGGCGCTCGGCATGACGCTGGTGATCATCACCGGGGGCATCGACCTGTCCGTCGGTTCCGTCTTCGCCCTGGGCGGCGTGCTCGCCGCCTGGGCCTCGCAGTGGGGGCTGCTGCCGGCGCTGCTCGTCCCCCTGGTGGTCTGCGGAGCGATCGGCACCCTCAACGGTCTGCTGATCGCCCGTGCGGGGATGGCGCCGTTCATCGTGACCCTCGCCTCGCTGCTGGGGGCACGCGGGCTGCTGCTCGCCCTCACCGACGAAGGCGCCACGACCTACCTCGTGCCCAAGGGCTCGGCGTTCGGCGAGCTGGGCCAGGGTGGCGTCGCCGGCTTCGGCTACCCGATCCTCGTCGCTCTCGCGCTCTTCGGCGCCGGCGGCCTCATCCTCCAGCGCACCTCGTTCGGCCAGACCCTGTTCGCGGTCGGCGGCAGTACCGACGCCGCCACCCTGATGGGGCTGCCCGTCGCCCGCGCCAAGGTGACGGTGTACGTGCTCAGCGGACTCCTCGCGGGGTTCGCCGGAGCCCTCAACGCGGCCCGGCTCTCGTCCGGAGTGACGATCATCGGCGCGGGCATGGAGCTCGACGCCATCGCGGCCGTCGTCATCGGCGGGACCCTGCTCGTGGGCGGCGCCGGCTCGGTCAGCGGCACCCTCTGGGGCGTCCTGCTGCTCGCCGTGATCCAGAACCTGATCAACCAGATCGGCTCCCTGAACTCGTCGTACCAGTCGGTGGTCAGCGGCGGCTTCCTGATCCTCGTGGTCGTCGCACAGCGGTACGTTTCACGCAGCAGAAGAACGCTCTGACGCCACGGCGGTCACGCGAACGCCCGGCCCACCGGAGTCCCGGGGCAGGGGCCCTCCCGGGTCCCCGGCACCGGTCACCGGCCACCCGTCCGGCCGTCCACCGGCCCCAGCCGATCAGAGCCGAAACAGAGGAGTTCCGTGGGCGTCAGCCTCAAGGACGTCGCGCAGCGGGCCGGCGTCTCGATCAAGACCGTCTCCAACGTGGTGAACAACTATCCCCACGTCACGCCCCGAATGCGCGCGAAGGTGCAACAGGCCATCGACGAACTCGGCTACCGTCCGAACCTCACGGCCCGGCACCTGCGCAAGGGCCGCACCGGCATCATCGCCTTCGCCGTGCCGGAGCTCGGCAACCCCTACTTCGCGGAGCTGGCCGGCGCCGTGATCGACGCGGCGGCCCAGCACGACTACACCGTGCTCGTCGATCACACGGCGGGACTGCGCGAACGGGAGCTGCTGGTCTGCCAGGAGTTCCGCTCCCACGTCATCGACGGACTGATCCTCAGCCCCATACATCTGGAGAACGACGATCTGCTCGCCCGGCAGGAGACCTCGCCACTGGTCCTGCTCGGCGAGCGGGAGTACGAGGCCCCGTACGACCAGATCGCCATCGACAACGTGGCGGCGGCCCGTCACGCGGTCGGCCATCTGCTCGACCTCGGGCGGCGGAGGATCGCCTTCCTCGGCTCCCGTACCGGCCGCGAGCGGCAGCCCGCCCACCTGCGCCTGCGGGGCTGGCGCGAGGAACTGGCCGCCGCGGGTCTGGAAGCCGAGGAGGCCCTGGTCGTCGCCACCGACGGCTACGGCCGCGGCGACGGAGCGGCGGCCATGGCGGCGCTCCTGGACCGGGGCGCCCGGCCCGACGCTGTCTTCGCGTACAACGACCTCATCGCCCTCGGGGCCATGCGCACTCTGACGGAACGCGGCCTGCGGGTGCCCGAGGACATCGCCGTGGTCGGCTTCGACGACATCGAGGAGAGCCGTTTCGGCGCGATCAGCCTCACCACCGTCGCCCCGGACAAGCAGGCGATCGCCCGGCACGCCGTGGACCGCCTCGTCGCACGGCTCGTCGGCGGGCCCGTGTCCGAGGCCCGGCGCATCAGGCCCGGGTACCGGCTCGTGATCAGGGAGTCCACGGGCGGCGGCTCCCACCCGTGAGGTCTGTCCCCTCATTCCCCCCGGGGGGACAGACCTCGGGGCCTGTCACGACGACCACGAAGAACGCCCTCCACCGCCGGCCGCCACGTCCGGCACGCGCGTCCCCACCGCCGTCCGTCTGCCGCGAGGACTCATCATGCCCCGACCCACGATCCGCCGTCGGCCGTTCGGCACAGCCCCGAGCGGCCCGCTGCTCCGCGCCGCCCGGCTGGCCGCGCCGGGCGAGAAGCGTGTCATGGACGTGTGGACCACCGCACCGGGCTTGCAGGTGTACACGGCCAACCGGCTCGACGGCTCCCTCACCACCGCGGACGGCCTCCCCCTGCGCCGCCACGGAGCCGTGTGCCTGGAGACCCAGCACGTCCGGGACGCTCCCAACCGACCGGACTACCCCAGCGCGGTGGTCCGGCCAGGCCCGTCTCACCCGCGCCGCACCGAGTTCCGCTTTCCCGCCGCGCCGCGGCGGACCGGGCGGACGACGCCGGAGACGGCCGGGCGGACCGCCGGCCTCGGCTGACAGCACGGCCCGGGGGATACCGGAGGCGGGGACCGCGTTGTCGTGCACCGTGCGCCCGACTCGGCTCCCCGCCTCTCGGTATCCCGTCCGTCCGGCGCCCTATCCGAGCCCGCCTTCGCCCCAGCCCCGCACCTCTCCGGCGCCGGGTACCGTTCCCGTCAGCCGGACCGGTCCTTCCGCCGTCGTACGCACGGCCAGGAGCGGCCCCCGGACGGAGGCGGAGACGGCGCCCCGGGCGGTGACGCCGGTCAGCCGGCGGCTGCCCGCCGCCAGGTAGTGGCGGGCTCCCGAGGGAGCGGTCCAGTAGGTCCCGGCGAGCACGTGCTGTCCGAAGCGGCTGCACGCCGCGGTGTCCGTCGGCTCGGGTACCGGGCCCGGCACCGGGCGGGTCGTCCCGCTGGTCGCCTCCACCGCCACCGAGACACGGGCACGCCCTTCCCCGTCCTCCGCGCGGGTGCACGTCCACGTCGCGCGGCCGACGCCCCCGGGGAGGGGGTGTTCCGCGAACTCCCAGCGGTTGACGGCGCGTACGCCCGTACCGCCCAGGGCCGTCAGCGAGCAGGCGGAGCGGCCCCAGGCGGCGAGCCCGGCGGCCGAGGTGGCCTCGCGCGGCTGGCGTGCCAGGGTTCCGGTCGTGGGGGGCGGGGTCCAGCTCAGGTGCGCGGGCGTGAGGTCGCCGAGGTCGGCCAGGAGGAAGGAGTGGTCCTCGACGATCCTCGCGGACGAGCGCAGCTCGAGCACGGGCGCCCGGCCGCAGTCTCCCGCCATCCGGGGCACGGGGTCGGTGAGCCCGTGCGGGGAGACCGCCAGCGGGGCGCCGTCCCGGCTCGGGCGCCGCAGGTCCCGTACGGCGCTGCGGTCGATCCAGGGCGCGAGGAGGAACCGTGCCCGGTCGGCGTCTCTGCCGACGACCACGGCCGCGCCGGTGGTCACGTCGGTGTCGTCGGCGAGGGCGAGTTCGACGGCCGCCGGGCCCCGCCCGGTGAGGGGCTCGGCGTAGCGGACGAGGCGGCGGCGGTCGTACAGGAGGACGACGGCCGTGTCGTCGACGGTCCCGGCGAAGAGCAGCTGTGCCGGTGCGATGGGCGGGGCCGGTGCTGCTCCGGGTGTGAGGGTGACGCGGAGGCCGGCCCGTTCGTCGGCTGTGGGCGGGAGCGTGGCGCGGGCCCACGCGTCGAGCGCGCGGGACAGCAGCGCCGTGTCGCCGGTCCGCGCGCCCCGGGCGGGCCAGACGGTGAGGTCGACGCGCGCCGTGTCGGCCCAGAGCTGTCCGGGGGCGCGGACCAGTCGGGCGGGGTCGACCGCGAGGGCGAGGGAGGCGGGGGCGGTGGTCTCGCGCGTCTCCCGCTCGGGGCGGAGCGTGACGGTCGCGGTCGCGGCGGCCGTGAGCAGCAGGGCCGCGGCGAGCACGACGAGCAGTCGGCGCTGCCGGCGGCGCAGCAGGTCCGTGGGGCGTGTCTGTACGGTGCAGGCGTCGAACTCGGCTCCGTGCAGGAGCGATTCGGCATCGGTGCCGGCGGTGGCGGCGAGGCGTTCGGCGTCCTGGAGGGCGGCGCGCGCGTCGGCCACCCCCGCGGCGGTCAGCAGGCGGGCGGTGGAGCCGGGGGTGAGGCCTTCGAGTACGCGAAGGGCGAAGGCGGCCCTGATCTGCGGTGCGACGATTCCCAGTTCGCGTTCCAGGGCGAGTTCGCCGTCCCCGCCGGCCCGGGGGAACAGCCGCAGTCCGAGGACGACGGGGAGGAGCGGCCGGACGCGGAGGCGCGAGGGGCGGGCGGCCGTGCGCAAGGCTCCGGCGACCACGCGCTCGCGCAGCCACGCGAGGGCCGGATCGTCATGGCCGCGCTGGGCGGGGAGCGCCGGGCCGGGGCGGGCGGGCCCACGGCGGGAGCGGTCGGCCCCCGAGAGGGCCCTCTGCACGAGGGAGTGCGCGGTGAGCACCCTGCGGTGCCGGCCGAGAGCGGGCGGCAGGACGGTGTGGGCGAGCCGGACGAGGCGCGGATAGTGCTCGACGAGGGCCGCCTCCGCGTCGTTCCGCGAGGGGCGGGCAGGGCGGTCCGCCGGGGCGGATATGACAGGGCGGTGGGAGATGTCGTACGGCTGCATGCCGTGCCCAACGAGGAGGGTGGCGTCCCGGTCACCTCGGGCGGCGCGTCGGCTTTCCGAGACGCGTGCGGAGGTCCCCTGGCCGAGCACGTCGGTCCGGACCGGCACCGGCGCGACCAGCGGGTCGGCGCGCGGGCTGCCGCAGACCGGGACCGGGAGCGTGAGCCGCCGCGACACGGCGGGACTCGTCGCTCGTGACGACGGACCGCCAGGGATCCGGGCCCCCCGGTCTCGTTCGACGGCGGGAGGCATGGCGGCGGCCCCGGACATCCGTGATGTCCGGGGCCGCCTTCCTTCCAGCCGTCAGCCGACGGCGGTCCCGGTTCCTCCTTCCTCGATGCCGCCGATGCCGGCGCCGACGCCCCCATCGGCGTCCGCACCGTCGTCGGCTCCGCCGGCACCCGCGTCGCCGTCGTCGGCGCCTCCGCCGCCGGCTCCCTCACCTGCGCCCGCGTCGCCGGCCCCTCCGTCTCCGGCGTCGCCGGCACCGATCCGGGCGCCGACGGCGTCCAGGGCGGTGGTCACCGGCTGGAAGAACGTCTCGCCGCCCGAGGTGCAGTCGCCGCTGCCGCCGGAGGTGAGGCCGACGGCGTCGCCGTCCCGGGTGAACAGGGCTCCGCCGCTGTCACCGGGCTCCGCGCAGACGTCGGTCTGGATGAGTCCCGAGACCGTGCCCTCGGGGTAGTTCACCGTGGCGTCGAGGCCCGTCACCCGGCCGTCCCGCAGTCCCGTCGTGCTGCCCATGCGGAACACCTGCTGTCCGACCGCCGCGTCGGCCGCCCGCCCGATCTCCACAATCCGGCCGTCGCCGACGTCCACGGCGCTCGGTGCGTCGGTGTCCGGGTCGTCGTACGTCACGAGTGCGAAGTCGCCCTCGCCGGGGAAGACGGCTTCCCGCACGGTGCCGATCGGTTCGCCGTTCTGCTGCTCCGACCACTGCGCGACGGCGACGCCGCAGTGTCCCGCGGTGAGGAAGCCGGGCTGCCCCTCCTGGGTGGTGACGTTGAAGCCGAGCGAGCAGCGCGATCCGCCGCCGAAGATGGCGTCGCCGCCCTCGATGAAAGGCCTGAACTCGCCCCGGGACTTGCGGAGGGTGGCCACCCCGTCGCCCAGCGAGCGCACCGCGCCCTCGATCTCCTCCCACCGCTCGCCCGTGACGGTGCGGTCGGCGGTGACCACGATCCGGTTCGTCCTCGGGTCGACGGCCCACGCGGTGCCGGGGACCGGCGCACCGGCGCTCAGGGAGCCCATCGCCGAGGTGAGTGCCGGGAGGCTGTTGCGCACGCTGCGAGCGACGGCGCCGGCCTTCCTGACCTCGGCGGCGGCCGTGTCGCCGCCGCCCGCGACGTTGACGACGAGCTGCCGCCGGTCCGCGTCGTAGTACGCGCCGCCGTAGGAGTCACCGAGCTGCTTGCCCAGCCGCGGCAGGACCTCCGCGGCCGCGGCGGCGCTCATCCTTCTCGGCGAGCCCGACGGCTCCCCCGTGCCGTCCTGGGAGGCATTGGCCTGCGGTAGCAGGATCGCCGCCGCGATGATTCCCACCGCCCCGGCTCCCGCGAGAACGGCCTTCCGCTTGGGTATGCGCCTGTGACTCAACTCTTCGCCTCCAGCAAGGGGTTCCGGACCGAGATCGCCGACGGGGCGACCGGGGGACGCGTCCGGCCTCTCATACGGAGGGCGGGGAGTCTGCGTTCATCACCGCCGCATGGAATCTCCGCTCGCCGCCGCTGCCGCGCGCTCGGTAGCCGGGCCGCACCGGGTCGTGTGCGCACCGGCGGCCCCGCCGTCCGGGTCGCCGGCGGCGCCACCGCCCCAGTCGAGGATCTGGACGGCCGCCCCGGCACCCTCCAGGCCGCGGCACTGCGCGTGGTGCCGGCGGGCGATGGCGTCGAGGTCGAGGTGGGGGCCGAAGGCCGGGTGGGCGGAGAGACGGCGGGCGTAGGACCACAGGCGCGGGTGGTCGGCGATGCGGTGGACGGCGGCGGCGTCCAGGTGCCAGCGGTGGACGGTGTCGAGGCGCACGAGCGTCACCCACACCTGCACGTCGGCCGCGGTGAGTGCGTCGCCGAGGACGTGCGTCCTGGAGGTCAGCCGTCGTTCCAGTGTGTGCAGCGTGCGGAGCAGGCGGGTGAGGGCCGAGTCCCGCACCGCCCTGTCGGCGCCGGGTTGTCCGGCGCGCTGGGCCGCGGCGTTGACGCCCTGCTCGCAGAGGTGGTCGACAGCCCGCATTCCGGCTTCGGTGCCGTGCGGGTGGAGCACGGGCCGGCCGGATCCGCGGTCGCCGAAGTGCAGGGCGAGGTCGCGCAGGATGTCGGGGGTGTGGGTACTGACGATCCGGCCCGTCCAGTCGTCGCTGAGCACCGGTGCCGTGGCGGCGTCGGGATAGTGGTGCGCGCTGGCCTCGTACAGCGGGCGCAGCTCGGAGTGTTCGCCGTCCGGACCGTCGGGGACGGCGGGCAGCGGCGTCACGGGCAGGATGTCGGCGAGACCGAGCAGGCTGTGGGTGACGGCGATACGGAGACAGTGCGGGCAGGACGGGGAGAGGTGGAGGCGGTAGCGGCGCGGGGCGGCGTAGTGACCGCTGCGCGCGTCCCGGCCGATCCGGCCTCGGAAGGAGGGCGGGGACGGGAAGGACGGCACGGCTGTCAGGGGTGTTGCGGACATGTCTGTCTCCCGGGTCCGGTGACGGGTTCTCTGGGACGGTGCGGGCGGCGGGTCGCGGGCAGGCGCCGGCGACGGCACCCGCCCGTGCGGGAGTCGGCGGTGTACGCGGAGCCCCGCAGTCAGTCCAGAGGACTCGCCGCGCTGCAGACACGCAGCAGGTCGATGTGGCGGCGGGAGGTCAGGAGGGGAGACGGTCGACGTGAGCGGGTCACTCGGTCGGTGGCCGGCTCCGGACGCTCCATCATTTCCTACCTATTCGCCAGGGATACTACGTGGGAGTGTCGAGCGGCCGTCCCGACACGTCAAGGGGGCCTGCCGACTTCCGCGTCGTGGTCTCACATGGTGGATGGCCCGGTGGACGAATCCGAGGACGTCGTGGGGGCCGCCGGTCGGCCGCTCACGCGGAGCGGCCCCGGCCCTTCGTTCCCGGGGCCGGGGCTGCCTGGTGGCACCGCGCCCGAGCACCCGACGGGCGGGAGCGCGCTCGCGGAGCCCTGCATGCGTACCTGTGCCGGAACCGGGTGCGCAGGTGTCAGAGCGATGTCAGAGCACCGTCACCGGATGCCGCACCACGGCGTCGAAGAGGTAGCCCTGGGTGTTCGGCACGGAGGTCACCGGCTGTGTACGGCCGGCGGAGTCCGTGGCGCGGGCGAGGAGGTGGGTGGGGCCGGGGGTGTCGGGGCGCCAGGGCAGGGACCAGCGGGTCCAGGTGTCGGGACGGGGCCGGTCGTGCAGCCGGGCGGGGCGCCAGCTGCTCCCGCCGTCGGTGCTGACGTCGACCCGGACGATGCCTCCCGCACCGGACCACGACCGGCCGTGCAGCACCCGCCCCTCCCCCGCCGTGAACGTCGCCCCGCTCGCGAGTTCGAAGGCGCTCTTGGTCGTCTGCCGGCCGATCGGAGCGCTGCCGCCCTCGGGGTGAGCGGAGCCGAACAGCCGGTAGAAGGTGGTGTTCCATGGGGAGTAGAGCGGCCGAGCGGAGACCTCGATGTCGCCGACCCACTTGACCGAGGCGATCCCCACCCACGACGGCACCAGCACGCGCACGGGATGCCCGTGGTCGGCCGGCAGCGGCTCGCCGTTCATCTCGTACGCGAGCAGTACGTCGTCCATTGCCTTGGCCACCGGCAGGGGGCGGCGCACCCTGCCGAGGCTCTCGCCTCCGCTGAGGTACTCGGCGTCCAGACCGCGCGGCTGCACGTCCACGGCGTACCGGGTCAGCCCCGCCCTGTGCAGGACGTCCGCCAGGCGCACCCCGCGCCAGCGGGCGACACCGATGGCTCCCAGGGTCCACGGCGTACCGGAGACCGTCTCGCCCTGCTGGGTGGTGTAGTGGCTGCGGCCGTTGCCTGCGCATTCGACGAACGCGGTCCGGGTCACGGCGGGCAGCGCTCGCAGGTCGTCGTACCCGAACTCGACCGGCCTGTCCTCGCCGCGCCCGCCGCGCAGGCCGTCGCCCCACAGCCGCAGCCGCCAGTCGGCGGCTTCGAGTACGGGGGTGGTGGTGTGGTTCCGGACGAAGAACAGCTCGTTGGGGGTGTGGTGCCCGGTTCCGCGCAGCGCCTCCCACCGGGTTTCGGCGTTGGTGCCGCGCTGGACGAACCACTCGGGCGGCAGCGGTTTGACGATCGGGGAGCCGGCGGTCGCGGGGGTGGCGGACGCGCTCGCCCTCGCCTGGGCGGCGCGGGGGAGGGTGGTCGCGGCGGCGGTGGCGGCGAGGAGGGCGAGCAGCCGGCGGCGGGTGACTCCGTCCGCCCTGGCCTCGCCCGCGAGGTACTGGCGGAGTCTGCGGCTGTCGTAGGCGGCCTCGTCGTGGCGTGAGCGTGGCGTGGTGGCGGGGGTGTGCGACGGCATCGTGGGAACCTCGTCCTGAGCGGAGGGAGCGGGGGACGGACAGGGGGCGTCGGCGGATGAGGACGGCGGGAGCGACGCTGTCACCTGCGTCGCCACTCCTCGGCCAGCAGCTCGTACGACCGCACGCGGTCGGCGTGGCCGTGGGTGATGGTGGTGATCAGCAACTCGTCGGCGCCGGTGGCTTCCTGGAGTTGTTCCAGTCGGTCCGCGACGTGTCCGGGTGTGCCGACGAACTGGGTGTCGACGCGGTCGGCGACCAGCGCCCGGTCCGCGTCGGTCCACACGTGGGCGCGGGCCTGTGCGGGGGTGGGGAACTCGATGGCACCCTCGGCGCTGCGGATGCTGCGGACCCAGGGGGCGTAGCCGGCGGCGAGTTCGCGCGCGGTCGCGTCGTCCTCGGCGACGACGACGTCGGCGGAGACGCTGACGTAGGGCTTGTCGAGGACGTCGGAGGGCCGGAACGCGGCGCGGTACCCCTCGGCGGCCTCCAGTACGGAGGCCGGGCTGACGTGGTAGTTCGCGGCGAAGCGCAGTCCTCGCCGACCGGCCGTCCCGGCGCTCTGTCCCCCGCTGCTGCCCAGGATCCACACCTGGACGTCGGCTCCCTCACCCGGTACGGCGTGTGCCTCGATGCCGTCCGGCGAGCGGTAGGTGCCCGCGAGCAGGGCGAGGATGTCGTCGACCTGCTCGGCGTAGTCCTGCGGCTCGGCGTGCGGCTGCTGGAGCAGTCTCCGCTGGAGCGCGACGCGGGGTGAGCCGAGGAGATGCTCGAAGGAGAACGGGGGCGGGATGAGCAGCCCGTTGGGGGTGCGGCCGTCGACGACGGGCGTGACGGTGCCGGGCGGGGCCGGGGACGCAGGTGAGGTGCGGCCGGGCGGCGGGGCGGTCGTCGCTGTCGCCGGACGGCCGCCCGACCGGCCGAGGCCCAGATCGAGGCGGCCGGGGTACAGCGCGTCGATCAGGCCGAACTCCTCGACGGTGGAGAGGGCGGTGCGGTGGCCGAGCTGCACCGCGCCCGAGCCGAGCCGGATCGTCGAGGTGGCGGAGGCCGTCAGGGCGAGCAGGACGGCCGGCGAGGTGCCCGCGAGGCCGGGGTTGAGGTGGTGCTCGGCGAACCAGTAGCGGGCGTAGCCGTACCGCTCGGTCCGCCGGGCGAGGTCGACGGAGTTGCGCAGCGCCTCGGCGGCGGTGGAGCCGGACGGGATCGGGACGAGGTCGAGGACTCCGAGGGGGACGCCGGTCATGGGGTGAGGGCTCCTCTGCGGGCGGTCGGCAGGCGGCGGGCCGGGCCGGAGGGGTGGGCCAGGCCGAGGTGGTCCCGCAGGGTGGTGCCCTCGTAGTCGGCGCGGAAGACCCCGCGCTCCTGGAGCAGCGGTACGACCGTGTCGGCGAAGGCGTCGAGCCCTCCCGGGGTGATGTGGGGGACGAGGATGAAGCCGTCGGCGGCGTCGGCCTGGACGAACTCGTCGATGGTGCGGGCGACGGTGGCCGGGGAGCCGACGAAGGACTGGCGGCTTCCGGTCTCGATGACCAGGTCGCGGATGGACCACTGGTGGGCGGCCGCGCGCTCGCGCCACTCACGCGCCGTGGCCAGCGGGTCGCGGTACATCCGCACCTGCGCCCGGCCCCGGGCGATGGTGTGCTCGCCGACGTCCGGGTCGATGTCGGGGAGCGGGCCGTCCGGGTCGTACGCCGACAGGTCCCGGTTCCAGACGAACTCCAGGTGCTTGATCGCCGTCGCTCCGCTGACCTGCCGGCGGCGGACCTCCCGGGCGAGTTCCTCCGCCTCGGCGTCGGTGTCGCCGAGCACGAAGGTCGCGGCGGGCAGGATCAGGAGCTGGTCGGGCCGGCGGCCGTACCTGGCCAGGCGGCCCTTCACGTCGGCGTAGAACGCCTGTCCCTCCGTGAGGGTGCTGTACCGGCTGAAGATCGCGTCGGCGTCTGCCGCCGCGAACTCCCTGCCTTCCTCGGAGTCGCCCGCCTGGAAGATCACCGGACGGCCCTGGGGACTGCGCGGGACGTCGAACCGTCCCTGGATGTCGAAGTGCCGCCCCCTGTGGGCGAAGGCGCCGGCCTGCGCGTCGCGGAGGAACACGCCGGCCGCCTGATCGGCGACGATCTCGTCCCCGCGCCAGGAGTCGAAGAGTTCGTGGGCCGTGGCCAGGAACTCCTCGGCCCGGGAGTACCGCTCCTCCTCGGGGAGGAAACCGCCGCGACGGAAGTTCTCGCCCGTGAAGGCGTCCCAGGAGGTGACGACGTTCCACGCGGCGCGGCCGCCGGACAGGTGGTCGAGGGAGGCGAACTGGCGGGCCACCTCATAGGGCTCGTTGAAGGTGGAGTTGATCGTGCCGGTCAGGCCGAGGCGGTCGGTGACGGCGGCGAGTGCGGACAGGACGGTGAAGGTGTCGGGCCGCCCCACCACGTCCAGGTCGTGGATGCGGCCGCCCTGCTCGCGCAGCCGCAGCCCCTCGGCGAGGAAGAGGAAGTCGAACCTGGCACGCTCGGCGGTCCGCGCGAAGTGGGCGAACGAGCCGAACTCGATGTGGCTGCCGGCCTCCGGATCGCTCCACACGGTGGTGTTGTTGACGCCGGGGAAGTGGGCGGCCAGATGGATCTGCTTGAGCGGCTTGCTCATGGTCGTACGGTCCTCCGGCT
This sequence comes from Streptomyces sp. NPDC053755, assembly GCF_040677675.1. NCBI lineage: Bacteria > Bacillati > Actinomycetota > Actinomycetes > Kitasatosporales > Streptomycetaceae > Streptomyces > Streptomyces sp. NPDC053755. The sequence continues at coordinate 33,598 of NZ_JBFASK010000013.1, read as the reverse complement.
CAGACGGCGGTGGCAGGGGCGGCGGGGGTGGAGGCGGCGGAGGCGGAGGCGGAAGCCTCGGTCGCCGCCCCGGCCGAGGGGGGCGAGGTCGCCGCGTAGCGGCTGGCGGGGCGGGGCAGTCCCAGCAGCCCCCGCAGGGTGTCGGCCTCGTAGGCGCGCCGGAAGACGCCCCGGCGCTGCAGCTCCGGCACCAGGCCCCGCGTGATCATCGGGAGGTCGTGACCGACGACGGCCGGCCGCAGCCGGAAACCGGTCAGGCCGGCGGCCGCGAACTCCCGCACCAGGTCCGCCAGTTGAGCGGGCGTACCGGTGAAGACGCGGGCGTCACCGGTGTACGGACGGCCGGCGAGGGAGTCGAGACGGTCGCGACGGGCCACGGCGTCCGCGGGGTCGTCGTCCAGGAAGACGACGAGGTCGCCGAAGAGGTGCAGCGGTTCGCCCGCTCGTCCCGCGGCGTCCTGTTCGGCCCGGACGGCGGCGACGATGCCGCGGACGTCGTCGGTGTCGTGCGGGGTCACGAACCCGAGGTCCGTGGAGCGGCCGACCAGCCGGAACGGCGCCCCGGTCGGGTTCTCGTGGGCGAGCGCGCCGACCGGTGGCAGGCCCTGGGGCGGCCGGGGCGTGATGGAAGGTCCCTTGACGCTGAAGTACCGTCCCCGGAAGTCGATGTAGTGCAGCTTGTCCCGGTCGACGAACCTGCCGGTGGCGACGTCCCGGATCTCGGCGTCGTCCTCCCAGCTGTCCCAGAGGCGCCGCACCACGTCGACGTAGTCGGCGGCCTCGTCGAACAGGTCGTGGATCAGTGCCCGTACCGCGGGGTCGTCGAACCGCGGCTCCCCCTCCTGCCCGTCGAGCGCGGGGAGGGTACGCCGGCCGAAGTGGGCCGCCTCGTCCTGTCGCGCCGACACCCGGACCCGCACGCCGGCACGGCCGGCGCTGACGTAGTCGAGGGTGGCGATCGCCTTGGAGAGGTGGAACGGCTCGGTGTGGGTGGTGACGACCGTCGGCACCAGTCCGATGTGCCGGGTCAGAGGGGCGACGCGGGCGGCGACGAGCACCGCGTCCAGCCGCCCCCGCACCTGGTCGGTGCGCGCGTCCCCGTGCGTGGGGTGCGAGGACTGCAGGCCGAGGCCGTCCTCGAACGTCACGAAGTCGAGCAGGCCGCGTTCGGCCTCCGACACCAGGTCGGCCCAGTACGAGGCGGTGAAGAGCGCGCGCGGCCGGGCGGCGGGCTCGCGCCACGCGGCGGGATGCCAGCCCGCGCCGTCGAGCGCGACGGCGAGGTGCAGCGCGGAGGAGGAATGGGAAGGGGACGAAGGGGTGGACACGGCGAGAAAGCCTTCCTGATCGAACCGTAGCGGACCGTGAGGGCCCTGGGGGCCCGTGCCGGGGGCCCGAAACACAGGGGCCCGGAGCCCGAGGCGCGGGAGCCCATGGGCCGTGGGCCGTGCGGCTTGCGGCTTGCGGCTTGGGACGCGGCCTCAGGTGGAGACCCGTCGGCCGGGGTGGGCCCACAGGCCGCGGGCGGCCAGCCTGGGCAGGACGCCCTCCCCGAACCAGTACGCCTCCTCCAGGTGCGGGTAGCCGGAGAGCACGAACTCGTCGATGCCGAGCCGGTGGTACTCGACGATGCGCTCGGCGACCTCGTCGTGGTCGCCGACGAGCGCCGTGCCGGCACCGCCGCGCACCAGGCCGATGCCGGCCCAGAGGTTGGGGTGGATCTCCAGGCCGTCCGCGCTGCCGCCGTGCAGGGCGAGCATCCTCCGCTGTCCTTCGGACTCGCTGCGGGCCAGTCCGCTCTGGACGGTGCGGACGGTCTCGGGGTCGAAGCCGTCGAGCAGCCGCCGCGCCTCGGCCCAGGCCTGCCCGGAGGTGTCGCGCGTGATGACGTGCAGCCGGATCCCGAAGCGGACCCGCCGGCCTTCCTTCTCCGCCAGTCCCCGCACCCAGGAGATCTTCTCGGCGACCGCGGCGGGTGGCTCCCCCCACGTGAGATAGACGTCCGCATGGCGGGCCGCCACCTCGCCGGCGACCGGCGAGGAGCCTCCGAAGTAGACCTCGGGCACCGGGTCCGGCAGCCGGGTCAGCTCCGCTTCCTCGACCTGGAGATGTCGGCCCTTCAGGGACACCGTCTCGCCCCGCCACAACCGCCGGACGATGTCGAGGAACTCGTCGGTACGGGCATAGCGGGCGTCCTTGTCGAGGAAGTCGCCGTAGGCACGCTGCTCACGGCTCTCGCCGCCCGTGACGACGTTGAGCAGGAGCCGCCCGCCGGTCTGCCGCTGGTAGGTGGACGCCATCTGCGCGGCGAGGGTCGGCGCGACGAAGCCGGGCCGGAACGCGACCAGGAACTTCAGCCGCTCGGTCTCACGGCTGACCATCGCCGTGGTCAGCCAGGCGTCCTCGCACCAGGCGCCGGTGGGGGTGAGAGCGCCTTCGAAGCCCAGGTCCTCGGCGGCGCGGGCGATCTGGGCGAGGTAGCCGACGGTCGGCGGCCGGTCGGAACCGGCCGCCGGGACCACGGTGCCGTGACCGCCGCCGACGACATGCCGGCTGTCGCCGCTGGTGGGCAGGAACCAGTGGAAGGTGAGGCTCACCGGTTACACACCTTTCGTGAACGGGAGGGGATGGTGAGGTCCGTGTGCGCGGGTGCGAGGGCCCGGTGCGCGGTACGGGTCGGGGTGGGCCGGGCGGGGTGTCTCCCGCTCAGCCGGTGGCCGCGAGCAGGGCCGGGCGGGGGACGCCGCCCAGCGCGGCGGAGAATCGGTCCACGACCTGAGTCAGCGCTTCGGCCGTCCCCGAGGCGACCAGGAGGGTGCCGTCGTCGCCCACCGCGATGTCCTTGTCGAGCGTGAACCAGCCCGGGGTGATGTGCGCGGCTCCCATCGAGGCGAGAACCGGGCGCAGCGCGTAGTCGATGGCGAGCACGTGGGCCGTGGTGCCGCCGGTGGCCAGGGGGAGCACCGTCTTGCCCTCCAGCGCGTACTGCGGGAGGAGGTCGAGCAGGGACTTCAGAAGCCCGGAGTAGGCGGCCTTGTACACGGGCGTGCCGATCACCACGCCGTCCGCCCGGGCGAAGAGCGCGGCCGCCTCGGCGATCGCGGGATGGGTGACGTCGGCGCCCAGCAGCGCCTCGGCGGGCAGGGTGCGCACGTCCAGGGGGATCACGTCGTGTCCCTGGTCCGCGAGCCGGGCGTCGAGGTGGCGCAGCAGCCGGGCGGTGCGGGAGGCGGCGGAGGGGCTCCCGGAGACGGAGAGAACGATGGCCATGGGAAATCCTTCGGGTTGCTGGGGCTTCGGAGCCGGGGGTGACCGGGGGGGGGGTGGCGCGGGAGGCGTTACAGCTTGGCCTTGGGCAGGCCGGGCGGATTGATCTCCGACTTCCGCACCGCCTCGGCCGAGAGCCCCCAGCGGTCCAGGACCTTGGCGTACGTGCCGTTCGCGATGATCTCGTCGAGCGCGGCGGCGAGCGGCTCGACCAGCCCGCTGTCCTTCTTGGTGGTGGCCGCGATCAGCCCCTGGAGAGTGGCGCCGGCGCCGGAGTGGGTGCCGACGACCTCGGTCTTGCCGGTGGTGGCCACGTGGTAGGCGGCGACCGGGTTGGGGCCGAGGTAGAGGTCGATGCGGCCGGACTGGAGCGCGAGATAGGTGTCGCTGACGTTCTGGTAGTACGTGATGTCCACCGGCTCGCGGCCGGCCTTCTCGTTCGCCTTGCTCCACTCGACCAGCAGCTTCTCCTGGTTGGTCCCGGTGTCCACCGCGACGGTCTTCCCCGCCACGTCCGCGGGTCCGGTCACCTTCAGGCCGCTGCCCTTCTTCGCTTCGAAGGCGAGGTCGTCCTTGCGGTAGGTGGCGAAGTCGTACTTCTCCTTGCGCTCCTCGGTGACGGTGATGTTGCTGAAGCCGACGTCGTACTTGGCGCTGTCGAGGCCGATGAAGATGTTCTCCCAGGAGACCGTGTTGATGTGCGCCTTGAGGCCCAGGACATCGGCGACCAGGTGGGCGAGGTCGGGTTCGACGCCGATGACGGTCTTGTTGTCGGTGGCCCGGAAGGTCAAAGGCGCGGAGGAGCCGGAGGAGTCGACGATCTCCAGGGTGCCTCTCTTGCGGATCTCCTCGGGGACCTTGGCCGCTATGGACTCCACCTTGCCCGTGCGGACGCGGTTCTGGTCCGGGCCCAGATTGATCTTCGTACGGGCTCCGGTCGTATCCGCCACCGCCGTCGTACCGCCGTCCGAGGGGTTGGAGCAGGCGGCGAGGACGAGGGCGGTGGCGAGTCCGAGCGCGGCTGCGCTGGTGCGGCGGGCGAGAGGGACGGACACGGGCGTTCTCCTTGCGTGGGCGTGCGACATGTGAGGGGGTGGGGCCGGGTGGTCGGGAACCGCTCGCGGGCGGCGCGTCGGTTCAGAGGACCTTGGAGAGGAAGGCGCGGGTGCGCTCGTGCCGCGGGGCATCCAGGACGGCGGCGGGCGGCCCCTGTTCGACGACGACTCCGTCGTCCATGAACACCACGGTGTCGGCGACCTCACGGGCGAAGCCGATCTCATGGGTCACGACGATCATGGTGGTTCCGGAACGGGCCAAGTCCTTGATCACGTCGAGGACCTCGCCGACCAGTTCCGGGTCGAGCGCCGAGGTGGGCTCGTCGAAGAGCAGCACCTTGGGTTCGAGGGCCAGCGCGCGGGCGATGGCGACACGCTGTTGCTGGCCGCCGGACAACTGCCGTGGGTAGGCGTCCGCCTTGTCGGCGAGGCCGACCCGTTCGAGGAGCCGGCCGGCCGCCTCGACGGCGTCCTTGCGCGGGCGGCGCAGCGCGGCGACCGGGGCCTCGACCAGGTTCTCCCGCACGGTCAGATGCGGGAAGAGGTTGAAGTTCTGGAAGACGAACCCGATGTGGGTGCGTTGCCGCAGAACGTCCTTCTCCTTCAGTTCGTGCAGTCTGTCGCCGGAGCGGCGGTAGCCGATGAGCTCGCCGTCGACGCTGATCCAGCCGCGGTTCACCTTCTCCAGGTGGTTGATGGTGCGCAGCAGCGTGGACTTCCCGGAGCCTGACGGTCCGAGGATCACGGTGACCTCGCCGGCGCGGACCTGGAGGTCCACTCCGCGCAGTACTTCCAGGGGGCCGAAGCTCTTGTGGACGCCGTGGACGTCCACCATCACCTCGCTCATCGGGCTTCTCCCAGGGTCTTGAGGGGGATGACGGACTGGTCGGGCCGCGCCGCAGCCGCGCGGAGGTTCCGGACGAGGCGCCGGACACGCTGGAGCGGGGTGAGCGGCGGCGTGCGGTCGGCGCCTCGGGCGAAGCGGCGCTCCACGTAGTACTGCGCGACGGAGAGGAGCGAGGTCAGGAGCACGTACCAGGCGGTGGCGACCAGCAGCAGCGGGATCACCCTGCCGTTGCGGCCGTAGATCACCTGGACCTGGTAGAACAGTTCGCCGATCGCCATGACGTAGACCACCGAGGTGCCCTTCAGGAGACCGATGATCTCGTTGCCGGCCGTCGGGAGGATGGCCCGCATCGCCTGCGGGAGTACGATCCGGCGGATCTGCCGCAGCCGGGGGATGCCGAGGGCGGCGGCCGCCTCCAGCTGTCCCGGGTCGACCGAGATGACGCCGCCGCGCACGATCTCGGCGGCGTACGCGGCCTGGTGGAGCGACAGCCCGATGAGGGCGGCGCCGATCGTGCCGATCAGGCTGTTGCTGTCGACGGACCAGAAGACCGGGCCGAAGGGGATACCGACGCCCAGCGTCTCGTAGAGGGCGCTCAGATTGAACCAGAACACCAGCTGAACGATCATCGGGATGGACCGGAAGATCCAGATGTAGGACCAGGCGACGGTCTGCAGCACCGGGTTGCGGGAGAGCCGCATGAAGGCCAGGACGGTGCCGAGGAGGAAGCCGAGCGCGGTGGCGTAGGCGGTGAGCTGAAGCGTCACGCCGACGGCCTGGACGATCGTCTCGGAGAAGAAGTACGCGCCGAAGACGGACCACTCCCAGACCGGGTTGGTGGCCAGTCCGTGAGCGAACTGCAGGACCAGTACGGTCACGGCGGCGCCGGCGATCCACCGGCCGTAGTGGCGGGCGGGGACGACTCTGGGCGAGTCGGGCAGGCCGGAAGCGCCGGGGGCGCCGGCCGGGAGCGCGGTCGGGACGTCGGCGTGGCGCGCGCCCGGCGCCGGGTCGCCCGTCCTGCGCGCGGCCGTGGCCGGGTCGTCGGCCACGAGACGCAGACGTGAGCGGACGCGGGCGCGGGAGCGGACTCCGGGTGGGTTCACGGCTGGTTCACAGGGCGGGGGCCTTCTCCGGTACGCGCGTCGGGACGGAGGTACTTCTCGAAGGGCAGGACGCCGATGATCTCCGGGTCGGCGCTCGTGTCGAACAGCGGTGTGTAGCCGGTGGCCAGGTAGAGGCCCCGTGCCTCGGGCTGGCGGGGCCCCGTGGTGAGGTAGATGCGCCGGTAGCCCCGGCCGTCCGCCTCCCGCTCCAGCTCGGCCACGACCCGGCGGGCCAGTCCGCGTCTGCGGTGGGCGGAGTGCGTCCAGATCCGCTTCAACTCGGCGGTGGTCCCGTCGTACCGGCGGAACGCTCCGCCCGCGACCGGGGCGCCGCCCTCGAGGAGCAGGAGCAGGACGCCGCCGTGGGAGGGAGCGAACTCCTCGTCGGGATAGCGGGCGAGTTCGGCCTCGGCGAAGTCGCCGTAGCGGGCCGTGTACTCCTCGCCGAGCCCGCGCAGCAGCGGAACCACGCGCGGGTCGGAGACCGGGACACGGACCACGGACAGCTCGGGGGCGCGGGAGTCGGGCGACGCGGTCATCGGTGGACCGCCACGAGCGGCTCGGGACCGCCGGCCGACAGGTGCGCCGCGTCGCGCCGGGCGTCGTGCCCGCCACCGCGCCCTGCGTCGTGTCGGGCGTCGCGCTTGGCGACTTCCTCGCGGACGATCGGGATGACGTACCGCCCGAAGTCGATGGCGTCGTCGAGCAGGTCGTACCCGCGCGCCGAGAGGATGTCGACGCCGAGGTCGTAGTAGTCGAGCAGGGCCTGGGCCACCGTCTCCGGGGTTCCGACCAGGGCGTTGGAGTTGCCCGCGCCCCCGGTGGCGGCCGCGGTCGGCGTCCAGAGCGCCCGGTCGTAGCGCTCCCCCGCCTCCGCGATGGCGATCAGCCGCTGCGAGCCGGCGTTCTCCGGTGCTCCCGCGCGGTGGTGGCGCACGAGACCGGCTTCGCGGCGGGCGCGGATGGCGCCGACCGTACGGTGGGCCTTCTCCCAGGCCAGTTCCTCGGTGGGGGCGATGATCGGCCGGAACGCCACCTGGATGCGGGGGACGTCGGCGCGGCCCGCGGCCTTCGCGGCGGCCTTCACCGCCTCGATCTGTTCCGCGGTCCTCGCCAGCGGTTCGCCCCAGAGGCAGTAGACGTCGGCCTCGGCGCCGCCCGCCTCGTACGCCGCGGCGGAGGAACCGCCGAAGGAGACGTCCGGCCGTGGCTGCTGGACGGGGAAGACGTCGCTGACGAAGTCGTGGAAGCGGTAGTACTCGCCCTCGTGGTCGAACGGCTCGTGGGTGGTCCAGATCTTCTTGACGATCCGGATGTACTCGCGGGTGCGTGCGTAGCGCTCGTCCTTGGAGAGCGTGTCGCCCTCGCGGCCCTGCTCGTGGTCGTTGCCACCGGTGATGAAGTGGACGGTCAGCCTGCCGTCACTGATCCGGTCGAGAGTGGCGAACGTCTTGGCGGCGAAGGTCGGGTACGAGACGTTCGGCCGATGGGCGAGCAGGATCTGCAGGGTGTCGAGCCTGCTCGCGATGAAGGCCGCCGCAGGCGCGGGGTCCGGCGATCCGGACCCGTAGGCGAACAGCACCCGGTCCCAGCCGTGCTCCTCGTGCGCCCGGGCGAGCCGGAGGGTGTACTGCTTGTCGAAGGCGGCGCCGGAGCGCGCGGTCGTTTCCGACCCGTCGTGGGTGGCGGCGATGCCGAGGAACTCCACAGGCATGGGAGATGACCTTTCCTCAAGTCCTCGTGTGCCGAGGGGTGGTGTGTCCGGGAGGGGTGGCAGGCGGGCAGCACGGAGCCGCCCCCGGCACGGTGGGTTGCGGTGGCCGTCCAGGTGGGCGCGGCCGCGGGACGGGGCGAGGCTGACGACGCCGAGGGCGGAGCCCTGGGCGGGAGGGGGTTACGGCAGCACGTCCGCGCTCGCGGGACCGTCCGTACGCGGGTTCAGCGCGTGTGCGGGGCGGTGGGGCGAGGGGCGGGAGCAGCCCGCGGCGACGGCGCCGCGGGAGAGGAAGGGCCGGTCAGACGGCCCACTGCCGAGTCAGGCGCAACACGCCGCGGACCACACCCGACCGAAGTCGATGTGGTCACGGGTGACCAAGCGCCGCTCAGCAATCATGCGAACACTTGAGCATTACTCGCGCTTCCCGTCAACCGGCGCCCGGATGCCGGACCGGCACCAACCCGGTTGGCCCCGGCTGTGGTTACGTCGCCGCCACACGTGCCGCGACACCAGCGCTCACCTCGCATATCTCGTATGGCGAGATGCATAAGTCCATCATGCGAACACCCTCTTGGGGTGGCGGCCTCCTTCTGCCACGATCCCTATCAACCAGGTAGGAGAACTAGGGATAAGGGGGTGGCCATGGGAACGCTCGACCGCGCGAAGCCGTCGTCGCCCCTCCTGGCCTCGCGTCGTCACATCGATCTCGGCCGCGCGTCCAGTGCCCTCTGTCGGCCTTTCTGACGCCTCCGTCCCCGCACTTCTCCGCACCACCACCGCGCCCTCGCTCCGCCCTCGCGGGCGGATCCCGCACGTCCACGGCCGCGCACACCCACCTCGTTCCGCTCTCCGGTCTCGATGACGGCATGCCCGGCCCCTGCGCGGGGCCCGCCTCCGACGGCCGAGGAGTGGAGCGCCGGGGCAGCCGGGTCGTGCAGAGAAGCGGTATGTCCCGCACCTCCCTGACTCCCTGATCGCTCAGCGATCACCGATCCGCCCGAGAGGACACTCCGTGTCTGCCGCAAGACCGCTCACCACCCTGCGTACCCTCGCCGCCGTAGCCGCGCTTCCCCTTCTGCTGACCGCCTGCGGCTACGGCTCGGAGGGCTCCGACGACGCCGCGCAGCCCAAGGTCGCGGCGGACGCCGAGAAGCTCTCCGCCGACAAGGTGCGGCTCGGCTACTTCCCCAACCTGACCCACGCCACGGCCCTGGTGGGCGTCCAGGAGGGCATCCTCCAGAAGGAACTCGGCGGCACCACCATCACGGCGTCCACCTTCAACGCCGGCCCCTCCGAGATCGAGGCGCTCAACGCCGACTCGATCGACATCGGTTTCATCGGCCCCTCCCCCGCGATCAACGGCTACACCAAGTCCAAGGGCACGAACCTGCGCATCGTCGGAGGCTCGGCCTCCGGCGGCGTGAAGCTCGTCGTCAACCCCGACAAGATCAAGACCCTGGACGACCTCAAGGGCAAGAGGATCGCCACCCCGCAGCACGGCAACACCCAGGACGTCGCCTTCCTCAACTGGATCTCCGAGAAGGGCTGGAAGGTCGACGCCCAGAGCGGCAAGGGCGACGTCTCCGTGGTCCGCACGGACAACAAGGTGACCCCGAACGCCTACACCTCCGGGTCCATCGACGGCGCCTGGGTGCCGGAACCGACCGCCTCCAAGCTGGTGAGCGAGGGCGCGAAGGTCCTTCTCGACGAGTCGACGCTGTGGCCCGACAAGAAGTTCGTGATCACGAACATCATCGTGTCGCAGAAGTTCCTCGCCGAGCACCCCGACGTCGTCGAGGCCGTCCTGCGCGGTGTGGTGAAGACCAACGCGTGGATCAACGCCAACCCGGACAAGGCGAAGGCGTCGGCGAACGCCAAGCTCAAGGAGCTGACGGGCAAGCCCCTCGGCGCCAAGGTGATCGACGCCGCCTGGCCGTCGATCCAGTTCACCAACGACCCGCTGGCCGCCACGCTCCAGGCCCAGGCGGACCACGCGGTGAAGGCCGGCCTCCTCAAGCAGCCCGACCTGAACGGCATCTATGACCTGAAGCCGCTCAACAAGGTCCTCAAGGCCGCGGGGCAGCCCGAGGTCGCCGACGCCGGTCTCGGCGTCAAGTGATTCCCGTGCGCACACGGGCGGTCCACGCGTGACGCGCGCACCGGAGCGGGTTCGCCCCCGCGAGTGAGTGCGGTGACGCGGCTCGCCGACGCGTCGGCCGGGTCCCTCGGGAAGGGCTGCCCGGTCGGCGCGTCGTCCTGTCAGTGGTGGGGTGCATGATCGGCGCATCGGTTCCTCCACGGGAAGGGCATCACTGTGCCGGTCACCAACCAGCGGACGGCGGGGCACGCGTTTCTGCGGCACCTGTACGCGGACGTGTACTACCCCGATCACGTGCTCGACAAGGGCCGGGCGATCCTGCTGCGGCTGTGCGAGCGGATCGAAGCCGGGCAGCCCTCGGACCTGACCGCCCTCTACGCTCTCACCCACGCCGCGACGGAGGAGTTCAACGATCTGGAGGCGGAGTTCGAGGCAGCCGGAAGCGAGATCGAGACGGTCGCCCGCGAGGAGATCGCCGAGGACTTCTGGTTCGTCGCGTCGGCCTACGGTTTCGAGGACGCCGACGCGGAGGAGCTGATCGCCCCGCGGGAGTGGTGAACGCCGGCGCGAGGCCGTCGCGGCACGGCGCGCGGAGGCGGTCGACCGACCGGTCGACCGCTGCGGCGAGACATCGGCGTTTCGGCCAACTCCGTTCTGCGGCATGGGCCTTGACCGGCAAGGGTCCGTGTACCGAGCACGCTCGCCCGCCCGCTCTGTCGCGCGGTTCCCACCTCGACCGAAACACGTGTGTTCGAAAGGCGGGGACCTCTCGTTGACCTCCACAACTGCCTGACGGTTCGTTCCAGGAGGTCCGCATGTGCCCCTCGCACGCCCTTTCCGCCCACCCCACGAGGTGGGCGGCATGAGTGACGACACCCGCACGGAGGCCGCGGACGGCACCGTCCCGCCGCCACGGAACGCTCCGCTCCCTCTGCCGCCCCGGGCCGTGCCGAGCGGTTCCCCGGGCGAGGACATCACCGAGGAGATGGAGGAGACCTACTGGTCCGTCCACGACGGAGCCTCCGCCGAGGCGACGGTACGCCAGGTCCTCGTCCGGCTGCCCCGGATCGCCCGGCGGATCGGCCGGCTGGCCTGGCGGGCCGATCGGCGTGCGACGGCCACGGTGGTCGTCTGCCAGCTGGGTTCGGCGGCGATGACCGCGTTCGGACTGATCGCGGGCGTCGCCGTGCTGCGCGAGCTGTTCGCCCAGGGGCCGACACCCGACCGGGTGCGCGCCGCCGTCCCCCAGGTGCTGCTCGTGGTGGGGTTCCTCGCCGCGCGGGCCCTGGCGGAGGCGGCGGTCGCGGTGGCGCAGGCGCGGGTGACCCCGAAGATCCGGACCGCCCTGGAGAGCGAGTTCTTCCGGCTGACGGCGCACGTGCGCCTGGAGGTGGTGGAGGACGCCGACTGGCACGACGAGGTCTACCGCGCGAACGACCGGGGCCTTTTCTACGCCCGGCAGATCGTCGCCCAGGTGGTCTCCCTCGCCTCGGCCCTCCTCAGCCTGACCGGCACGATCGGAGTGCTCGGCGTCCTCCACCCCGCTCTGCTCCCCCTGCTCCTGCTGTCCGTCCTGCCCGTCGGCATGGCTGCCGTCCACAGCGCCCGGGCGAGGTTTCACTCCTTCAAGCGCTGGAACGCCCTCCAGCGGCGCGTGCGCGTGTTCTCATGGCTGCTCCTCGACCAGGACGCCGCCGCCGAACTCCGCTCCGACACGGCGCAGGGTGCGCTCCTGGACGAGCACCGGCGCCTGATCACCCGTATCGCCGAGGAGGACACCCGTCTGGGGGTGCGGGCCGCCCTGCTCAATCTGGCCGGACGCGGAGTCGGCGGTCTCGGTACCGGGATCACGTACGGCGCCCTCGGCGCCATGCTGATCGCCGGCTGGCTCCCGCTGGCCGTCGGCGCGGGAGCGGTCCTCGCCATCCAGGTCGGACAGACCTCGCTCACCCGGCTCGTGGAAGTCGCGCACCTGCTGTACGAGCACGCGATGTGGGTCGACGACCTCCTGGCCGTCCAGGAACGCTGTCGCGGTCTCCAGCAGCGCACCTCGGACGTGCACGCCCCGGAGCGGGTGAGGACCATCAGCCTGGAGCAGGTCTCCTTCACCTACGCCGGGCGGGAAGCCCCCGCGCTGAACGGCGTGTCCCTCACGCTCAGCGCCGGCGAGACCGTCGCGTTCGTGGGGCTCAACGGCTCGGGCAAGAGCACCTGCGCGAAGGTTCTCGCCGGGCTGCACGACGTACAGCGGGGCCGGATGTGCTGGGACGGTGTGGACGTACGCACCATGGACGCGCGGTCGCTGCAACAGCGGGTCGCCTGCGTCCTCCAGGATCCGGTCCGCTTCCCCTTCAGCGCGCTGTCGAACGTGACCGTCTCTACGGGCAGCCTCACGGAGGCGGATCCCGGACGGGCCCTCGCCGCCGTGAGGGCCGCGGGCGCAGACCGGGTCGTCGAGGCGCTTCCCGGGCAGTGGGAGGCGCTGCTCTCCAAACGCTTCCGCGGCGGACAGGAACTCTCCGGCGGCCAGTGGGCCAAGATCGCCGTCGCCCGCGGGCTCTACAAGAACGCGGCCCTCCTCCTGCTCGACGAGCCGACCGCGAGCATGGACCCGCCCTCCGAACACGCCGTCTACGAAGCGGTGCTGCGCGGCCGGTCGCGCGAGGACCAGATCACCGTCCTCATCTCCCACCGGCTCGCCAGCGTCGTCGACTGCGACCGCATCTACGTCTTCGACGCCGGCCGCATCGTCGAGTCCGGCTCCCACGACCACCTCATGGGCCTCGGAGGCGCCTACGCCCGGATGTTCACCCTCCAGGCCGGCGGCTACCAGCCCCGCGGCGCGGCGCCCGTCGAAGGGACCGCCTCATGACGACCACCCCACCCCGGCCGGACGCCACCGTCCGGCGAGGAGCCTCGTGAGCGGGGGCGGGCGGCATACCGAGCCGCTGGACGTGCACCTGATCGCGCGCCGCGACGGGGTACGGGGGCCGGAGGTGCTGATGTCGCGGCGGGCCGGCGACGTGTACGCCGCCGGGATGTGGCACCTGCCGTCGGGCCACCTCGACGGGCCGGAGGAGGACGTCGTCACCGCTCTCGTCCGAGAGACGCGGGAGGAGACGGGGCTCGGCGTGGATCCGGCCGATGTGCTCGCCGCCGTCACGGTGCATCACCGGGGGCCGGGCGGAAGGGCGCGCGTCGGATTCTTCTTCGAGGTCCGTCGCTGGCAGGGCGTCCCGGGTGTCATGGAGCCGGACGTGTGCGACGCCATGCGGTGGTTCGCCTTCGACGGCCTGCCGGAGCCGATGGTCGCCTACTGCAGGGCCGGTCTCGACGCCTACCGGGCCGGGGCCCGGATCGCGGTGCACTTCCAGGAACCAGGGGACGCCATCGCGTACGACGCGGCGGCGGACCGGCTGCGCCTCGTGGCCGACGGCCGACGGGGCGGGCGGCCGCCCGGCGCGGCGCGGGAGTCCGGCGCCGGGCAGCTCGCAGAGGAAGGGGAACGGACATGAGCGAGACGTGGCCGCCGCCCGAGGAGTACGCGAAGACGCTGCCCAAGGCGTCCCCTTTCGGCAGCGTCCTCTTCACCGACCAGGCGGACCGGCCCCCGCACCTCGCTGCCGTCTACGGCTCCGACCACCTCTGACAGGGCCCGGCGGAACGACCGGGCAGGGCGAGCGGCCGTGGGACACGCCCGAGCACCGGGGAGTGCCACGACGCCTCCGGCCCCGCGGTCGTCCCGCGGGGCCGGAGGCCCTGAGGCCGTGTCCGTGAGGTCTCGCCCGGGTCGCGGCGCCCCGGACGCCCTCCCCGTAGCCCCACGGGAGGTGCCCCCGGCCGCGTGTCGTCGGTCGTCATACCTCCCCTTCCGCCTTGCGAGCGCACGGGCCGCACGCCGCGGCCCCGCCCTCCGGGCGGACGCCGATACTCTCCGGACCCTCCCTAGCGGTTCAGAAAGTCCTGCCGCAGGGCGTCGAGGATCTCGGCGGCCTCGGGAAGCTCCGCCTGGCGGCACCGCGCCGCCGCCGTCGTGAGACGGACGATGGCATCCTTCACGCGGTCGAGGCCGTTGCCCTCGATCAGGGCCGCGATCCGGACCGCTTCCGCACGCGGCACCTCGCCGTGCTCCCCGCCCTGTTCGTGGGCGGCGATCGCCGCCTCCGCCTCGGCCAGGGCCTCCGGGAAGCGTTCGGCCTCCGCCAGGACGCGGGCCCGGCGGTAGTGCACCGTGCCGGCCTCGTACCAGGGCACGAATCCCTCGGTGTCCTCAGGCACGGCGGTCCGGACCCCGTCGGCCTGCTTCAGGTGGTCCAGTGCGGTGTCGAGGCCGTCGGCTCCCCGGGACAGCATGGTGAGGCGCGCGAACTCGCACATCATGTGCGTGATCAGGGACGGGTGGGGTGCCTCGGCGTGGGACGCGACGGCGCGCGCGTACGCCGTGGCGGCCGCGTCCCAGCGGTCCGCCATCGCCAGGGCGGTGGCCGCCTCCGCCGCCACCAGCGTGTGGACGACCCGGTCGTCACGCCACCCGGCGACGGTGTCCGCGAGGCGCAGGAACTCCTCGGCCGCCGGCAGGTACTCCTCCAGGTCCCGCAGTCCCCGCGCCAGGGACAGCCGCGTCTGCGCGAGCACTCGCTCGTCGAGGCCGGAGGACGTCTCGTCGGACAGGACGGATTCCAGGACGGCGACGGCGTCCGCCTGCTGACCCGTGCGGGCCAGGACGTCGGCCAGCTGGAGCCGCACGTCGGTGGCCTCGTCGTGCGCCCCGGCCTGGTCGAACCGTGCCGCGGCCTCCGAGAGGTGCCGCACCGCGCCGCCGTGGTCGCCCAGATGCGACGCCGCGTGACCGAGCAGCGCGTACGTGGGTGCCAGCGGGAACTCCGTGTCGTCGTGGCGGACGGCGTCGGCGATGGCCTGGTGCAGCAGCTCCACCGCCTCCGCCGGCTCGTTCCTGGCCAGCAGCGTCTGGGCGAGCAGGGCGCGCGGGCGCGATCCGCGCCAGGGCCGGCCGGCGGCCTCGATGTCCTTCAGCGCCGCGCGCAGCTCGGTCTCTGCGCTCGCCACGTCACCACGCCGGCCGGCCATGTCGGCCACGAACTGCCGCGCGTTGGCGACCTGATGGGGGACGGACAGGCGCTCCGCCTCGCGGCGCAGCGTCGCGGCCTGCACGTCGAACCGCTCGACGGCCGAGTCGGTGGGCTCGGGCAGTTGTGCCAGCGCCCCCTGGTAGGCGGCGAACGTGCAGGAGTACAGCACGCCGAGGTACTCACGTACGCGCTCCGCGGCCCTCTCGGCCATGGGCTCCGGCTCCCCCTCCCCCGGGTTCTCGCCGGTCAGCGGAGCCCGGGTCATCAGGAGTTCCACCGCCCGCAGCGCT
This sequence comes from Streptomyces sp. NPDC053755, assembly GCF_040677675.1. Classification (NCBI taxonomy): domain Bacteria; kingdom Bacillati; phylum Actinomycetota; class Actinomycetes; order Kitasatosporales; family Streptomycetaceae; genus Streptomyces; species Streptomyces sp. NPDC053755. Next base: position 18,128 of record NZ_JBFASK010000013.1, on the reverse strand, counting down.
TCGTCGAGGCCGGCTCGGACCGTGTCCCGCACCGCGCCGTCCGTGACCGGAACCGCGTCGAAGACCCCGGCGTCCACGCCGTCGGCTCCCTCGGCGCTGTCGTTCCCTTCGGTGCCGTCGTTCGCTTCGGTGCCGGCCTCGCCCTTCGTGCCGTGCGGGCGGTTGCCGGGGGCCGCCTCCCAGGCGAAGGCACGCGTGCGGGCGGAGAGGGCGTGCCAGGGCATGCCGACCCCTTCGAACAGCTCGGCCGCCCGCTTCAGCTCGGTGATGCTCTCCGCCTCGACGTCCTCCTGCGACAGCAGGTGGGCCCGGTGCTCGGCCAGCTCGGCACGGAGAAGGCCCTCCGGGCCGAGCCGCTCGTCGTGCGGGGTGTTCGCCTCGGCCAGACGCTCGGCGACACGGCTCCAGAGCCTGCTGCCGCCCGGATGGCCCTCGGCCGACAGACGCCGTGCCTCGCGTACCAGGGAGACGAAGTCCTCCGGGATCTCCGGCAAGGCCGCGGTGGCGATGGGGGCGGGGACCGCCGTCGGATCCCCGGCGGTCGAGCGCGGGACGGTGGTCCGCAGTCCGAGCGGCAGCGGCTCGTCGAGCAGCGGGATTCGGGCGAGGCGCGCCTTGCGGTGGTCCCCGACCGCCGTGGTGCCGTTGCGGGCGTCGAACGCGGCCGCGAGCCGGTCCGCCTCGGCCCGGGCATGGGCGAGGAGCGCCGAGGCGGTCCAGTTCCGCCCGGGCGGGCCGGCGACGGCGGTGTCGGCGTGCCCGTCGTCGACGAGACGGGCCAGCAGCACCTCGACACCGGTGAGGAAGCCCAGGCGGGCCAGCGGCGCGCCGGTCGCCTCGAACAGCGGCCGGTTCTCCGCCAGGATCTCCAGTCCGCGCCCCTCGTTGCGCGAGAGGGCGCAGAACTCCAGGTGGAGTCCGACCTCTTCCTGCATGCCCGTGTTGCCACGGACGCGCCGGTAGCCGGTGAGATGGTGGGAGCGGGCCTCGTCCCACCGGGCCGCGTCCGCCCGGCCCGTGCGCAGCAGCGGCAGCAGGGCGCGCGCCTGGCTCATCTGCGGTTCCTCGGTGCAGCCCATGGCCCCGTCGAGGACCGGTCGCCAGCTCGCGAGGGCCGCGGCGTCGTCCCCCGCTGCCATCCGGTGCCAGGCGAAGTGCCGGGTCTCGCAGGCCTCGCAGTCGCTCAGCTCGGTACGGGGCCGGGTGGCCCACAGGTCGTAGGCGGTGTCGGCGTCGAGGCCGGTGTGGGCGGCCACGTGGTAGCGCATCGCCGCCACCGGCTGCATGCCGTGCCCGGCCTTCTCGTAGCGGGTGCGCATCTGGTCGATCCAGCCGTGGATCGTGGCCAGGGGCACTTCGGGTACCTGCAGCAGGGACGTGGTCACCCACTTGAAGCGCCAGAAGACCTGGTGGGCCTCCCACTGGCTGAAGGCCTCGGGCGCGGTGTCCCACAGCTTGAGCAGGCGGGCGAAGGTGACGGGCGACTTGCGGTGCTCGCCGGTGAACTCGTACGCCGACATCAGTTCCAGCAGGGCCGTGACGAGGACGTCGTGCTTGTCGAACGGTTCGGCGGCCTCGACCAGTTCCTCGGCGGTGATGGTGCGCTGCAGGCCGTGGGGGCGGTCGTTGTTCTCGCGCAGCGCCTCGACCACGGCCTCGGGGGTGTCCAGCATCTACAGTTCCTTCCGGGGCTCGGAGCCGGGTTCCGCCGTGCCGGAGTGGTGCATGGCGTGGGTGAGCAGGCCGATGAAGGCCCGGTTGAGCAGGGCGCTCTCGCTCGCCCGGAGCGGGCGGCGGCTGAGCAGCAGCGCCTGGCCGTAGAGGGCCTCGGCGGTCGTCACGGCCAGGCCGCGTTCCGTGATCGTGATCGCCTGGCGTACCAGCGGGTTGAGGTGGTTCAGGACGAGCTGGGCCCGGGGGGTCTCGTTGCGCAGGGAGCCGAGGATGTCGGCCCACAGTCCGTCGCTGTCGGCGGCCAGGCCGGCCCTGGTCCGCTCGTGCCGGGCCTCGCGGTTGTCGAGCAGGAGCGCGGGCGCGGTGACCGGCTGGAAGTCGCGCAGGACGACGTCGCAGTCGTGGACGCCGATCGTCTCCCGTGCCACGGCGAGGAAGGCCGCCGCACGCAGTTCCGCGGTCGGGTCCACGGCGTCGAGGTGCGCGGTGACGGTGGCGGGGTCGAGGTCGGTGACGGACGTGCCGGGCCGGATCTCGGGCAGCCGGAGCACGAGGTCGCGGTCGTAGGTGTAGCCGCCGTTGACGACACCGAGGCCGGCGGCCGCGGCGATGGGGGCGACCTGGCGGAACTCCTCCACGCTGCGCGTGACCAGGAGGGTCGGGTGCGTCCGCGCGAACTCCTCGAGCGTGACGTTGCCGTCGGTGGTCTCGAACGGCAGCCAGGGCAGCACGATGCGCAGCAGTTCGTCGTCGTAGCGGGCGAGCGCCTTGACCGCGAGGTGGTGCGTGTCGATGAAGCGGTGCAGCAGGGACGGGTCGCTGGCGGCGAGTCCGGTGAGCCAGTCACGGATCCGCTCGCCCAGGGCGTCGCGTACGGCGGACAGGGTGCCGTCCTCGTACAGCGACTCCCGGGACGCCGTCGGACGCAGACTGGTGGTGTCGACCACGCAGCGGACGAAGAACGCCCAGTCCGGCAGCAGCTCGGGCGCCTGGTCGGTGAGAAGCATCCCCTTGAGGTGCACCCGGTGCCCGGCGCGCTGCGCCGGGGAGACGGCCGTGGGCAGGACGTAGGCGACGCCGCGCAGTCCTGCCGCCGGGAGGTCGAGCTCGATGGTGTCGAGGGGGGTGAAGTCGAAGAGTCCGCGGCAGTACGCGGTCAGCGCCTCGCGGCGGGCGAGCGGGGAGCGGTGGGTCTGCTCCCACGGGGGCGTCTCGTTGACCCGGTGGGTCTCGCCCCGAGGGCCGACGACGGTGACCTCGTGGCGCAGGAGGCCGCCGTAGTGCCGGGCGAGGGATACGACCCGCTCCGGGCTCGTCCACTCGGCGTTGTCGGCGCGCGGGACGAGGCGGACGGTGGTGCCCGGTTCGGGCATGGCCGAGGCGGGGAGGGTGCGGATCGTGTAGCGGCCGTCCGAGTGGCCACGCCACTCGACGGCGGGCGCGGCCGGGTCGGCTGCGGAGCGGCTGAGCACGGTGATCTCGTCGGCCACGACGAAGCAGGCGAGCAGGCCGATGCCGAACTGGCCGATGAACTCGCCCCGGGCGGCGTCCAGCCCGGCCCCGTCCAGGGCGCCTTCGGCGGTCCGCTTGGAGCTGCGGCCGATGGTCGCGAGGAAGCGGTGGACGTCGGCTTCGGTCAGGCCGATGCCGGTGTCCGTGACGGTGAGGGTGTCACCGGTGCGCACGGTGATGGTGGCGGGCGCGCCGGGCGTGGCGGCCTGCCGTGCGGTGATGGCGTCGACGGCGTTCTGCAGGAGTTCGCGCAGGTAGACGCGGGGGCTCGAGTAGAGGTGGTGGGAGAGCAGGTCGACGAGGCCGCGCAAGTCGACCTGGAAGGAGTGAGTGGTCTCGGAGTGAGGCACCTGGCGAAGTCTTTCGGTGGGCGCTCCCGCGGTACGAGCGAGCGGGGGCGGGAGCGGGTACGGACGGAAGCGGTACGGAGGTACGGAGGTACGGAAGTACGGAGGTACGGAAGTACGGAAGTACGGAGGTACGGAAGTACGGGGCCGACGACGAGGCGGCCGTGTCGGACGGACGGGCCGACGGGCCGACGGCGACGTGGCCGCGTCCGGGGAACGGGCCGTCGGAGGCCGTGTACGGTCACGGCCTCCGACGGCCGCGTCGGATCCGGCGAGCGGACGTGTCCGCGCCGAACGGACGGCCGGGGTGTGAGGCCGACGACGGACGGTCCCGGTGCGCGGCTCCGTCGCCGTGGCCGACGGCGCCGACCGCGCCGGCGATGCGTCGCGGCGGCCGTGACCGCGAGGCGACCGGCCGAGCGCCGTGCCCGTGCGGGCCGTCGGCGACCGGCGGCGCCCTCGGAGCCCGACACCTCGGACCTCGTCGTGCCCCGGCTCAGCGCCCGGCTGCCGAACGCTGCTGCCGATAGGCCGCGGCGGGGTCGGAACCGTTGATGTAGTACCAGGGGAACTCGCTGACGCGGCCGTCCGTGACGCGGAAGCACTCGCGCGCCGCTTCGCGCTCCCCGGCCAGCGCGAAGGCCATGGCGAAGGTGTTGAAGACCTGGTTCCACAGCCCTCGGCGGACGAAGTCCGGATGCCGGATCGAGTGGTCGGCGGCCTCCCGCAGCGACGTCCTCACCTCGGGCCGGCCCATGTAGGCGGCGTCGGCTCCGTCGTCGAGGGAGAGCCACTGCTCGAGGTGGGCGATGGCGACGAGCTGGCCCAGGAGCGTACCGCCCGGTGCGCCGAAGGCGGACTCACGTGCGAAGGCGTGCATCCCCTCGTGCGAGCCGCCCCATTTGTCGCAGACCTGCTGCAACTGCTGCTGGTGCGCTCCCAGGTGGTGCGGGTCGCGCCGCACCGTCGCCTCGAAGCGGCGGCGTGCGACGGCCTGACCGACCTCCAGGCCGCGGCCGCTGGTCTGCAGGGCGTGCCAGGGCGAGGTCCACTGCGGCTCGCGTTCGGCTGCGTCGTACAACCACTGCTCGGCGGTGCGCAGTCGTTCGTGGAACAGCTCGAACTGCCGACGGGAGACGTCCTTCGCCCGGGCCCCCGTGCGGGCCTCCCAGCCCCAGTTGACGTGACGGACCCCTGCCACGAGGCGAGGCAGCGCTGCGTCCGGTTCCGCTTCGATGACGGGCGCGATCCAGTGCTCCACGTCGGCGGTGTCGCCCACGGCCCACAGCAGCTCCGTGCGGTCCTCGCTCTCGGGACGCGCTTCGAGCACGTCCCGCACCGTGGCCCAGTCCGCCGCCTCGGCAGCCTGCCGCACACGCCACACATCGGGATCGCCGGAGTCCTTCTGTATCTGCGCGACGGGCCGTCCTGTCCACTTCCCCAGCGTGAGCCCCCAATCGCGGAGCAACGCCATGTCCCCACCCCTTGTCATGTTCGAACGGGGAGGTCGATGATCACCCTCAGCCCGCCCCGTGGGTGTAGTGACTATCACGCGCGACCGACAATCGCACACCCGTATCCATGTCGAACGGGTCGGCGATGATGCCTGCGGGCGGCCTGGGAGAATCGCCGCGACCGTAGGACTCGTACAGGGGTGGAAAGTGACCGTTCTGGTACTGCTGGGCGTCGTGGCGCTCGTCGTCGGCGGGTGCGTGTGCGTGGTGTGGGCGGATCGCGGCGGGCCCGGGTGGGTCCGCGCCGTGGCAGCCGGCACGCTCGCCGCCGGCCGGCTCGTGCGCCGGACCGGCCGGAACGGGCGCCGGGGCCTGGGCCGCAACGGAGACTCGAGCGGGGACTAAGGCGGCTGCGCACGTAGCGCCCTCCGCCCGGAGGGCGGGCGCCTCGGCGTCCGGTGCGTGCGATCGCCGGGCGGAGGATCGTCCTCGTGCAGGGGGAGGACTCGGACGATCCCGACAACGCGGCGAGCGGGCGTGCCAGGCGGCGCGGGACAGGCGGGGCTTTCGCAACCCGCCCTGACTTCGGGCACGAAGGGTGACACCCGGCTGGTCGCCGGCAGCCCGCCGGGCCGGTCGCCCCGCCCGCGCCAGTGGGAACCCTCCAAGCGCGCCCCGTCATCCTTGTGCCGGTCAAGATCACCACCATCCTCCGCACGCGCGCAGACTTGCGGGACGGGGTGGCCGAGCCGGCCGCCGCGACCTTGTCCGTGACGACACCCGGGACACCACATCGTGAGCGAACGCGTCATCGTGCCCAAGAGCCGGGGCTTCCTCTTCCTCGACTCCCACCCCGGCGGCTGCCGACGGCTGGTGGAGGAGATGTGGCGGGCCGTGCCCGCGCCGGCGGCCCCCGGAGGCGAAGGACCGGTGGCCCTGGTCATCGGCTCGTCCGCCGGGTACGGCCTGGCCGCCACGATCGCGGGTCTGGCCCGCGTCGGCATCCGCGGCATCGGCGTGTGCTTCGAGAAGGCACCGGCGAGGCGCACCGGCACGGCCGGCTGGTACCGCACCGCCGCCACCGCCCGGCTCGCCCGGCAGCACGGACGGGACATGGTCTTCCTCAACGGCGACGCCTTCGGCGACGCGGTGAAGGAGCAGGTGGCCGACCTCCTCGTCGAGCGGTTCGGGGGACGGCTCGACTTCCTGGTCTACTCGGTGGCCGCGCCTCGCCGTACCGACCCGGACACGGGCGAAGGGTACGCATCGGTCCTGAAGCCGATCGGCTCGCCGTACACGACCAAGACGCTCGTCTTCGACGAGTCCGGTGCTCCGGAGGTGAAGGAGATCACCGCCGCGCCGGCCGAGGGCGACGACATCGAGCAGACCGTGGCGGTGATGGGCGGCGCCGACTGGGAGCGGTGGATCACGTTCCTGGCCGACCGGGGCCTGCTGGCCGACGGCTTCACCACCGCCGCGCTGTCCTACATCGGCTCGCCGCTCACGGCGGCGATCTACCGTCAGGGCACCATCGGCGCCGCGAAGGCCCATCTCGAGGCCACCGCACGCGTGTTGGACGAGCGCCTCGGCAAGACCGTGGGCGGCCGGGCGGTGACCTCGGTCAACGCCGCCGCCGTCACCCAGTCCTCCACCGCCGTTCCCGGCATCGCCCTGTACGTCGGACTGCTGCGCGGCGTCCTCGGCGACGCGATGGTGGCCCCGATCGGTCAACTGGTGGAGCTGTGGGACCGGCTGACCGGCGCCCGCCCCCTCGACTGCGACGACGAGGGCCGGGTCCGCCTCGACACCTGGGAGCTCGACCCCGCCGTGCAGAGCGCCGTCGCCGACCGCTGGTCCACCGCCACCAGCGACACGATCGGTGAACTCGCCGACCTCGACTGGTTCGGTGACGAGGTGCGCCGCCTGTACGGCTTCTCCGTCCCCGGCTTCGACTACACCGCCGCCGTCGAGACCGACGTCCCCTGGCCCACTCCCGCCGCCTGACCCCGCCGCGCCGCCCCCGCCCGCCGCGTACGGCGCGGTCGGCGCGGTCGGCGCGGTCGGCGCGGTCGGCGCGGTCGGCGCGGTCGCACCTCAGGGAGGTGCGGGTGAGGTGCGCCGCAACCGGTCGAGGCGCCGGATGACCGGTGTCGCCGCGACGCCGTGCAGGACGACCGAGATCAGGACGGCGAAGGCCACCACCGCCCAGAGCTGCCGCGCCTCGTCGGCCACCAGGGAGGTGCCGTGCCCGAGCGCGTACGCGAGGTAGAACAGCGAGCCGATGCCGCGGATGCCGAAGAAGGCGGTGACCGTCTTCTCCCTGGGCCCCGCCGCGAACCCGAGCAGACCGAGCAGGCCCGCGACCGGCCGGACCACGAGGACGAGGAGGACGGCGACCAGGGCGCCCTGCCAGGTGAGGGCCGGCAGGCCGTCGGTGACGAGGAAACCTCCGAGGAGGAAGAGCAGGCACACGGTCAGGAGCCGCTCGATCTGCTCGGTGAACTCGTGCAGCACCCGGTGGTAGCCGTGGCTGCGCTCGGCCGCGCGGATGGTGCAGGCGGTCACGAACACCGCGAGGAAGCCGTAGCCGTGGAGCAGCTCGGCCGCGCCGTAGGCGAGGAACGTGGCGCCCAGGGCGACGAACCCCTCCATGTGCTCCGACAGCCGTAGCGCGTTCGCCTGCGCGCGGAAGAACATCCGGCCGAGCAGACGCCCGGCGACGAACCCGACCGCCACGCCGGCCGCGATCTTGAAGAGGACGTCGACGAGCAGCCACCGGCCGATCCACTCGCCCGACCAGCCGTCGCCGGCCGCCGTCGCGAGGGCGAGGGCGGCCAGGACGAACGGGAAGGCCAGGCCGTCGTTCAGCCCCGCCTCCGCTGTGAGGGCGAAGCGGACCTCGTCCTCGTCGTCCTCCGCGTCCGTGGGCTCCCCCACTCTCACCTCGGCCGCGAGCACGGGGTCGGTCGGTGCGAGGACCGCGGCGACGAGCAGGGCGAGCGCCGGCGGCCAGTCGAGCAGGAGGGCGGCGAGCAGGGCCGTACCGGCGATGGTCAGGGGCAGGCTGATGCCGAGCAGGCGCCAGGGGCCCGCCCAGGCGCGGCGGCCGAAGGGCCGGTTGAGCGCCAGGCCCGCCCCCATGAGCGACACGATCACGCACAGCTCGGTCGCGTGCTCGACCCACAGCCGGTCCCGCACGGGATCCACCGTCGGCACGGGCAACGGCAGCACGGCCACCAGCGCGCCGGCGGCGAGGAACACGATCGGCATGGACAGGGGCCGCTTGAACACGAGCCTCGGCACGACGGCCGCGCCGAGCGCGCCCAAGCCCATCGCGAGGTAGACGCCATCGGAAAGGATCACCCGGCCCATCCTGTCCGAAACGGCCCTCTTCATGCGTGTCCGCCGAGGCGTCCCGACGGGTCATCGCTTCGGGTCGTGGCCCCAGTTCATGAGGGAGTAACGCCACCGGGTGTCGGTGACATCACCGCTCGGTCGCTGTCTGACGTGGCGGTGGACGTATCCGGTGACCTTGCGCATGTGCGCCAGGTCGTCGTCGCTGAGATCGGCCTTCTTGGTGCGGAGGAGTTCGACGATGCGCCTGCCGGACGCGTGCCCGACGCTCTCGCCTCCGTCGCTCTGTCCGACGCTCCTGGACTCGTCGGTGGCGAGCCACTTCTCCAGCCGGCCGGCGGTCATGTTGACCGCCTCCTCGAAGGCGGAGACGATCTCGTCCCGGTCGTCGCCCTGTTGCCTGCTCGCCATCAGGAGCGCGAGCCCTTCTTGCGGAGGGCGCCGGGCTTGTGCACGGCGGAACGGCCGGACTTGTCGCTCTCCACCTCGTACTGCGGCTCCTCCTTCGAGGCGTCGACGGTCCGGCCGGCTGCCTGGGTGCGGTCGGTGATCTTCTTCTTGACCTTGCCCGTCACGGTCTGGCCATGGCTCTTCCAGGAGACCTTGTCCCCCTTGCCCAGGCCGTCCTTCTTCGACATCGCGTTCTCCTTCGGATTCCCGGTCACACCATCCCGGCGGCACGGCGCGCGGGGCGGTTCCTAGAGCCCAGGTTGCTCCCGTACGCCCCTGTCCGCACGGGGAAAGGCAGCGGAGGAGTACGGCCGGGCATACGCACGGCGCGGAGGCGGCCGGGCCGGTGCCCCGCCCGGGTGCCGGGCGCGTCGGGGTGAGCGTCAGCCGTTCGGGGAGGTCGTCAGTTCGGGCGCATGGCGGTCACCGGAGGCGATTGCCGCGGGGGCGACCGCCTCGATGGCCGCGAGGTCGTCGGCGGTGATGGTGACCGGTGGCGGCGGCGTTCTCCTCCAGGAGGCTGCGGCGCTTGGTCCCGGGGACCTGCACCGCTCCCCGGTGCAGCACCCGGGCGGGCGCGAGCTGCGACGGGGTGACCGACTTCTCCTCGGCGATCCGGCGCGCCCGGTCGGCCGGGGGAGCGGCGGAGCGGCGGACGTACTCCGGCGTGCCGCTCCGGCCGGCCGTCTCGGAACCGACGGGTGAGCGGGACGCGGCAGGTGCGCCGGGGGCGCCGGACGCCGGCGCCGCGGAGAGCGGCGGGGGGATGGCCCCGACCGCCAACACCGGTGCGGCCGGGTCGTTTCGGCTTCCACTTTCTTCGGGTGCCACCGGTCGACGTCCATGCGCTGCCGCGGGGAGGGCAGTGAGGCGGACACGGCCCGGGCCACGTTGCGGGATGTGCGACGGGGTAGAAGAGTGGGTCCTGTACACGCCTGCGCCACGTTTGAGTGGTAAATCTCCGTGGCCCCGGGCCGTCGCCGCCCTCAGGGACGGGCATCACGGCGCCGAGAAGTCTGTGCCCAGCACATTTGGATCCGACCATGTCCACCATCGCCCAGCACCATGTTCTCCGTTTCGTGGGCGCCTCCTGCCTGGCTGCGGTGCTCGCGCTGTCGCCGGGTCTGGCGAGCGCCGAGGCGGCTTCCCCGGCCCGCGCCCCGGCGTTGGCCGCGGTACCCGCCGCACCGCCTCCGCCTCCGCCTCCGGGGGAGGAGGAACAGCCGCCGTCACCACCGGAGGAGGAGCAGCCCCCGCCGCCACCGGAGGAACAGCAGCCGCCGGAGGAGGAGCAGCAACCCCCGCCGCCGCCACCGGAGGAGCAACAGCAACCGCAGCCGCCCAAGGACGAGGAGGAGCAGCCCCCGCCGCCGGAGGAGGAGCAGCAGCCGCCGCAGCCGCCCAAGGACGAGGAGGAGCAACGTCCGCCGGCCGAACAGAACGCGGAGCTGCGGAAGCAGACGCCGGAGCTGAAGCAGGGAGTCCAGGAACTGGCGAACCAGGAGGGCGCCTCCCCGGAGGTCAAGGAGACGGCGGACAACCTCAGCAGCACGCTGAAGGTGATCGAGGACCCGAACACACCGCTGGCGGAGCGGGTGACGCTCGCGAACATCGTCGAACAGTCGACCGATGTCCTCGCAGGCGTCGAGAAGTCGGCCGCGCCGCCTGAGGTCAAGGCGACGGTCACCAACACCGTGAAGCAGTCGACGGACGTCCTGGTGGACGTCAGGGAGTCGAATGCCCCGGCGTCGGTGAAGGTGGCGGTGACCAACACCGTCGAGACCACCACGACCGTCCTGGTCGACGTCCTCAAGTCGAACGCACCGGCATCGGTGAAGATCGCGGTGTCCAACACCGTGAAGCAGTCCACCGACGTCCTGGTGGACGTGCTGAAGTCGAACGCTCCCGCGTCGGTGAAGGTGGCGGTCACCAACACCGTCGAGACCACCACGACCGTCCTGGTCGACGTCCTCAAGTCGAACGCCACACCGGCCGTCAAGGTGGCGGTCACCAACACCGTCAAGACGTCCACGAGCGTCCTGGTGGACGTCCTCGCCTCCAACGCCCCGGACTCGGTGAAGATCGCGGTCACCAACACCGTGACGACCACCACCACCGTCCTGGTCGACGTCCTGAAGTCGGGCGCTCCCGCGTCGGTGAAGGTGGCGGTCACCAACACCGTGACGACCACCACCACCGTCCTGGTGAACGTGCTCAAGTCGAACGCCCCGCCCGCCGTCAAGGTGGCGGTCACCGACACCGTCAAGACCTGCACGAGCGTCTTGACCGACGTCCTGAAGTCGGGTGCCCCCACCTCGGTGAAGGTCGCCGTGGCGAGCACCGTGACGACCACCACCAACGTCCTCGTCGGCGTCCTGAAGTCCAACGCCTCGCCGGCGCTGAAGGTGGCGGTCACCAACACCGTCAAGACCACCACGAACGTCCTGGTCGACGTGCTGAAGTCGGGCGCCTCGCCGGCGGTCAAGGTGGCGGTCACCAACACGGTGAAGACGACCACGAGCGTGCTGGTGGGCATCCTCGGTTCCAGCGCGCCGGCCTCGGTGAAGGTGACGGCGACGAATGTCGTGAAGACGACGACGGAGATACTGGTCTCGTCCCTGAAGCCGGGTACACCGCCCGCGCAGCAGGCCGCGGCGACCGACTTCGCGAAGCAGGTGAACGACACGATGAAGGTGGCCCAGAGCCCGGACTCCGCGCCCGCGCAACGCACCGCGGCCACGGACCGGCTGGCGGAGTGGGAGGACACACTTCCCCGGTGCCTCCAGCAGAGCCCGTTCCAGGAGTGCGTGAACACCACCGCCGGACAGTGAGGGAAGGTGGGTCCCCCGTCCTCCGGGGGACCCACCGGAAGACGGTGCCCCCGGAGATCGGAGCCGGTGACACGGGAGCGGCCCCCTGTGGCGCACCTCGGGTGCGCCGGGGACGGACCGCTCCCGCGCGCTGGAAGGGGGCGCGGGGGCCCACCATCGCCGCCGCCTCGTCCTCGGGGCCTGAGCCGTGTGCCGGGCCCGGCATACGGGGTGCCGACGCCTCTCCGCCCGGGGCGCCGGCTCGCCCCCGTCCCAGGGGTGACGCCCGGGGGACGGGGTGTCACCGGCACCGCCTACGATGACCGCCCATGAGTACGAGTGAGGACGGAAGACCACTGGTCGACGGGCGGTTCCAGCTGATCTCCCGGCTGGGCAGCGGCGGCATGGGCACCGTCTGGCGAGCACGCGACATCGCCCTGCACCGCGACGTCGCCCTCAAGGAAGTCCGTCCGCCCGACCCGGCCGTCGAGGAGGCCGACCCGGGACTCGCCGCGCAGCTGCGCGAACGGGCCGTCCGGGAGGCCCGCGCCCTGGCACGGCTCTCGAACCCGCACGTCGTGACGATCCACCACATCGTCGAACCCCAGGACGGCTCGCACCCCTGGATCGTGATGGAACTCGTCGAGGGCCGCTCGGTGTACGACCGGCTCGCCGAGGGCCCGATGCCCGTCCCCGACGTCCTCGCCCTCGGGCGCCAGGTCCTGTCCGCCCTGCGCTCCGCCCACTCGGCGGGCATCCAGCACCGTGACGTGAAACCCGCCAACGTGCTGCTCCGCTCGGACGGACAGGCCGTCCTCACGGACTTCGGCATCGCCGTCCTCAGCGAGTCGACCTCGCGGCTCACCTCCACCGGGGACCTGATCGGCTCGCCCGAGTTCATCGCCCCCGAGCGGGTGCGGGGCGAGGAGGGCAATCCGGCCTCCGACCTGTGGTCGCTCGGCATGCTTCTGTACGTGGCGGCCGAGGGCCACCACCCGCTGCGCCGCGCCACGAGCCTGGCGACGGTGGTCGCCGTCCTGGACGACCCGATCCCCGCGCCGGTCAGGTCCGGTGCCCTGGCGCCCGTACTCGAGCGGCTGCTGGTGCGCGACCCCGCGCTGCGCCCCGACGGGGCGCAGCTGGACCGGCTCCTGGCCGAGGCGTCGACCGCGACCGCACCCGGAGCGCACGCGTCCGGAAGCGCGGCACCGGCCGTCACACCCTCCATCCCGCCGACCCCCTTCACCCCGTCCGGCCCCTCGGCCCCCGCCGGTCCGTCCTCCTCCGGCCCGTTCGGTGCGCCGTATCCCCACCCCGCCTACGCGCCGCCGGGGCAGCAGGCCTGGGGCGCGCCGACCGTGCCCTCCCGCGCGGCCGCCGACGGCTTCGGCCCGCACGTCCCGTCCACCGCCGTCGCCACACGCCCGGGCCGCCGCGCCGCCGTGATCGCGGCCTCGCTCGTGCTGGCGGCCGCCGCCGTGCTGGGTGCCGTGAAACTGATCCCCGACGGCACCGCCGACCCCGGGGCCAAGGGCGGCTCGACCCCCAGCCGGGACGTGACCGGCACGGGCACGGGCACGGGGCAAGGGACCTCCTCGGGGAACGGAAGCGGGAGCGCGACGGGGAGCGGAGGCGCCGACGGCGCTGATGCCGACTCCGACGCCGCCGCGCCCCGCGGAAGCCTTCTCACCCCGGCCAACATCCGTACCGTCATCGAGGCGTTCCGCAAGGCCGGCGGCAGCACGACCCTCAAGGAGCTGACGGTATACGAGGGGTACGCCCTGGCCGCCATCCCGACCCGGCCCGGTGCGAAGACCTACGACGCGTACGAGTACCGCGACGGCGTCGCCCGCAGGACCGGCCCCGGCGGCACCATCAGCGCGACGGACGACCAGCCCTTCGACGTCGCCACCCTGCCGTGGGACAGCCTTCCGGCGCTGATGCAGCGCGGTGAGCGCGAACTGAAGGTGGAGCGCCCGACGATGCGCTACGTCATCGCCGACCGCTGGACCTTCAACGACGACCTTCCGACGCTGCGGTTCTACCTCATCAACGAATACAACGCGGTCGGCTATCTGGCCGCCGACACCAAGGGGAAGGTCGTGTCGAGCCACCCGGCGTCCTGATCACCGCCACCGGTGCCGGCCCGGCCCCCTCACGGGTGCGCGTCGAGCTGCCACGACCGACGCCGGCCCGTGGCCGCTGCCGTCCGACGTCCGGTGGTCGGCGGAGACGACGTTCGGGTCACGGGAAGAGCAGCGGTGAGAGACCTCGTACCGCTCCGAGCGACCGGCCGAGCCGGTCGGCGCTGACGTGGTCCTCGAGGAAGACCGACACGACCTCCCGCGGGTTCGCGGCCAGGAGGTCCACCACCGTCCGCATCGTGTTTCGAGCGGTAGCCGGATGCCGCCCCGTCGCGAACCGGCCACGCACGCCGCCCTCGGGACCCCACCCCGCGCCCGGCCCCACCGGGATGTCGGCGTCCGCTCAGAAAGTGGCTACCGACCGGTAGCCCTTTGGACGCCTACCGTCCAGTATTGGCCGCGAGCATGTCAACCAGTGACCCGGTCGACTCCTTGGGAGCCCCCACATGCCCTCCACCCCCCTCCGCAGACGCGCCGCCGCAGGCGCCACCGCGTCCGTCGCCTTGACCACCCTCCTCGTCGTCGGCCCGGCGCCCGCCGCCACCGCCGCCGAGAACCACACCACCCTCTCGTCGGCCGCCCTCGGCGGGGTGGACTACGCCACCTGGCGCCGTGACGTGGCGGCGGTCGTCGCCGAAGCCCGCCCGTACATCGAGGCGCGTTCCGAGGACGCCGACGAAGAGAGGCAGGCGATCGTCCTCGACATCGACAACTCCTCCCTGGAGACGGACTTCCACCCGTTCTGGGAGCTGCCCACCCCGGCCATCGCCGACGTACGCGACCTGGTGCGGGGCGCGCACGACCGCGGAGTGGCCGTCTTCTTCGTCACCGCCCGTCCGGGCATCATCTACTCCCTGACGGACTGGAACCTGAAGCAGGCGGGCTACCCCGTGGACGGGCTGTACGTGCGCTCGCTGCCCGACCTGTTCGGGCCGGTCAGCACGTACAAGACGGCGCAGCGGGCGGAGATCGAGGCCAAGGGCTACACGATCATCGCCAACATCGGCAACAACACCACCGACCTCGTCGGCGGCCACGCCGAGCGCACCTTCAAGCTGCCGGACTACGGCGGCAAGCTGTCCTGACGGACGCCGCCCTCGGCGCCGGGACGGATCGTTCGCACCGCCGCCGAGGGCGCACCGCCCTTCCCTGGCCACGACTCCCCGGCGCCCGACCGGGACTCAGGCGGCTTCGGCCGCCGGCCGCCTCACCGTCGCGACCGCGGGCGCGGAGCGGCCGCGCCCCGCCATGCGGCAGCCCACGCAGTCCGGGTGGCCCTGCGAGGCCGTCCGGTCCTTCGCGCGCCAGGACTGTTCGGCGGGCACACGCGGGCCGCTCGCCTTGCCCTTGGCCGCCCAGATGGAGCGCCCAGGTGACCAGGGCCGCCAGGACGACCTCGGCAAGCCCGGGCCGGAAGCCCGGGACCCACGCGGCGACCGTCGCACCGCCGGAGAAGGTGAGCCCGACCAGGGCGTGGCAGGTGCCCGTCCATCGCCAAGAAGCCGGGACTTCACGTCACCGACCCGACCTGCCGCGGCCACACAGCCGTCCTCGCCGACCGGTTCGAGCGCGCGCGGGCCGCGACGCAGCTCTCAGTCGACGAGATCCGGGGGCAGTGACCGGCCACGCGGGCCGCGGCGGGGTGGGCCGGTCCAGAGGGGTTGGCGCGCTGCGGGTGGACGGCGGATGCGTGGAGTCGGTCCTGCCGCGGGGCGCGCCACGGAAGTCCCGCCCGCCCCGCGACACCCGGCACGCCCCAGGCGTGCCGCCCTCGGCGCGGCCTCCGCCCCGCGCCAGGCCGGTACGGCAGGGGGGTGAGGTGTGTGCCACCTGCGGGTGAAGGGCGTGCCGAAGCCGGGCGCTCGGCGGTGCGTGCCACGACACTGGGCCGCAGGACCGAGGGACGCACGTGCCGCGAAAGCGTGTGCGTGCGGCAGTCGTTCAGGGGGACTCATGGCAGCACCACGCGCGTCCCGTACCTGGTCGCGTCTGCGGTACGGGTTCGACAACCTCATGGCCTACGGCACACCGGTGCTCATCGGCTGGCTCTCGCTGGTGTGCCTCGCGATCGTGGTCCCCGCGAGCGTGGTGCTCGTCTGGGCGGACCGTGCGGCGCCGGCCACGTTCTCCGGCCGGGTGGCGGCCGTCTGGCAGAGCGTCGGACGCACCCTGCGGCTGGGCGGTGAGGTGGGGCCGCCCCTCTACGTGGTGACCTCCGTCCTGCTGGCGCTGGTGGCCCTGCTGTTCGTGTCGGCACTCGTCGGCCTGATCACGACGGGCCTCAGTGAGCGCCTGATGGCGCTGCGGCTGGGACGGTCGGTGGTCCTGGAGCAGCGGCACACGGTACTGCTCGGCTGGTCCGACCAGGTGTACCCCGTCATCACGGAGCTGGTGGCCGCCAACGCCAACCAGCGCAGGGCGGCCGTCGCCGTCCTCGCCGACAAGGACAAAGCCGAGATGGACGCCGAGATCGCCGGTCACGTCCCCCACACCGGCACCACCCGGATCATCTGCCGCAGCGGTCCCACCACCGACCCGACGGTCCTCGCCCTGGTGAGCCCGGAGACGGCCAAGGCGGTCGTGGTGCTCCCGCCCGGCGGCCGGAACGGCGACTCGCAGGTCGTCAAGACGCTCCTCGCCCTGGACGCGACGGGTGAACCGTCCGGTGACCGTGTGGTCGTGGCGGCGGTGCGGGATCCGCGGCACCACCTGGCGGCCACACTGGCGGCACGCCGGCACGGGCACGTGCTCAGCATCGACGACATCGTCGCCCGGCTGCTCGTCCAGACCTCGCGCCAGCCCGGCCTCTCCCTCGTCTACCAGGAGCTGCTCGACTTCGCGGGCGCCGAGTTCTACGTCGTACCGGCGGGCGCCCTCGCCGGCCGCCCGTTCGGCGAGGCCCTGGGTGCCTTCGCCACCTCCTCGGTGGTGGGCCTGGTCCACGCCGACGGCACTCTCGCCGTGAACCCGTGCCCGGACACCCGGATCGGCGCCGGCGACCGGCTCGTCGTCATCGCCGAGGACGACGACACGGCCCCGACCGCCGTCCCCGCTCCCACCGTCGGCATCCTCCCCGCGGCGCGCTCCCGCCGTGCGTGCGCGGCCGTGCCGACGGCGGACGCCGGCCGGTCCGCCGGCACCCTCGCACGGCGCACGCCCCTCCCGCCCCCGGCGCCCGCCGTGCCCCTCCCTTCCGTCCCGTCCGCGGGGGCCGTGGACCGGGACGCGATCGTCACCGTGCCGCCCCGGACGCGGGCGGCCGAGCGGCTGCTCCTGCTCGGCTGGAACCGGCGTGCCCCGCTGATCATCGAGCAGCTCGACCAGTACGTACGGCCCGGCTCCACCCTCGACGTCGTCGCCCTGGGTGACGACGCCACGCTCGACGCGGTGTGCACCGCCGGCGGGGCGCTCAGGCACCTGTCGGTGAGCTTCGTCGGCGGCGACGTCACCGAGCGGCGGACACTGGCCCGGCTGGACGTCCCGTCGTACGACAGTGTCATGGTCATCGGCGACGAGAGCCACCCCACGACGGAGGACGCGGAGACGGACGACCGGACGCTGGTCACCCTGCTCCACCTCCGGGCCGTCGAGGAGTCGGCCCGACGGGAGCTGCCCGTCATCACGGAGATGACCGACGACCGCAACCGCCTGCTGGCGCCGGTACGCCAGGGCGCCGACTTCATCGTCAGCGGCCGGCTGATCAGCCTGCTCATGACGCAGATCGCGGAGAACCGGCATCTCGCGGGCCTCTTCGACGAGCTCTTCACCGCGGACGGCAGCGAGATCCATCTCAAGCCCGCCGAGGACTACGTCCTTCCGCATCGCGAGGTCACCTTCGCCACCGTCGTCGAGTCCGCGCGCCGTCGTCGCGAGTGCGCCATCGGATACCGCCTGCGTGCCGCGTCCTCGACGGGCCCGTCCTACGGCGTCACGGTCAACCCGGACAAGCGGGGGACGGTGCGGTTCGAGCCGGGAGACTGCGTGATCGTCGTGGCGGAGAGCTGAACGTCACGCACGGCGTCCGTCCCTCCCGAGGGTGTCCCGGGAGGGACGGACGCCGGTGCCGGGCAGGGAACCCGGCGCCTGTGCCTGCCTGCCGGTCAGGGTGCCGGGTGTCAGCACGGGGTGGGTACGCCGCCGGTCTCGTCGCCCTTGAGGTAGATGCCGCTGACGTAGCCGACGCCGCCGGCGTTGAGGGGCAGGCGGATCCACTTGTCGTTGGTGACGCCCTCGGCGGTGATCTTCTGTCCGACGACCCAGCAGTGCGCGGGATAGGACTGGTTGGGGTACACCTTGCTGACGATGTTGCAGGTGGTCGAGGCACACGAGCGTACGTTGGCCTCGGCCCACGCCGTCACCGACGTCCCACCCCCGCCACCACCG